>NZ_JADYWS010000031.1:0-57266 GCF_015864715.1 Pseudoalteromonas sp. NZS71 | reverse complement strand
TTAGAACTCAATCTGTACGAGTGCCCACACAGATGATTGCTTTATATTGTTAAAGAACGTTTTGAGTCGCTTTAGCGCCTCAAGGGATGCGAATAATACACCCTTTATTTTTCGAGTCAACACTTAGTTTTAAACTTTCTTTTTAGATAATTTAAAACCGAAGTTTTATTTAACTCTCTGAGTAGTTCGTGCCTCGCTATGCGTTGGCGTTTCCTGTCTCAGTGGGGTCGCATTATAGGGAGATTCGAGCGGGAGTCAATGTTTTATTTCAGCTTTTTGACAATTAAATGAATTTAGTATGAAAGCTATACAAATAGAGGGCTGCAGGATACTTTTAGTTTAAAAAATACTCATAATTTATGTATCAATTGATGATGTATTAGTAAGGTTTAAACTAAGCTGTATGTTAAACAAACAACACACAGCTTTATTTAAAATTAAAGATTTATTTAGATGCTATTTCCCATACGGCAATAGAGCCTGATATTTCATTTCCAACAATTAAGAGTGGATTTCTTGTTGCACTTTGCTCTGCTGAAACGAATACCATTCCCTCAGGCGCTAAATCGCCTGTAATATTAGCTCCTTTGATTAAGCCTCGATTATAGAAGTAGTCTTCAAATTGCACATTGTATGGATTAGTAATGTCGTAAACCATAATGCCGCCCATACGTTCTAATCCAACAAAAGCAAATGTACGATCGTCAATTTTACCAATAGTCAGCGCTTCAGGCTCTGCGCCTTTATCATCTGAACGTGAGTCACCTTTGTTTTCATCTTCATTATTGTTAAATGATTCACCATGCACAGATGCTGTTATACGTGCTATATCGTCACCTGAATCAAAAACCACCAGCCCATTGCTATCCCAAATAGTAAAAGAACGTGCGCCATAGCCGTAAAGCGATTCGTATTGTCCGTCGTTATTGGTATCGCCTTTTATTGTTGTTACTTTTAAGCGACCAATATCATCATCGTCATTATTTAAGTAATCAAAATTAGCAGCAAGCGTTAAGTCTTCAACGCGGCTTTCATCTATATAAGCTAAGCAGCCATCGTCTTTATCGTAATCAAGCCCGCCCTTTGCTATACAGTCTGCTTCATCCGTTGTATCAAAAAAGTATTCTCTTGTGTCACCTTCGTTGGCAGTAACTATAAAGTTAGCGCCTTTCCAACTAAAGCTTGAGATAGTATCGGGCTGGTACATACCATAGAGCCCTGGGTATGATTTAAAATTCACGCCGCCGTCTTTATCTGAGGCATCAAGTTGTAAGCTTGACCAATCTTTAAAGCCTAAGCCCTTTAGCTCAAGACTGTTGTCTTGTAGGTTAACTATTGCAAGTGCATTGTTTTCTTGAATAGATACATAAGCATATTTGTTATCTTTAGAAATGCTAACGTACTCGGGCTCTAAATCCATAGCTACGGTGGTATTTATTAGATTACCGTTAATAGTACGACCATTTGGGTTTGCAAAAACTCCCCCTTGCGCTTCTAGTTCGGTTTGTTTGTTGTTATAGGCTTTAAAATCAATATTTATTGCTGTATCGGCTATTACATTATTTGTTATATCGATAATACTAATAGAACCTTCAGGATCTACGCTGTAGTCGCCACTTGGTTCACCTTCGTTAGCAACCACTGCCTTTGCGCCATCATGGGTGAACGTCACCATGTCTGGTAAAAATCCGACTGTAACATTTTTAATAAATACAGGTGAGTCGCCGCTTATATCGTAAAAAGCAATTTGACCTGCATCACCCGTGCTTTCAGCAGCCATTGCCACTGCAAGTAGATTGTTATTTTCATCAATAGCAATGCTGTTTGCATCGCCTTGGGTAAACTCGTTTAAAGGCAACGTAATAACGGATGTTAAATTTGTGCCGTTTATAACCCCTTCGTTATCTTTAACGAGTGCGGCAGTATCAAAGGTGTCTGCGGGTAAAATATTAATAACAGCGTCATCACCTGAACTGTTAATAGCGTAAATCCATTTTTTAGATGCTTGATATGCAACTATTTCAGCTGCACCTTCTGGGCTTTGTGCATTTAATACACCTCTACCCACAAGGTTAATATTTAATGCTGAATTGGCATTTATACCATTTAACCCATTAGTCCCACCTGTGCCTTGTTCTCCCTGTAATCCTTGAGAGCCGTTTTGACCATCGTCACCATCAAGTGAGCAACCAGTAAGAACAGATATAAGTGACAGCGCAATAATTGATTTTTTAAACATGTAATTTTCCTTAGTATTGTATTTGCTAAATATCAACACACAGGCATGACAAGATTATGGCAGTTTTAATACAGCCCCTTAGCCTAAGTAATTAGCTTATACGCTAGCGGAGTTATTAGAATTAAAGCGGCCGTATAGCCAATCGTTTTTACAGTCGGGGAATAATTTCGTTTAATTGCAACCCCTAGCAAAGGTCTAAGTACATCAGTACGTGTAATACCCCATGTAATAACACCGCAAAAAGACCAAGTCCCTGTAATAATGATGAATGGCTCAGCAACAGGCCCTAAACTTAAAGGCTGTAGTAAAAAACACAAAACAATCAAAATGCTTTGATGCAATAAATAAAAGGGAAACACCCATACATTGAGCTGTTTTAAATAGTAAGTATTAAAATTTAAAAATCGACGAGCGAGCGCAAGTACAAAAAATACACCTACAACACGTTGAATATTGTAGCTACCGATTAAAATAAAATGAGGAAGAGTAAACACCTTCTGATAACTTAATATTATAAGTACAAACAAAACCGCAAAACTCAAAGCCAGTAATACCAAGTTTTTATTTAAGCAGTTCCAAAAGTAAGTGTTTTTAGCAAGTATGTATCCTGAGAGTAGCAGTATTAAGCCGTTAGTCTCTCTGATTGAATCGCCAGTTAAGTAATGGCTTGTAAATAGTGTGGCAATAATGAGCAAGGTAATTAAAAACCCAAATGACATACCCCCTTTAACAAATGTTTTTAAAGGCGCAATAAAGGGCAAGCGTGCAAAAAGAGTTAAAACAATAATGATCAGCATAAATTGCCACAACGAGCGCAAATACCATAAGTGATTTACATCCACATTCGGCCACACTCCAGACTGATAATTAATAAAAAGCGTATTGTTCGTCTCTATAAAAGCTAAATAAAATTGCCAATAGCTAATATCAATAACACCTTGCTGTGACATTTCTGCAAACAGCTGTAAAGGCACTATTAGCCATAACCCCACCAGCAAGGGTAATAGTAAAAAAATAGAGCGGTATAAGGTGAAATGTAACCAAGACTTAAAGCTGCTTACTTTATCAATCATAAAACGCAGTGCTACGCCCGATATAAACCAAATGAGTAACATGCGCCAAGGTGAAAACACCAACATTAAATATTCAACATACTGTGATGTATAATTACTCTTAAAATGAAACCCCCAGTTTTCGCTATACAACATGCCAATGTGATAAAAAGTTAGCGACGCAAATGCGATTACCCTAAGCCAATCAAGATAATATTTACGCGAATTAACTAATGAAGGTTGTTGTACTTGAGTGCTCATGCTTTTACTACTTTATGTATGCTATGCGCTATTCATACCTAAAGCTCTCGCTAAAACTATCTATAAGTGCTTATATTACAAGCAATAGTGATAAAAGGTGGTATACAGGGATAAGCGTGCCACATCAGCAATAAGCATACATTTATGAACCTACAGCACTTTCAACGTTTTCAAAGCATTTACGCATCAGTATTACTGTGTGCTTACGTATTAATTAATAATACAGTGAACGCTACAACCCAAATAATGGAAGCCCAAAGAGAAGGGGCTTTAACTTTTTTAATGTGGGAGCCATTTGTTTGGGAGTATTCAAGTGCCTTGAGTACTTTGCTTATATTCCCTATTTTAATTTGGTTTTTAAGACACTTATCTTTTAATTGGCAAAATATTACGGCTTCATTAGGTATGTACTTTGGTGCCTCTATTATATTTAGCGTGTTACACGTTGGTATTATGGTAGGGGTTCGTAAATTCATATATTTGTTGAATGATGGGTCTTACAACTTTGGACTTAGCTGGTTTGAGCTTATTTATGAATACCAGAAAGACGCTATAAGCTTTGTGTTTTTCATCGTACTTATCAAAGTATATCAATATGTGGTGCAGCAGTTACTAGGTGAAGCCTCTTCAATTGAAGAAAGTGAGCAGCAAACAGCATCGACCATAAACCGCCTATTAGTTAAAAAGCTCGGAAAAGAATTCATTATAAAAATAGAGGATGTTGATTGGCTTGAATCGTCGGGTAATTATGTAAACCTACATATAGGCTCACGTATATATCCGTTAAGGGCAACGCTTACAGCATTGAGCAAACAACTTGAAGTACAGGGATTTTGTAGAATTCACCGCAGCCATGGCGTAAAACTCGATAAAGTGGAGTCCATTACAGCACTCCCCAGTGGCGACAGTGAAATAAAACTAACAACAGGTAAAGTACTTAACTTGTCTAGACGCTATAAAGAGCAATTTAAACTTCAGCTAAAATAAAAAAGGCTACCTAAGTAGCCTCTATTGTTATTTTTTAACTGGGCGTTTCCAACCCGTTAAATTACGCTGTTTAGAGCGTGCTATTGCTAATTGATCATCTTCAACGGTACTGGTGATCACAGAGCCTGCACCAATTGTTGCAGTTGCACCTATATTTACTGGAGCAACGAGTGATGAATTAGAACCAATAAAGGCATTATCGCCAATAATAGTTTTTGCTTTGTTAACACCATCGTAGTTACAGGTAATAGTGCCAGCGCCAATATTCACTTTTTCGCCAATTTCAGCATCACCTAAATAACTTAAGTGGTTGGCTTTAGAGCCTTTACCTAGTCGGGTTTTTTTCATCTCAACAAAGTTACCAATGTGTGAGTCTTCTTCCATTACAGCGCCTGGGCGAAGGCGAGCATAAGGACCAAGCGTACACTTATCTGCAACTGTGGCATCTTCAATCAGCGTATTAGCTTTAATAATAACGTTATCACCAATACTACAATTTTTAAGGACACAGTTAGGACCTATTTGTACATTATTACCAAGCGTGACCGTGCCTTCAAAAATAACGTTTACGTCGATAAGTACATCTTCACCGGTGGTAACTGTTCCTCGCACATCAATACGCGCAGGGTCAGCAAGTGTTGCGCCATTTAACATTAACTCTTCTGCTTGCCATGCTTGGTAAGCGCGCTCTAAGCCTGCAAGTTGTACGCGGTTATTTGCGCCCTCAACTTCCATTGCATGGTCTGGCTGAGCTGAAGTGATTTCTACGCCTTCACTGTGAGCCATTGCAACGATATCTGTTAAGTAGTACTCGCCTTGTGCATTATTGTTAGATAAGTTACCTAACCATGTTTTTAATAGCTTACCGTTAACAGCCATAATGCCTGTATTTACTTCGTTAATAAGTAACTGTTCTGGGCTTGAATCTTTTTGCTCAACAATACCAACTAACTTACCACCGGCACGAAGCATTCGACCATAGCCATTTGGGTTTACCAAATTTACCGTTAATACAGCTAAACCATTTTTAGGTGTTGCGGCTAATAAACGCTCTAGTGTTGATTGCTTTGTTAGTGGTACATCACCGTATAAAATTAATACCGTGTCTTCATCATTAACATGAGAGTTGGCTTGCGCTACTGCGTGGCCAGTACCAAGTTGTTCAGCTTGAAGTACCCAATTTACATTGTTATCGGCAAGTTGTTGTTGTAATAGTTCGCCGCCGTGTCCGTAAACTAGGTTTGTAGTCGTTGCACCTAATGCCATCGCATTATCAATAACGTGCTGCACCATTGGTTTACCTGCAACTTTGTGCAAAACTTTAGGTAGAGCAGAGCGCATACGAGTACCTTTACCCGCAGCAAGAATAATAGTTGTTAGAGCCATTAAAACAATTTCCTTTTTTCGTTGTTTTAGCTAAATAAGTCTTATGTTTAATCAGAAGATTACGTAAATCACTTCTTGTGCAAATACTCAGTAAGTTAGTTTATTAGTACTGAATCTTGACTGAAAAAACACACTTAATTGGATGACGTTATTGTAGCGAGGATTCCGGCAGGATATAAGTGTAAAAGTGTAGATAATAATCGGACTAAGGTATTTAGTGTAAATACAAAAGTAACAGGCACAAAAAAGCCCACTTAAAGTGGGCTTTTTACAAACCGGATAGGCTTACTTGTGACGTAATTGCTGAATTACGCGTAACTGAGCAACTGCTTCTGCCAGTCGCGTAGCCGCTTGCTGATAATCAAACTCAACAGCTGACGAATTCGCCATATGTTCTTCAGCTTCACGTTTAGCTTTTTGTACAGAATCTTCATCTAAATCTTCACCACGAACCGCAGTATCTGCAAGAATCGTGATGTGATTTGGTTGAACTTCTAATGTACCGCCAGCAACATATATCACATCTTCGTGACCAAATTGCTTAACTAAACGTACCATACCAGGTTTAAGGGCAGTTAGTAGTGGAGCATGGCCTAGGTTTACACCCAGCTCGCCTTCACTACCAGATACTTGAATCGATTCAACAAGACCAGAGAACAAACTCTGCTCAGCGCTTACTACGTCAAGATGTACAGTCATAGCTGTCATACTACCCTCCTAGTTACATGCCTTTGGCTTTTTCTTGAGCTTCTTCGATAGAGCCAACCATGTAGAACGCTTGCTCTGGCATATCATCAAATTCACCGTTTAAGATGCCTTTAAAGCCAGAAATTGTATCTTTTAGTGATACGTATTTACCAGACGCGCCTGTAAACACCTCTGCCACGAAGAATGGCTGAGATAGGAAACGTTGGATTTTACGTGCACGAGATACAAGTTGCTTATCTTCGTCAGAAAGCTCGTCCATACCTAGGATTGCAATGATGTCTTTAAGTTCTTTATAACGCTGAAGAACTGTTTGAACGCCACGTGCTGTATCGTAGTGCTCTTGACCAATTACTTGTGGGTCAAGTTGACGTGAAGATGAATCAAGTGGGTCTACCGCTGGGTAGATACCAAGTGACGCGATATCACGTGAAAGTACTACTGTTGCGTCTAAGTGAGCAAAGGTAGTTGCTGGAGATGGATCCGTTAAATCATCCGCAGGTACGTATACCGCTTGGATTGATGTAATTGAACCCGTCTTAGTAGAAGCGATACGCTCTTGAAGCACACCCATTTCTTCAGCAAGTGTAGGCTGGTAACCTACCGCTGATGGCATACGACCAAGTAGTGCAGATACTTCTGTACCAGCAAGAGTATAACGGTAGATGTTATCTACGAAGAAAAGTACATCGCGACCTTCATCACGGAACTTTTCAGCCATAGTAAGACCTGTTAACGCTACGCGTAAACGGTTACCTGGAGGCTCGTTCATCTGACCGTATACAAGCGATACTTTATCAAGTACGTTTGAATCGTTCATCTCATGGTAGAAATCGTTACCCTCACGTGTACGCTCACCAACACCTGCGAATACTGAGTAGCCGCTGTGCTCGATTGCGATGTTACGGATAAGTTCCATCATGTTTACAGTTTTACCAACACCGGCACCACCGAATAAACCAACTTTACCACCTTTAGCAAACGGACATACAAGGTCGATAACCTTGATACCAGTTTCTAAAAGTTCAACTGAACTTGATTGCTCTTCGTATGAAGGTGCTGCACGGTGAATAGACATACGGTCTTCTTCGCCGATTGGACCCGCTTCATCGATTGGCTCACCAAGTACGTTCATGATACGACCAAGTGTTGCTTTACCAACTGGAACTTGAATCGATTCACCTGTATTCATAACTAAAGCACTACGACGTAAACCATCAGTAGTACCCATAGCGATAGTACGCACTACACCGCCACCTAGCTGCTGTTGAACTTCTAGAGTCAAACCAGCTAAATCGCCATCTGTTACTCTTAGTGCGTGGTATACCGCTGGCACGCTATCTTGTGGAAATTCAATATCCACAACGGCGCCGATAATTTGGACGACCTTACCTAAACTCATGTCTATTCCTCTCGTTAATCTTTACCCGAAGCATTAAACTGCTGCTGAGCCAGAACAAATCTCACTAATTTCTTGTGTGATTGCTGCTTGGCGAGCCTTGTTATAAACAAGCTGTAGCTCATCCATAAGGTCACCTGCGTTATCAGTTGCAGCTTTCATTGCAACCATACGAGCAGCCTGTTCAGAGGCAGCATTTTCTACCACACCTTGGTATGCTTGAGACTCAATAAAGCGTACTAACAAAGACTCTAAAATAGCCTCTGGGTTTGGCTCGTATAAGTAATCCCATGTGTGAGCAGATACTTCTTCTTCAGCTTTTGGCAAAGGGAGTAACTGATCTATAATTGGCTCTTGCCTCATGGTATTAACGAATTTGTTATATACCAAGAATAAACGGTCTATTTTGCCTTCAGAAAATGCATCAAGCATAACTTTTACAGGACCAATAACGTCTTGTACTGAAGGTTTATCTCCTAGGCCCGCTTTTTTAGCGAGTAGTTGACCACCAAAACGTTGAAAGAAGCCAGCTGCTTTACTACCTAAAGTAGCAAATTCAGCATCAACACCTTTTTCTTTCCACGCTTTAACATCAAGTGCAACTTTCTTAAACTCGTTTGAGTTTAGACCGCCACACAGACCACGGTCTGTAGAGATAACAATATAACCAACTCGTTTTACTTCACGATCTTTTAAGAACGGGTGAGTAAAATCAAGATTTGCTTGAGCAACACGACCAATTACTTCACGTAATTTGTCAGCGTATGGACGGCTTGAAGCAACGCGTTCTTGCGCCCTTTTCATTTTAGACGCAGCAACCATTTCCATTGCGCTAGTGATCTTTTGAGTATTTTTAATACTCCCGATCTTGCTTTTAATCTCTTTTCCGCTGGCCATGACTCTCTCTCCGAATCAAGGTGTGCTTTAGTTTCCTAAAGCGCACCATTAATAACTAAATTACCAAGTTTGCGTAGACTTGAACTTCGTTAGAAGTTCTTTAAGCTGCGCTTCGATCTCGGCATTCAAGTTACCAGTTTCATTGATTTGAGCCACAAGCTCTGCGTATGTGCTATTTGCATACGAAAGTAAAGCTGCTTCAAAGTCACCGATTTTCGCGATTTCGATGTCTTGAAGGAAGCCTTTTTCAGCAGCAAATAACGACAAAGACATATCAGCAACAGACATTGGCGCGTACTGTTTCTGCTTCATTAGCTCTGTTACACGCTCACCATGCTCAAGTTGAGCACGAGTTGCATCATCAAGGTCAGACGCGAACTGCGAAAACGCAGCTAATTCACGGTACTGAGCTAGGGCTAGACGGATACCGCCACCTAGTTTCTTAACGATTTTAGTTTGTGCAGCACCACCAACACGCGATACCGAGATACCAGCATTTACTGCCGGACGGATACCTGAGTTGAATAAGTCAGTTTCTAAGAAGATCTGACCATCGGTGATAGAGATAACGTTAGTCGGTACGAACGCAGAAACGTCGCCGCCTTGAGTTTCAATGATTGGCAATGCCGTCAATGAACCAGTTTTACCTTTCACTTCACCATTAGTGAACTTTTCAACGTAATCTGCGTTTACACGCGATGCACGCTCTAAAAGACGAGAGTGAAGGTAGAATACGTCACCTGGGTATGCTTCACGGCCTGGTGGACGCTTAAGTAGTAATGAAATTTGACGGTAAGCAACTGCTTGCTTAGACAAATCATCATATACGATTAATGCGTTTTCACCACGGTCACGGAAGTATTCACCCATAGTACAGCCCGCGAACGGTGCTAAGTACTGAAGTGCCGCAGATTCAGAAGCAGATGCAACAACTACGATAGTATTTGCTAGTGCACCATGCTCTTCTAATTTACGAACTACGTTTGCAATAGTAGATGCTTTTTGACCAATCGCAACGTACACACACTTAACGCCTGTGTCTTTTTGATTGATGATTGCATCGATTGCTAGTGCAGTTTTACCTGTTTGGCGATCACCAATGATAAGTTCACGTTGACCACGACCAACTGGAATCATCGCATCAATAGATTTATAACCAGTTTGAACTGGCTCATCTACAGATTTACGCTCGATTACACCTGGTGCAATTTTTTCTACAGGTTCAAACCCGTCGTTATCTAGAGCGCCTTTACCATCGATTGGAGCACCTAGTGTGTTTACAACACGACCAAGTAAACCAGGACCAACAGGAACTTCTAAAATACGACCAGTTGTATATACTTTTACGCCTTCAGTAAGGTCAGCGTACGGACCCATTACTACTGCACCAATTGAGTCGCGCTCAAGGTTTAGTGCGATAGCATAACGGCTGCCAGGAAGCTCAATCATTTCACCTTGCATACAGTCAGCAAGACCGTGGATGCGGATGATACCGTCAGTAACAGATACAATAGTACCTTCGTTACGAGCTTCACTTACAACTTCGAACTTCTCAATACGTTGTTTGATCAGATCTGAAATTTCAGTGGAATTAAGTTGCATGCTCTTTTTCCCAATTACGATTGTAGTGTTGTAGCTAAGCGGTTTAATTTACCGCGAATAGTACCGTCGATTACAGTGTCGCCAGACCTAATAATAAGTCCACCAACCACTGACGCGTCTTCACTACAATTCAGCTTAACTTTGCGTGCGAAACGTTTTTCAAGTGCCGCTACCAATGACTCTTGTTGCGCAGCAACAAGAGGAGTTGCAGAAATCACATCTACTTCGATTTCTTTATCGTATTCTGCTTTAAATTCAGCAAATAACTGTGCAACTTCAGGTAGAGCTGTCAAACGTCCATTTTCAGCCATCACCTTAACTAGGTTCTGACCTTGTTCGTTGAGCTGCTCAGCACAAAGTTGAATAAATAATTCAGCTTGTGCAGTAGCTGTAGGCATACTCGCTAAAACAGACGATGCTTGCTCATTGCTGGCTACATGGCCTGCAAAGAACAACATATCATTCCAGCTTTCTAGAGTGCCTTTCTCAACGGCAAGTTCAAAAGCCGCTTTAGCGTATGGGCGAGCGATAGTAGTCAAATTAGACATGCTCATACCCTCCTAATTACAGCTCAGCGACAAGTTTTTCAACGATGTCACTATGTGCGGCTTGATTAATTTCACGCTCTAAAATACGTTCTGCGCCAATCACTGCCAGAGTTGCTACTTGCTTACGTAGTTCTTCTGTTATGCGATTACGTTCAGACTCAACTTCAGAGTGCCCTTGAGCAATGATACTTTCACGCTCTTGTTGACCACGAAGTGTTTCTTCGTCAACAATTAGCACTGCACGCTTTTTAGCTTGATCAATGATATCAGCCGCTTGAGCTTTTGCATCTTTAAGCTGTTCAGCAGCTTTCTTTTGCGCAAGTTCTAAGTCTTTTTCGGCTCTATCAGAGGCAGCTAAACCATCTTCGATTTTTTTCTGGCGAGCTTCAATTGCACCGTTTAGTGGTGGCCATACGTATTTCATACAAAATAATACGAACACCGTAAACGCAATCAATTCACCGATAAGAGTGGCGTTTAAATTCACAACCGCTCCTCCTTAAATAGTAAGCTGTTCAAAGAATAAAATTAAAGTACGAACAACAATACCATAGCGATACCAACACCAATCATTGCTACAGCATCGATTAGACCAGCAAGAATAAACATCTTAACTTGTAGCGAAGGTGCAAGCTCAGGTTGACGCGCACATGCTTCAAGGAATTTACCGCCCATGTTACCAAAACCGATTGCTGTGCCGATTGCACCAAAACCGATTAGTAAAGCTACTGCGATGTATTTTAAGCCTGTTAATAATTCTAAAGCTTCCATTTATTTCTCCAAAGTTTCAATTGTAAAGTTAAAAGTAAAAGTAAAATTGTAAATCTAAAAATTAGTGATTATCTGAACTTGCCATGCTTAGGTATACAATCGTAAGCATCATGAATAAGAATGCTTGTAATGTAATAACTAGAATATGGAATACAGCCCAAACAAAGTGCAACGGTAGTTGCATAAAACCGATAGCGCCGATCAAGATGAAAATCAACTCACCAGCATATAAGTTACCAAACAAACGTAGTGCTAATGAAAACGGTTTAGAAACGAGTGCAATCAGTTCAAGTAATAAGTTAAATGGTATCAAAATAATTTGAACGAACACGTTATTTGAGTTGAACGGATGAAGCGTTAACTCTTTAATAAACCCGCCAATACCTTTTATTTTGATTGAAAAGCCAACCATTAGTATAAATACACCCAGCGCTAGCGCTGAAGTCATATTAATGTCAGTCGTTGGTACAATTTTCATGTACACATCGTGTGAATCCATACCAAATGCAGTCTCACCAACGAAACCTGCAAATGCTGGAAGGAAATCAACTGGTATTAAATCCATTAAGTTCATTAAGAACACCCAAACGAAAATCGTTAAGGCTAATGGTGCAATAAGCTTGCTTTTACCATGGAAAGTATCGCGTACGTTGTCGCCAACAAATTCTACGATTATTTCAATAAAACACTGAAATTTTCCAGGTACACCTAGAGTTGATTTTTTAGCGGCACTACGAAAGATCCATAAAAATATAAGACCTAAACCGATAGACCATGCAAGGGTATCTATATGCCATGTCCAGAATCCACTGTCCGTACATGCTTTATTGAAGGCGAGACCTGTATCGGTCGAACACATCTTAGCATTGGTCAAATGGTGCTGGATATGGCCAGATAGAGTAACTTCTTCTGCTGCCATGTTATATCCCAAAAGTTAATGTTTAAAAAAAACGGGTGCGAACAATCCAGTAAAGAGCGCCAGTATATAAGTACTAAAAAAGGGTAATAAAATTACCGGAAAATGCTTCAGTACTAGCGCAAACAATACAATTGTTAGCATAAACTTTAATCCGTTGCCGCGTTTCAACGAGGCATACGCTTGATTTGCTCGACTTGCACCCATATATCTGAATGCATAAAGTGCAAATACAAAGTGCGGAAGTACTGCTACAGCTCCACCAGCGAGTGATGAAAGCGAGGCATTGACTCCCGAACTAAAAAAAATAATTACAGCAGCAACTAATGCTACAACACCCTGAAGGCAAATTAACTTTAATACGGCAAGTCGATATGGACTCGCTAACTTATCAGTCACGTTTAGTTAACCTTTATTGCGTTCTAATTGTTAGGGTGTGAAAACTGGCGAAATTATACTTAATCCTGCCAGTTTTGCAACTTGAGTAGATGCTTTGTAACACGAAATAGCTACAAATGTCCCTTTTTAGACATGTAGAAAACTAATGGTGGGTATTGTCGTGATTGATACGATTTAAAATGCCGTCAAGTTCATCTAGGTTAGTATACGAAATAACCAGTTTACCTTTACCTTTTTTATTGTAGTTAATCTCTACTTTAGCACCTAGATTTTCAGCGAGTTGTTGTTCTAACTGCTTAACATCTGGATCTTTTTCGGTTATTTCTTTAGCAGGTAAAGGTTCTAAAATTGAGCGTACGAGCTTTTCAGTTTCTCGAACTGTTAATGCTTTAGCTACAGCTAAACGAGCAGCATCTGACTGCGCTTCACCTTCAAGGGCTAACAGGCAACGAGCATGGCCCATTTCAATATCGCCATGTTCTAACAGAATTTTTACATCACTATTTAAGTTATTTAAACGCAATAAGTTAGTTACAGTCGTACGTGATTTACCCACCGCATCTGCTACTTGCTGATGTGTTAATTCAAATTCTATTAGTAAACGATTAAGTGCAACTGCTTCTTCCATGGCATTTAAATCTTCACGCTGAATATTTTCTATCAGTGCAATCGCAACGGCAGCTTCATCAGGTACATCTTTAATAATACAAGGTACTGTTTCAAGCTTAGCTATTTGCGCTGCGCGCCAACGACGCTCACCCGCTATAATTTCAAAACTATTGTGTGCAATAGGGCGCACAACAATGGGTTGAATAATACCTTGTGAGCGAATAGAACTAGCAAGCTCTTCTAGCGCCTCTTCAGACATGTCTTTACGAGGTTGGTATTTACCAGAGTGTAAAAACTCTATTGGGAGTTTTTGTAATTCACTATTATTAGCTGCGGCATTTTGCACAGCCTCAGAAACGTTTGATGTGTCGTGTTCCTTGCTTGGGCTTGGTGCAGGCTTTGACGAACTTAAAAGTGCATCGAGTCCTCGGCCTAAACCTCGTTTTTTAGCAGACATGTTATTTTTTTACCTCAAAGTTAGGCGACAACGGACGCTGTTTTTTCTTTTCTGCGTAACATTTCACCAGCGAGTGCTAAATACGCTTTAGCGCCACTTGATGCCCGGTCATAGTACATAGCAGGAGTACCAAAACTAGGTGCTTCAGCTAAACGAACATTACGCGGGATCACCGTACGGTATACTTTATCGCCAAAATGTTGTTTTAATTGTTCTGATACATCATTAGCCAAACGGTTACGCGGGTCGTACATAGTACGAAGTATGCCTTCAATTTGTAAGCTAGGATTCACTAACTTAGCAAGTTGCGTAATCGTATCCATTAATGCGGTTAACCCTTCAAGTGCATAATACTCACACTGCATTGGCACTAAAATAGAATCAGCTGCGGCCATTGCATTAACAGTTAACATATTTAGAGAGGGTGGACAGTCGATAAAAATAAATTCGTACTGGTCCTGAATTTTTTCAAGTGCGTTACGTAAACGCACTTCACGGGCAAATAATTCCATCAATTTAACTTCTGCAGCGGTTACATCACCGTTTGCAGCAATCATATGGTATTCGCCAGACGTTTCTTTAATGATAACGTCTTCTATAGGTTTATCTTCAATAAGTAGGTCGTAAATAGTTGGCACGTCGCCATATTTATCTACGCCACTACCCATAGTCGCATTACCTTGCGGATCGAGATCAATTAACAGCACTTTACGTTTCGTTGCAGCCATAGACGCAGCGAGGTTAACAGCGGTTGTAGTTTTACCCACTCCACCTTTTTGATTTGCTAATGCGATGACTTTTGCCACGGTGTCTCTGATCCCTAGTCTTTAGAAAGAATAATTAAATGTCGTTGTGCATCTAAATTAGGTACTTCTAATGCAATTTTTTGCTCAAACTTAACGCCTGCAGGTAGTGACTCTAGCTCTTCGCTAGGGAACACGCCTTTAAGTGCTATAAATTTACCCGAATGATCGATTAAGTGCGAACACCAGTCAACCATATCTTGTAATGAAGCAAAAGCACGACTTAGTACGCCGTCTAATTTAACACTTGGTTGATATTCTTCAACTCTTGACTGAACCGGGGTTACATTATCAAGACCAAGCTCATGTTTAACATGCATTAAAAATCGTACACGTTTACCTAAGCTATCTAATAACACAAAATGTGTATTAGGTAATGCAATTGCTAATACGATACCCGGTAATCCAGGACCCGTTCCAACATCAATATAATGATGACCGGGTAAGTGAGGCGCAACAACTAAGCTATCCATAATATGCTTAATCATCATTTCTTCAGGTAAGCGTACTGAGGTTAAGTTATAAGCCTTATTCCACTTATTCAATAACTCGACGTAACGAACTAGCTGTTGCTGTTGTTTTTCTGTTAGCGCAATATCAGTTTGCGCTAACAATGTAGTTAATTGTTGCTGTAACACTATGTACCCTTACCGTTACGCGGATTTGCGTAATAAGCCTTGCTTCTTCAGATACACTAATAATAGCGAAATCGCCGCTGGGGTGATACCAGAAATACGCGATGCTTGACCAATAGTGTCAGGACGCGACTCAATAAGCTTGGCAACTACCTCATTTGACAAACCAGATACGGTTTTATAATCAAACTCTTTTGGTAAAATTGTTTGCTCATGACGAAGCTGTTTGTTGATCTCATCTTGTTGACGCGCAATATAACCTGCGTACTTAGTATGGATCTCAACTTGTTCAAGTGCCGCTTTATTTGTAAATTCAGATCCTAATCCTTCTATAGCCATAAGATCGTTATAACGAATCTCTGGGCGACGAAGTAATTCTTCTAAACTTGCTTCACGTGTAAGCGGTGTTTTCAGTAATGCATTTACTTGTTCTACAACGGCGTGATCTTTGTGAATCCACGTATCTTTGATGCGTTGCTTCTCTTTTTCGATTACTTCCATTTTTTCGTTAAATGCCTGCCAGCGTTCGTCATTAACCAAACCTAGCTCACGGCCCTTTTCAGTTAAACGAATATCAGCATTATCTTCACGAAGTAATAAACGGTATTCGGCACGACTGGTAAACATACGGTATGGTTCTTTTGTACCCAGTGTTGCTAAGTCGTCGATTAATACACCCACGTAAGCTTCATCACGACGTGGTGTCCAAGAATCTTTGCCTTGCACTTTTAATGCAGCATTCATACCAGCAATTAAGCCTTGTGCCCCAGCTTCTTCATAGCCGGTAGTACCGTTAATTTGACCTGCAAAAAATAAACCTTCAATAAATTTAGTTTCTAAAGATTGTTTTAAATCACGTGGATCAAAGTAATCATATTCAATTGCGTAGCCAGGTCGACAAATATGTGCATTTTCAAAACCTGTAATCGATTGCACGATTTCAAGTTGTACATCAAACGGTAAACTAGTCGAAATACCATTTGGGTATAATTCGTATGATGTTAAACCTTCAGGCTCAACAAATATTTGATGTTTATCTTTATCTGCAAAACGAACAATTTTATCTTCAATTGAAGGGCAGTATCGTGGACCAATACCTTCAATAACACCTGAGTACATAGGTGAGCGATGTAAGTTTTTACGAATAACATCATGTGTTTTTTCGTTTGTGTAAGTTATGTAACACGGTATCTGTTGTGGGTGATCTGATTGTTTACCCATAAACGAAAACACAGGAGTTGGTGTATCACCTGGCTGTGCTTCCATTTTTGTAAAATCAACAGTACGTGCATCAATACGTGGAGGTGTACCCGTTTTTAAACGATCAACTCTAAATGGATGTTCACGTAAGCGATCAGCTAAAGCGATTGAAGGAGGATCGCCTGCACGACCGCCTTTATAATTTTCTAAACCAATATGAATTAAGCCGCCTAAAAAAGTACCCACGGTTAAAACAACACTTGGTGCACTAAAACGTAAACCCATTTGAGTTACTACGCCAGTAACACGATCGTTTTCAACAATAAGATCATCACATGATTGTTGAAAAATCTTAAGGTTATCTTGGTTTTGTAATGTTGTTTGAATAGCCGCTTTGTACAAAGCGCGATCTGCTTGTGCTCGAGTAGCACGAACAGCAGGTCCTTTTGAAGAATTTAGTGTACGAAATTGGATCCCGCCTTTATCAATGGCCTGTGCCATTGCACCACCAAGCGCGTCGATCTCTTTTACCAAATGACCTTTGCCAATCCCACCAATTGCTGGGTTGCAAGACATTTGACCAAGGGTATCCATATTGTGAGTCAGTAGCAGGGTATTCATCCCCATACGGGCAGCTGCTAATGCGGCTTCAGTGCCAGCATGTCCACCACCTACTACGATAACGTCAAAATTTTCGTGAAAAATCATTAATGGGATCCTACTTAAATCAAACCGGTAAACTTCAAAAGGGAGCGTATTCTACCTAGAAATTGGCAGAAGATAAATGATTAAACAAAGGGCAAGATCTAAGTATGTGATCTCTAATAATATAAAGGATCTTTTAAAGAGATCTTTTATTACTATTACTACTACTGATCGACTTTTCTGTTGATAAGGTTTAGATCTTCATTTAAAACATGAAATTAGATCAGATCTAAAGGTGTTAATATGATCGGATCATCCAGCAAATAAGCTCTGATCAAAAAGGCACTTTATGCACAGGGTTGAATCAGTTGGATCTTATCCAATGGATAAGCATGCTTTAAAACGCAGTTTATTCAATCTTTATCCACAAAACCTATTAAATTATTAGTAAATTGTGGGTAACTTTATATATAACTTTTTACTTGATCTATCTATTTTATGCCTGTTTGAGCTATCCAAGAGTCTAACCATGTTAATGCAGTGTCTTCTGGTAGTGCTTCATCGAGAATATTAAGCTCTAAACGTTCTGCTACTTTTATAGCGCCTTTTTGAGTTAATAAGGCATCTATATTACGTCCTGCTAGGTTATAAGTGTCATAACTAGTGTCGCCTAAAGCGATTACTGAATATTTTAATTCAGATAAATCATCTGCTTGAGTTACATCTTCAACAAAACTAATAAGATTTTCAGGGTAATCACCTGCACCATAAGTTGATGTGCAGATTAACCAAATGGTATTTTGCTGATCAATATCGCTAAATTCAGGTTGATCATGTAGTTGCGTAGTAATACCAAGGTTATTAAGCGCGTCGCTTAATTGCTCTGCAACATACTCGGCTGATCCCATTTGGCTGCCGACAATAAGATTTACTGAACTCATGAATATTAGTGATCACATTGGTTATAATTGCCGCCTATGATAACTGAGTGAGGATAACAGTAAAGTTAAGAGTGCTTTTTTGTATAACTATTTTTGCGGTAATTTTACACTCATTCAAAATTGTGTCTTTAAGTTGTTGATAATATAGTGTTTAACAAATTATCTTTAAATGTAATCTTCTGATCAAGTTGTTGATAACAGTGGGGAAAGCTCTGCTTAAACTGTTTTTTTAGGTTGTTTTATATTCGCTAAGTTATTGATATTACTTGTCAGTAAAAAATTAAATTGTAAATATCTCAATTAAAAATACATGTTGATCATAATGTGGATATAAAGCCTGTTGATAACCTTAAATTTAGATCGAAAATAATTTTTAAAAATGATCTAATAAAGCAGATCTAATGAAATTAATTAAAAATAAGTTCATAAATAGATAAATTACAATTGATCATGAGGTTTTTGCGACTGATTTACCTAGTTTTGGTATTTATTTGAGCTGAAAATTAGGTATTGTGGATAAGTGATCTCGGTATTTTTAATTTTATGCGAATTTAGAGCTGCTATTTTTATTAATTTTGCTGGTGGAGTTAGCAGATCAAAAGTTTTGAATACTTAACAGTTGAGTTATTTTATTTAAAAATCACGGTGATTATCAAATTATATGTTGTCAAAAGTAAGCTTTTTAGAGTACTAATCAGTGTTTTTTAGCTCTTTAATTGAGCGAATAGCATTATTTTTTGCGTGTATGAGGTGTGTTTTAGTGCATTTTTGTGAGCTAAAGTAAGTATAAGGAAGCCATTTATAACTACTTTTTGTATGACATATAATGCTATTAAAGCGTGCGGTTGTTTGAAAAGGCATCGGTTTTAGCCTTAATAATAGGTGTAATTTGTGCTATTAATTCCTCCAATAAGCACTCTCAGTATTGCCTACTCTATATAATCTGACCTCTCTTAGCACGTAACAAAGGTAGTTTTGGATATGATTTTATTGGCAGTAATTTGCAGGCATCAGGTGTATAAATACATATTTTACAGCAGAATATTTTACATAAAAAAAGAGCACCTAAGTGCTCTTATAATAAAAATATATCTGTAATAGGGTGTTTATTTACCAATACAAAACGAGCTAAATATTTTGCCAAGTAAGTCGTCTGAGGTAAATTCACCGGTTATTTCATTCAAATACTGCTGTGTTAAACGCAGTTCTTCAGCGAGTATTTCACCAGCAATGTGCATTTCTAACTGTGTTTTACCCGTTTCTAAATGATACGCAGCACTTTCTAGTGCATCCAAATGACGACGGCGCGCCATAAAGCCACCTTCTGTTGCACCTTGAAAGCCTATACAAGCTTTTAAATGCTCGCGAACAAGTTCAATACCGTCAGCATTTTTAGCACTTAAGCTGATAACCGGGTATTGTTGCTCTTGCTCCATTCCGACTATGTCGCCCGATAAATCAGCTTTATTTCTGATGACCGTAACCCCCATACCTTCTGGTAATTTTGCCATAAATTCAGGCCAAATTTTGTGCGGGTCAGTATCTATAGTATCAGTGCCATCAAGCATAAATAAAACGCGGTCGGCTTGGTTTATTTCATCCCATGCACGCTCAATACCTATTTGTTCTACTCTGTCTGGGCTTTCACGAAGGCCTGCTGTATCTATAATATGCAGTGGCATACCATCTATATGTATATGCTCTCGTAGTACGTCGCGAGTGGTACCGGCTATTTCTGTTACGATTGCGGCTTCACGACCGGCTAGAGCGTTAAGCAGGCTTGATTTACCCGCATTAGGGCGACCTGCAATAACAACACGCATACCTTCGCGCATGATGCTGCCCTGCTTGGCTTGGTTGGTTACAGTGTTAAGCTGAGTAATAATCGCGTCTAAGTCGCCTGACACTTTACCATCTGATAAAAAATCAATTTCTTCATCAGGAAAATCTATTGCCGCTTCTACATACATGCGTAAGTGAATTACTTTTTCTACGAGTGTTTCTATGTGCTTAGAAAATTCACCTTGGAGAGACTGTAGGGCGCTTTTAGCGGCTTGCTCGCTAGTGGCATTAATTAAGTCGGCGATAGCTTCTGCTTGTGTTAAATCAAGCTTGTCATTCATAAATGCGCGCTCAGAAAACTCACCAGGCTTTGCTAAACGAACGCCCTCTATTTTACTAATTTCTTTAAGTAACATGTCTAGTACTACAGGACCGCCGTGGCCTTGTAATTCAAGTACGTCTTCACCAGTAAATGAGTTAGGACCTGCAAAGTAAATGGCAATACCTTGATCAAGTTGCTCGCCAGCAAGGCTTTTAAATGGCACATAATCGGCGTAGCGAACTTTAGGTATTTTACCTACTACTTTTTCGGCGACACTTTTAGCAAGGCTACCTGAAACGCGAATAATACCAACACCACCACGTCCAGGTGCTGTTGCTTGTGCTGCAATTGTATCTTGATTGATCATGCTATTAATTTGCCAACGATGAGTAACTTTATGCCCGTATTGTAACCTATCGATTTATTTGTAGCGAATAGCTGTGGTGAAAAACAGGCAATAAAAAAGGCGACCGAAGTCGCCTTTATATAAGTAGGAGCTTAGTTAGCCTCTTACTTTAATTCCTTTCTTTTCCATGCCACGGTAGATGATTAACATCTGGACAATAGAAATAAGGTTAGACACTAACCAGTAAAGAACTAAACCAGATGGGAACCATAAGAAGAATACAGAGAAGATAACCGGCATAAAGGTCATCATTTTTTGCTGCATTGGATCAGTAACCGTCATAGGTTGTAGCTTTTGCGTCACAAACATACTCGCACCAAATAATATTGGCAATACGTAGTACGGGTCTTTCGCAGAAAGGTCAGTTAACCAAAAAATGAATTCAGCATGGCGAAGTTCAGTAGACTCTAAGAATACGTAGAACAAGGCTAAGAAAATTGGCATTTGTAGCAAAATAGGGAAACAGCCACCCATTGGGTTAACTTTTTCTTTTTTGTACATTTCCATAGTTGCTTGGCCGAACTTTTGACGGTCATCACCAAACTTTTCTTTAAGGGCTGCCATTTTAGGCTGTAGGGCACGCATTTTTGCCATTGAAGTGTATTGCGCTTTAGTAAGTGGGTACATTAACGATTTAACGATAATAGTGATGGCAATAATTGCTACACCCCAGTTACCTAAAATGCTGTGTAGCCATTTTAGCAATACAAATAAAGGTTGCGAGATAAAAAATAACCAACCGTAATCTACGGTTAGGTCTAGGTCTGGGTGAATCGCTTCAAGAATATCTGACTCTTTCGGGCCCATATAATAAGTAGCAGTTAGTATTTGCTCACTACCAGCTTGAATATTTACAGCGGGATCTTTAGCACCAATAATAGCGGCATTACTTTTTGTAATTAAGCTATAAAGTGTATTTGATTGGTCCTGCATTGGAACCCAAGCACTTACAAAGTAATGTTGAATAAAGGCAACGTAACCACCTTGTGTGCTTTTATTTAGGTTTTTATCAGCCATATCTGAAAAACTATACTTTTCGTATTTTTCTTCATCAGTACCGTATGCAGCACCTAAATAGTTTTGATCAACCATACTACCTTTTTCTTGTACGGTACGCTTAATTTGCGTGTATAGCTGTACTTGAAGAGGTGCGCTGGTAGTGTTGTTAATTTTGTATTCTAAGCCTACGTCATACTGACCTTTTTTGAATACATACGTTTTAGTAAAACTAACACCATTACTATCAGTAAACTGAAGTGGAACGCGAAGCTCATCACCCGTTAAGGTATATGATTTTTGTTCGGTACTATAAGTAGGGCGACCATTAGCTGATCCGTCAGGGCCATTTAAACCAATTAAGCCACTTTGTGAAAAGTATTGTTTGCCACCATCAAGCTGACCAAGAAGCATATAAGGCGTGTCACTGCCTTTTGTCTCTTCGTATTGAAGAAGGTCTGTTTCAACAATGTCACCGCCTTTGGTGTCAATTTTAACTTTAAAAACGTCAGTTGTAATTTCAATAACTGAACGCTTAGCTAAAGTTGCTGAAGCAGGTAACTCTGAATCTGACGATGAAGGAATATAATCATCCGACTCTGGTGAATTTGCTTGTAGTGTTTGTGTTGTGGCACTTGGATCGACTTTAGGCTTGTTGTAATCATTATCCCATTCTTGGAACAATAAAAACGACACTAGCATTAGGCCAATTAATAAAAACGTGCGTTGCGATTCCATAACAGCTCTTATTTCTCGTGTTGGTGGTTAATATGGGTTAATTTTTCAGGAACGGGGTCGTCTCCGCCTGAATGTAAAGGATGGCATTTTAATATGCGTTTTAAAGCTAACCAACTACCTTTTACCGATCCATGCAATTTAATTGCTTGAATAGCATAACTAGAACAGGTTGGATTAAAACGACAATGCGGACCTAACAGCGGGCTAATCCACTTTTGATAACCGCGGATAAATAACACTAAACAAAAAGTTGGTAAAGCAACAAGTGGTTTAAGTAACCTCATGATGTTTATGCCCCTACTTAAGTTTAGTGAGATAGATATCATGTATTTAAAGACTCAATTAGAAAATTTAAATGCATGATTAAAAGGTGAGCTAAAGATACATTAATTAACCCTGCAATTCTATTGCAATTAGGTTTGTTTGTTAGATTTAGCTGATTTGTTTGGGCGTTTCTTAAAAGGTGGCGGTTTAGGTGCACCTGGTTTACAGCGTTCGTTAATTTTTCGCCATAATTTAGTAAGTTGTTTGGTTATTTCTTCATTAGACTGCTCATCAATACCATTTTTAACCATAAGCACAATATCAATATTATCGATGCTGTGTTGATTTAAACGAAAACTTTCGCGAGCGAGACGTTTAATACGGTTTCGTTGGCATGCCTTTTTTACACGTTTTTTAGCAACAGTAAGACCTAACCGAGGTTTTTCTTGGTCATTTGGTTTAGCTAATAGAGTAAAGAAAGGAGTTGCAGCCCGAGCGGGTTCATTAAATATGCGAGAGTAATGCGAGGGAGTTAACAGACGTAACTCCCTGCCAAAGCTAAAGTCTTCCACTTATAAATTAAGCAGAAAGAACTTTGCGGCCTTTAGCGCGGCGACGTGCTAATACTTTACGGCCATTTACAGTTGCCATGCGAGCACGGAAGCCGTGTGCACGTTTGCGTTTTAAAACGCTAGGTTGAAAAGTTCTTTTCATAACAATCTCATCCGATCGGTTAAAGTTAAAACATCCTATACAGGTCGCGATCCTGGCATAGGTGCCATTGCGAGCGCGAGATATTATAGAGTAAGTAATGTAAAGTCAATCATAATTACGTTAAGGGTATATAACCCACCTACTACTATATAAGAGATCATATAAGGCGATCTGTTAGGATCATCATAAATAAGAAGTTTTCCACAGCCCCTGTATAAAAAGTGAATAAAAGCGGGGGAAAAGTAAATTGGATCGTAAATTTGGTTCGCGATCTTGATGTTATTTTGTTATGATCTCCTCTCAGGATCTAAAATAAAAACTGTTTTAAATCAGCTTGTTAATGATTTTATACATCGATATCAACAATTTTATAAAAATCAATCTTTTACTTGTGGATAAAGTGTCTTCATAATACGCGGTCTTGGGTCGCTTATTGGACCATTTGAACGCAATAAATGTATGATTTATAATCATTAATGATGTGCGGGAATAAAAATTATATCTCTGGGAGTTTAACTGTGTATCTGTCGGTTTGGCAAAGTTGTTTATATGTATTGCAAGATGAGCTGCCTTCGCAGCAATTCAGTATGTGGGTAAGACCGCTACAAGCAGAAAGTACCGAAGATACCTTGACGATTTATGCACCTAATCGCTTTGTGCTTGATTGGGTGAGAGAAAAGTACCTAAATAGAATTAACGAATTACTAGTAGAGATTTGTGGTGTTGAAGCACCAAAACTACGTTTTGATGTAGGTAGTAAACCTTTATTAAATGCACAAGCTGCACCGGTTATAGAAACTCAATCGGCACCAAGTGCACACGCTTCAGCAAAACAACAGCCTCGCGAGCAAAAGCCAGTTGTTGAACCTGCACCTAAGTCAGGTTACAAATCTAACATTAAAGAAAACTATACTTTTGATAGCTTTGTTGAAGGTAAATCAAACCAATTAGCAAAAGCTGCGGCCACACAGGTTGCCGACAATCCTGGCTCTGCTTTTAACCCTGTATTTATATACGGTGGCACTGGTTTAGGTAAAACTCACTTATTACATGCAGTAGGTAATGGCATTATGGCAAATAAGCCAGATGCTAAAATTGTTTACATGCATTCAGAACGCTTTGTTCAAGACATGGTAAAGGCACTTCAAAATAATGCGATAGAAGAATTTAAGCGTTATTACCGTAGTGTTGATGCATTAATGATTGATGATATTCAATTTTTTGCTAACAAAGAGCGTTCACAAGAAGAATTTTTTCATACCTTTAATGCATTGCTTGAAGGCAACCAACAAATTATTTTAACCTCTGACCGTTACCCTAAAGAGATTGAAGGCGTTGAAGACAGGCTAAAATCACGTTTTGGTTGGGGATTAACAATTGCGATTGAGCCACCAGAGCTTGAAACACGCGTTGCTATTTTAATGAAAAAAGCCCAGCAAAGTAAGATTAACTTACCACACGAAGTTGCTTTTTTTATTGCCAAAAAATTACGTTCAAATGTTCGTGAACTAGAGGGTGCACTTAACCGTGTAATCGCTAATGCGAACTTTACCGGTCGTCCTATTTCAATCGATTTTGTAAAAGAAGCGCTACGCGATTTACTTGCCTTGCAAGATAAACTGGTTACCATAGACAATATTCAGCGCACTGTTGCTGAGTACTATCGAATTCGTATATCAGACCTGTTATCTAAGCGCCGCAGCCGCTCTATAGCGAGGCCGCGCCAAGTAGCTATGGCGTTATCTAAAGAATTAACTAATCACAGCTTACCTGAGATTGGTGACGCATTTGGTGGACGCGATCATACGACCGTATTACATGCATGTCGTAAGATAAAATCACTACGTGACGAAAGCCACGAAATTAAAGAAGATTACCAAAACTTAATAAGAACATTGTCATCTTAGGGCTGACTTTATTATGCAAATAACAATATCAAGACAACAATTTTTAAAGCCATTGGTGCAAGTGTCGGGCGCAATAGAGCGCAAACACACGTTGCCAATTTTATCTAACGTTTTGTTAGTGGTAGAAAACGGACAACTTTCAATGACGGGTACTGACCTTGAAATTGAATTAGTTTCTGGCGTATTTGTAGGTGATGATATTGCCGATACAAAACTAACGTTACCCGCTAAAAAGTTACTCGATATTTGTAAAAGTCTACCAGATGGTTCAGACATTACTTTAAGCTTGCAAGAGCATCAATTACTTTTAACCAGTGGTAAAAGCCGTTTTTCATTAACGACTTTATCGGCTGATGATTTTCCTAATTTAGAGCAGTGGGACGGAGAGGTTGAATTTCAACTAACTCGTTTAGAGCTTCGTAAGTTACTCGAAAGCACGCATTTTTCGATGGCAAATCAAGACGTACGTTATTACTTAAATGGTATGTCGTTTGAAGTAGATAATACCGACATAAAAACAGTAGCAACAGATGGTCACCGTTTAGCTATAGCACAAAAGCAATTAACGCAATCGCTTAATACGCAGCGCCAGCTAATTATACCTCGCAAAGGTGTGCAAGAAATTATGCGCCTTATGGTAGCTGACGATGAATTGGTAACAATTCAGTTTGGTGCTAACCATATCCGTATTATTGATATTGAGTTTACATTTACAAGTAAACTGGTTGATGGGCGTTTTCCAGATTACCGTCGTGTATTACCACGTGGTGGCGACAAAGTAATTACAGCTAACCGAGAATGGTTACGTAATGCGTTCCAACGAGTGTCTATTTTATCTAATGAAAAGTTTCGTGGCGTACGCTTAAACTTATCAAATGGTTTATTAAAAATTACGGCCAACAACCCAGAGCAAGAACAAGCTGAAGAAGTTGTTGAAGTAAGTTACGAAGGTGCTGACCTAGAAATAGGGTTTAACGTGTCTTACGTATTAGACGTACTAAACACATTAAAAACAGAAGACGTACTATTTACATTAGCCGACTCAAACAGCAGTGCATTAATTGAAGGTGCAGGCGATGAAGAAGCAATGTACGTTGTTATGCCTATGCGTTTATAAGACTATAAATACATAATGAGCTTAAGTCATTTGAGCCTCAAATATTTTCGTAATATTGAGGCGCTGACGCTAGAACCAGTTAACGGCGTTAATATAATATATGGTGAAAATGGCAGCGGAAAAACCAGCCTTTTAGAGGCTATCTATTACCTTTCTCACGGCAAATCTTTTCGTACTCCAAAACACAAAAGTATTATCGCGCATCAGCAAGAGCAGTTTGTAATTCACGGGCGCAAAACAATACACGACTTATCTATTCCAATTGGTATTAGTAAAACTCAAACGGGTGAAACTAATTTAAAAATTCAAGGTAAGGCGAGCCGTAAAATATCCGAACTAGCTCAACTCATGCCAGTGCAAATTATTACACCAGAGAGCTATTCTTTATTTTTTGGTGGGCCTAAAGAGCGCAGAAAGTTTTTAGATTTAGGTTTGTTCCACGTGGAACATGAGTTCTTTTTTTTATGGCAATCGTTTAATAAAGTACTTAAACAACGTAATGCATTGTTAAAAACTAAGCCCAAGAATTATTTTGACCAAATTAAGTTTTGGGACAAAGAATTTGTTAGACTGGCTGAAGAAATAAATAAATTAAGATTGGCGTATATAAGTAGGTTTAAGCAGCAGTTTTTTGATAAAATGTGTGCAGAATTAACGCTTGTACGTGATTTAGAAATGACCTTTAACGCAGGCTGGAAAGAGACCGAATCTCTTGCAGATGCGTTAGAGCAAAACTTTGAGCGAGATGCTCGCCAAGGATTTACAAGTAAAGGCCCTCATAAGGCCGATTTTAGTTTTAGTGTCGCTGGCAACAGTGTGGAGAATACATTCTCACGCGGTCAATTGAAGTTACTATTATATGCGTTAAAAGTTACGCAAAATAGCTTAATTGAGTCAGAGACAGATAAGCAATCTATATTGCTAATAGATGATCTACCTTCAGAGTTAGGCGAAGATACAAAAGAGAAAGTGGGACAATTACTTGCTCACTGCAGTTCTCAAATTTTTATCTCTTCAATTTTGTCTGAAAGTATTTCTGCTGTGGTGGAACCCATGCAACGAGAACTACAAATGTTCCACGTGAAACATGGCAACCTAATAACAAGATAAGTGGGATTAACCATGTCTGAGAATTATGACTCGTCGAGTATTAAAGTACTTAAAGGATTAGACGCAGTAAGAAAGCGTCCTGGAATGTATATTGGGGACACCGATGATGGCACAGGCTTACACCACATGGTGTTTGAGGTCGTTGATAACTCGATCGATGAAGCCTTAGCAGGTCATTGTGATGATATTTATGTAACGATTCACTTAGACGGTTCTGTCTCAGTACGAGATAACGGTCGTGGTATTCCAACTTCTATCCATGAAGAAGAAGGCGTATCAGCAGCCGAAGTTATTATGACGGTACTTCATGCCGGTGGTAAGTTTGATGATAACTCTTATAAAGTATCTGGTGGCTTACACGGTGTTGGTGTTTCTGTTGTAAATGCACTTTCAGAAAAGCTAAAACTTACAGTTCGCCGTGAAGGTAAACTTCATGAGCAGTTTTACACTATGGGTGTTCCAGATGCACCTTTAGCTGTTATTGGTGAATCAGACACGACTGGTACAGAACTGCGTTTTTGGCCAAGTGGTGAAACATTCACAAACTTAGATTTTCATTACGAAATTTTAGCTAAGCGTTTACGCGAGCTTTCATTCCTAAATTCAGGTGTGAGCATCATTTTAAATGATGAACGTGAAGAAAATAAATCTGACCACTTTAAATACGAAGGCGGTATTCAAGCTTTCGTTGAATACTTAAACCGTAATAAAACACCTATACATAAAGGTGTATTCCATTTTACTCACGAACGTGAAGAAGATGGTATTAGCGTTGAAGTATCAATGCAGTGGAATGATGCATACCAAGAAAATATTTACTGTTTCACAAATAATATTCCACAACGTGATGGTGGTACTCACTTAGCCGGTTTTAGATCAGCGCTAACACGTACACTTAATAACTACATGGAAAAAGAAGGCTTTAACAAAAAAGCTAAAACAACCAGCAATGCTACCGGTGATGATGCCCGTGAAGGCTTAACGGCTGTTGTTAGTGTTAAAGTTCCTGATCCTAAGTTCTCATCGCAAACTAAAGACAAGCTTGTTTCAAGTGAAGTTAAGTCTGCAGTTGAACAAGCAATGGCTGAAAAATTCACTGAGTTTTTATTAGAAAACCCAACTGATGCCAAAATTGTTGTAGGTAAGATTATTGATGCCTCACGTGCTCGTGAAGCGGCGCGTAAAGCCCGTGAAATGACACGTCGTAAAGGTGCAATGGACTTAGCAGGCTTACCTGGTAAGCTAGCTGATTGCCAAGAAAAAGATCCTGCCCAATCTGAACTATATATAGTGGAAGGGGACTCTGCTGGCGGATCAGCCAAGCAGGGACGTAATCGTAAAAACCAAGCTATTCTTCCGCTTAAAGGTAAAATCTTAAACGTAGAAAAAGCACGTTTTGATAAAATGTTATCTTCACAAGAAGTAGCAACACTAATTACTGCATTAGGGTGTGGTATTGGTCGTGACGAATATAACCCTGAGAAATTACGTTACCACCGTATCATCATCATGACCGATGCGGACGTGGATGGTTCTCACATTCGTACGTTACTATTAACATTCTTCTATCGCCAAATGCCTGAAATTGTAGAACGCGGCTATATTTACATTGCTCAACCACCACTTTATAAAGTGAAAAAAGGTAAGCAAGAGCGTTATATTAAAGATGACCCTGCATTAGTTGAATACCTAACATCGCTTGCTCTTAATGGTGCAGCGTTGTATGCAAGTACAGATGCACCAGCTCTTGAAGGTGAGGCACTAGAAGAAATCGTTCACGATTATCAAAACACAGTTAAAGTAATTGAGCGTTTAAAGCGTAAATACCCTAACACGGTAATGGAACGCTTAATTTATCAAACAGAATTGAAAACTGATGACCTTTCAGATGAAGCTAAAGTAATTGCTTGGACTAAAGTGTTGGTTGACGACCTGATTGCACGTGATGAAGATGCGACTATTTTCCATGCTGGTACAGAGCATGATGCTGAGCGTAATATGTATTACCCGGTTGTGAATATTCGTCAGCACGGTGTAGATAAAGCACACGTACTTCATTATGACTTTATTGCGTCACGTGACTACCAACGCATTGCTGTGACTGGTACTAACATCGCAAACATCCTTAGCGAAGGTGCATATATTCAACGTGGTGAGAAAACAAAACCTGTTGATAACTTTGTGGATGCTTTGGAATGGTTGATCACAGAATCGAAGCGCGGGATCTATATTCAACGCTATAAAGGACTGGGCGAAATGAACCCAAGCCAGCTTTGGGAGACCACAATGGATCCTAGTGCTCGCCGTATGTTACAAGTAACGATCGAAGATGCTGTTGGCGCGGATCAATTATTTGCGACCTTAATGGGTGACCAAGTAGAGCCTCGTCGTGAGTTTATTGAAAAGAACGCACTACGTGTAGTTAACTTAGACGTGTAAAAAATATTGCTTACATAGAAAAAGGAGCCTAATGGCTCCTTTTTTATTTTCTTCAATTACACAAACTGCTTAAAACCTGAGTGTACACACGGTATACTAAGGGTAATTTTCACGCTACTTCTTAGATAGTAAAAAGCCAAATATGCAAAAATATGACGTAAAAACCTTTCAAGGTTTGATCCTGGCTTTACAGGATTATTGGGCGCAGCAAGGCTGTGTCATTATTCAACCACTTGATATGGAAGTGGGCGCAGGGACATTTCACCCGCAAACTTTTTTAAAGTCTATTGGTCCAGAGCCAATGGCGAGTGCATACGTGCAACCGTGTCGTCGTCCTACCGATGGTCGCTACGGTGAAAATCCAAATCGCTTACAACACTACTACCAATTTCAGGTAGTTTTAAAGCCATCGCCAGATAACATCCAAGAGCTTTATTTAGGCTCTTTAGCGGCTATGGGTATCGATACACTAACTCACGAAGTTCGCTTTGTAGAAGACAACTGGGAATCACCTACGTTAGGTGCGTGGGGCCTAGGTTGGGAAATTTGGTTAAACGGCATGGAAGTAACGCAGTTTACCTACTTCCAACAAGTTGGTGGTATTGAGTGTTCACCAGTAACGGGTGAGATCACTTACGGCCTAGAGCGTTTAGCAATGTACATTCAAGGCGTAGATAGTATTTACGACTTAGTATGGGCAGACGGTCCACTAGGGCGCGTAACCTACGGCGACGTGTTCCATCAAAATGAAGTAGAGCAGTCTACTTACAATTTTGAACACGCAAACGTAGAAGACTTATTTGCTCAGTTTGATAAATGTGAAGCAGAGAGCCAAAAGTTAATTGAAGCAAACTTACCACTACCGGCTTACGAGCAAGTAATGAAAGCATCGCACGCATTTAACTTACTAGACGCACGCCACGCAATTTCGGTAACCGAACGTCAACGTTATATTTTACGCGTTCGTGCGTTATCAAAAGCGTGTGCACAAAGTTACTATGACAAACGCGAAGCGCTTGGTTTCCCGCTGTGTAAGGATAAGTAAGTATGTCAGCACAAAATTTATTAGTAGAAATTGGCACAGAAGAGTTGCCACCAAAAGCACTGCGTAAATTAGCAGAAGCTTTTGCTGCAAACTTAACTGCAGAGCTTGAAACACTAGAGTTAGCACATCAAGGCGTAAGCTGGTATGCATCGCCTCGTCGTTTAGGTTTACAAGTAAAAGCGCTTGAAGCTAAGCAACAAGACAAAGAAGTTGAAAAACGCGGTCCAGCAACTAAAGCCGCATTTGACGGTGACGGTAACCCAACAAAAGCAGCAATGGGTTGGGCACGTGGTTGTGGTATTGAAGTAAAAGATGCACAAACACTCGAAACAGACAAAGGCGCATGGTTATTGCACATTGCTAAAGTAGCAGGGCAAGAAACTAAAACGCTAATGACAGGTGCAATTACTAAAGCGTTGGCTAAATTACCAATTCCTAAACCAATGCGTTGGGGCGCGAATAAAACACAATTTATTCGTCCTGTGCATACGGTAACTATTTTGTTTGGTGATGAGTTACTTGAAGGTGAGATCCTTGGTAAGAAAATAACTAACCAGCTTCAGGGTCATCGTTTTCACCACCCAGAAAAAATTAGTATAAACCATGCAGATGACGTTTTTGACGTACTTAAATCTGCTTACGTTATTGCTGATTACGAACAACGTAAAGCGCAAATTCGTATACAAATAGAAGAAGCTGCAAAAGCAGTTAACGCTATTGTTGCTATGGATGAAGATTTACTAGAAGAAGTAACATCACTTGTAGAGTGGCCAGTTACTTTAACGGCAACATTTGAAGAAGCATTTTTAGATGTACCAGCCGAAGCGTTAATCTATACCATGAAAGACGATCAAAAATACTTCCCGTTATTAGATCAAAACGGCAAACTTTTAAATAAATTTTTGTTTGTATCTAACATAGAAAGTAAAGATCCAAGTGTGGTTATTTCTGGTAACGAAAAAGTAGTGCGCCCGCGTTTAGCCGATGCACAGTTCTTCTTTGAAACAGATAAAAAGAAAACTCTAGAAAGCCGACTAGAATCGCTTGATAGCGTATTGTTCCAAAAGCAACTTGGTACGCTTAAAGATAAGTCTCAGCGCATTAGTGAGCTTGCGGGTTATATTGCTGAGCAATTAGGTGCTGATAAAGACCTAGCACAGCGTGCAGGCTTATTAAGTAAAACTGACCTAATGACTGAAATGGTAATGGAATTTACCGACGTGCAAGGTGTAATGGGAATGCATTACGCTCGCCACGATGGTGAAGCCGAAGATGTAGCCTTAGCGCAAAACGAGCAGTACATGCCACGCTTTGCAGGCGACAACTTACCTACAAATTTAATTAGCTGCGCAGTAGCGATTGCTGATAAGTTTGATACGCTGGTGGGTATTTTTGGTATAGGCCAAGCACCTAAGGGTGACAAAGACCCATTTGCTCTTCGTCGTGCTGCTATTGGTGCACTTCGCATTATGGTAGAAAAAGAACTACCACTTGATATTTTAGACCTAGTAGCTAAATCGCAAACATTGTTTGGCGACAAGTTAACTAACTTAAATGTATCAACTGACGTATTTGAATTTATGCTAGGGCGCTTCCGTGCGTGGTATCAAGACGAAGGTATTGAAGTAGACGTAATTCAAGCAGTGCTTGCACGTCGTCCGACTAAACCTGTTGATTTTGATCGCCGTGTTAAAGCCGTAAGCCACTTCCGTACATTAGACGCAGCAGAAGCGCTTGCAGCAGCTAATAAGCGTGTAGGTAATATTCTGGCTAAAAACGACATTACCAGCCAAGGTAGTGTTGATGAGAGCTTATTAAGCGACGACGCTGAAAAAGTATTAGCATCACAAGTAGCAAAATTTGCCACTGACCTTGCACCACTTTACGCAGATGGAAACTACCAAGAAGCATTAAGCCAATTGGCAGGTATTCGACAAAGTGTTGATAACTTTTTTGACAACGTAATGGTTATGGCCGACGATGAAGCAGTTAAGCAAAATCGTCTTGCGCTATTAAGCCAGTTAAGCGGATTGTTTTTAGGTATTGCAGATATTTCTGTTTTACAAAAATAACACCGATTAGCAATTTTAAAAGCCAGCGTTTTGCTGGCTTTTTAGTTTTCACTGTATGCAAAGGAAACCCCATTGATGATTTCTATGAAACGAATTTTAACCTTAGCAATTGCTGGTTTACTTACTGCCTGTACAAGCCAAATTTCGATTAACGATGTATTGCCACAGCAAGAACTTGATCGCACAATTTACTTACGTGGCGACTTTACACTGTGGGATGCAGAGCCCCAGTATCAGTTTGCGCCAGTTGGACCAGCGCTTTATCAAGCACAAGTGAAATTTTCGACGCCTGGTAAAGTGTACGAATTTAAAATAGCAGATGCCGATTTTAGCGAAGGTTATAACTGTGGTTATAGCGACGCACAACCAGCAGGGCAAAGCTTAACACTCGGCCAGCCAGCTATCGCAGACTGTAATACTATTTATAACTACTTTAGTTTCACACCAGCAATAAAAGGCACGTACATAGTAAGCATTGATTACAGCGACTACGACAGGCCACAAGTGACGATAACTAAGAAGTAACAGCTATAAATGGAAAGTTATCAGCAGATTGAATTTAGAAACACGTTAGATAAGAGTTAGTACAAATTCCTGATAGTTGATAGAGGTTACAACCCTTTCTTGACGACATATCTATATGGTGTTTCGTCCGCATCTTTAGCTACCAGAGTGTGGTCCATAAACGTACAAAAACTTGGAATATCTCGGGTAGTTGATGGATCATCAGCGGTTACTAATAGCGTCTCACCATCGCTCATTTTACGGATGGCAGCACGTACCATCATCACAGGTTCTGGGCAACGAAGGCCTATGGCATTTAATTGATGATCGGTGTTATCAAAGCTCATGGTTAGCTTATTAGTTAGAGTAAGGAATAATATGGCGTCTATTCTAGCTTTGATATATAAATAAATAAAGCTGTACCAGAATTGTTCCTAATATAAACTTTGCTTTTAATCTACTAAGAGCAGTGTAGATAATTTAGAAAAGAATTGAGATTTATGTTCCAGATTACTGATGAAGAGGACTTACAGGCACTTTCTGAGTCTGAAGAGTTAGAGTTTAAATTAGCTCAGGGTAAAGATGGTAAAGGAAAATTACCAGATGACTTTTGGCCGACTTATAGTGCAATGGCTAATAGTCGCGGTGGTTATGTTGTATTAGGGGTAAGAGAGAGAAAAGGCTTATTGTCCATCGCTGGTATCCAAGATATAGCTCTTGTTCAAAAACAGTTATTTGATATTGCAAATAATAAAGCGAAAGTTAATATTAATTTATTATCAAATGATGATACCCAGCAAATTACAATAAATAATAAAAATTTATTAATTGTAAAAATACCCTCGGCAAAACGAGAGAGTAAGCCTATTTTCTTGAATAATCAGCCAATGAAAGAAACTTATGTTCGATTACACGAAGGTGATCATCGTTGTGATGAAGAGCAAGTTAAAAGAATGATGGCTGAACAGGTTGAGAGTTGTAGAGATGATAAAATTTTAAAAGGGTTTAACTTCGATGATATAGATTTAGATAGCTTGAAGGCTTATAAAAATTTATTTTCAGTAGCCAAGCCGCAACATACTTGGTTGGAGTTAGATCTTTTTGAAATGTTTAAGAAGTTAGGTGGTTGGAGAAAAGATAGATCGTCAGAAGAGGAAGGTATAACCCTGGCTGGGATTTTAATGTTTGGTACGTGGGAGGCTATTCAGGAAGCGATGCCAAACTACTTTGTTGATTACCGTGAGCGAGATGAAGCAAATACAGAGCGCTGGATAGATAGGCTTTATCCTGATGGCTCTTGGTCAGGCAATATTTTTGACTTTTACAGGCGAACTTATAGAAAGCTAACTACTGAACTTAAAGTTCCATTCGACCTTCAAGGTGGAGTTCGTCTTGATGATTCTAAAGCGCATGAAGCAATTCGGGAAGCCTTGGTAAATACACTTGTTCATGCCGATTATACTGGTAGAAGCTCTATTTTAATTGTTAAACGCCCCGATTTATTTGGTTTTCGTAATCCAGGTCTAATGCGTGTGCCTCCTGAGTTAGCTGTGAAAGGTGGTGAGAGTGACTGCCGAAATCGTAGGATGCATCAAATGTTCTTAATGATAGGTGCAGGCGAACGTGCCGGTTCAGGTGTTCCAAAAATATATAGTGGGTGGAAATGGGCTAATTGGAGAACACCAAAACTTTATGAGAAGCATATTCCATCAGAACAAACTCTGCTGGAACTGTCTACGGTCAGTTTGATTCCAAAAGAAATAACAGAGCTCTTAGCTTCTTTGTTTGGAGATGCATTTTATTCTCTTAATGAATTAGAGCAAATGATTGTAACAACAGCTGCTATTGAAGGTTGGGTGAACCATGAACGCTCCTGTCAACTCACAAGCAAACATTCAAGAGATGTAACTTTAGCATTACCACGATTGGTAGATAAAGGTTTCTTAGTTTCAAGTGGAGAAAAGAAAGATAAATCCTATAGCTTACCGGGAATGGAGCTACCATCACCAGAAGATGTATTCACAAATACGTTAACCCAGTTTAATAGGTTAACGCATAACGTAGATAACTTAACGCATACCGTAGATAACTTAACGCATAAGGGTTCCGAATTAGATAAGAGCCCTGTTAAGAGAGATGAAAAAGGAAGGTTTATCAGTGAGATGATAGATAAGCCATTTGTTGATAAGTTAGATACTTTAACTGAGTTTTATAGGGCTGAGCTTAACGCATTAGGGGCTACAGCTAGAGAGCAGAGGCGTTTAGATGTCGATACTATGAAGCAGATAATATGTAGGTTATGTAAAGGGCATTATATATCAGTCTCAGTATTAGAAGCTTTACTTGATCGCAAACCTCAAAGTTTAAGACAGAACTATTTAAAACCTATGGTTTCAGATGGAGTTCTCAATATGGCATTTCCATATAAGCCTAACTCTCCAATGCAGGGATATACAACAAGCTAGCTAATAAAAAAGGCGAACTGAATAAAATCAGTCCGCCTTTTTAATCACCAAGATGGTTTTACATGTTTAAAACTAATTAGTCTTGAACACGTTCAAATACAGTGGCAATGCCTTGGCCTAAACCAATACACATAGTTGCTAAACCGTATCGTACATTTTTGTCTTCCATTAAGTGAATAAGCGATGTGCTAATACGCGAACCCGAACAACCCAGAGGGTGACCAAGTGCGATTGCGCCGCCATTTAAATTCACTTTTTCGTCAACAACATCCATTAACCCTAAATCTTTCATTACAGGTAATGATTGTGCTGCAAAGGCTTCGTTAAGTTCTACTACGCCTAGGTCATCAATTGTAATACCGGCTTGAGCAAGTGCTTTTTTACTTGCTGGTACTGGGCCGTAACCCATAATTGATGGATCGCAACCAGCGACTGCCATTGCTTTAATGCGCGCACGAATTGGTAAGCCAAGTTCTTTTGCTTTTTCTTCGCTCATTACTAACATTGCAGATGCGCCGTCAGAAAGTGCAGAAGACGTACCGGCTGTTACCGTGCCCGATGCAGGATTAAATACAGGGCGAAGCTTTGATAGGCCTTCTACTGTTGTTTCTGGGCGAATTACTTCGTCGTCTTCAACTAATATAAGCGAACCATCTGCTGCGTGACCTTCCATTGCTAAAATTTCGCGACGGAAACGGCCTTCAACAGTTGCAGCTTGTGCACGTTGATGTGAGCGATAAGCAAATTCATCTTGTTGCTCACGGCTAATGCCATGAAGTGTTGCAAGGTATTCTGCTGTTAAACCCATTGAGCCCGATGCTTGTGCAATCGTTGTTGCAAGGCCAGGGTGAAAGTCGTTGCCGTGAGTCATAGGTACGTGACCCATGTGCTCAACACCACCAATTAGGTAAGTGTCGCCAGCGCCTGTCATTATTGCGCGTGCAGCGTCATGCAATGCTTGCATTGACGATCCACATAAACGGTTAACCGTTACAGCAGGTACGCTGTGTGGGATACCTGCAAGTAATGCTGCGTTACGTGCTACGTTAAAGCCTTGCTCTAATGTTTGCTGTACACAACCCCAATAAATATCGTCAATTGATGCTGGATCAACTGCTGGGTTGCGATCAAGTAAGCCTTTCATTAAATGTGCGCTTAAGTCTTCAGCACGTTTATGTTTGAATACACCACTTTTAGAGCGACCCATTGGTGTGCGGATACAATCTACAATTACTGGATTATTCATGATATTAACCTTCCACCTTATAGAAAACACGACCTTCTTCGGCCCACTTGCGAGTTTGCTCAGATACTTGGTAAATCGCACCTAGGTGAGCGTATTTGTCTGCTGCTGCAACAAAGTTAGCTAAACCAGTTTGATCTAAGTAACGGAACGCGCCGCCTCTAAATGGAGGGAAACCAACACCGTAAACTAATGCCATATCTGCTTCTTGCGGTGAGGCAACTATGCCTTCTTGCAAACACAGTAGCACTTCGTTAATCATTGGAATCATACAACGGTCGATGATTTCTTGTTTATCAAATTCTTTTGGTGCGTCTGTAATTGGGCTTAGTAGCTCAACTGCTGTCTCGTCATGAGACTTTTTAAGACGACCGCGACGATCTGTTTCGTATTTGTAAAAACCGGCTTTGTTCTTTTGACCAAAACGTTTTTCGTTGGCAAAAATAGTTACAGGGTCTTTATCAGCACGCGCCATACGCTCAGGGAAACCGTCAGCCATTACGCCAGTACAATGGAACGCTGTATCAATACCTACAACATCAAGTAAGTAAGCCGGACCCATAGGCCAGCCAAATACGTTTTCCATTACTTTATCTACTTTTGCAAAGTTAGCGCCTTCAACCACTAATTTGCTAAAACCTGCAAAGTAAGGGAATAAAACACGGTTTACAAAAAAGCCTGGGCAATCGTTAACAACAATTGGCGATTTACCTAATTTAAGTGCGTAATCAACTACTGCATTAATTGTTTTATCTGAGGTTTTTGCGCCACGGATAATTTCTACTAATGGCATTTTTGGCACAGGGTTGAAAAAGTGCATACCACAGAAGTTTTCTGGCTTATCTAGCGCTTGTGCTAGTAAATCAATACAAATAGTTGATGTGTTTGAAGTAAGTACCGTACCTTCTGGCATGGTCTTTTCAAGATCAGCGAGTACTGCTTGCTTAACTTTAGGGTTTTCTACAACGGCTTCAACAATAATGTTGGCACTTTGTAGGTCTGACGCGTTAAGTGTTGGCTTAATTTTGCTAAGTGTTGCCAACATTTTTTCCATTGGCATGTGGCCACGCTTAACTTTTGCGCCTAATAACTTAGACGCTTCACCCATACCTAAATCAAGCGCATCTTGTTGGATGTCTTTCATTATAATAGGTGTGCCTTTATAAGCAGACTGGTATGCAATACCGCCACCCATAATACCAGCCCCTAATACAGCGGCTTGTTTAATTTCTACATCGCTTTGTTTAGCAAATTTACGTGCTTTACCTTTAATGTATTGGTCAGCTAGGAATATACCTGTCTGTGCAGCTGCTTCTGGTGTACGTGCTAATTTAGCAAAGTTAGCATTTTCGATTGCCATTGCTTCATCGCGAGTACAGTTTGCCGCTGCTTTAATAGTACGTACAGCCATAACCGGTGCAGGATAGTGGCCTTTGGTTTTACCCATTACCATACCTTCTGCCATAGCAAAGCTCATGCCTTGCTCAACACGGTTTAATTTAAGTGGCTGTAGTTTTACGTTACGTTTTGCTTGCCAATCTAGCTTGCCAGAAATCGCTAGCTCAAGTGTTGATACACTTGACTCTAAAAGTTTGTCAGCACTAACTACCGCGTCAAACGCACCTACTTTAAGGGCATCTGCTGCGCGGTTTTCTGCGCCTGAGGTAATCCACATCATCGCGTTATCGGCGCCAATGATACGTGGTAAGCGCACTGTGCCACCAAACCCTGGCATTATGCCAAGTTTAACTTCTGGTAGGCCCATTTTAGCTGTTTCGCTTGCCACGCGATAATCGGTAGCAAGTGCCCACTCACAACCACCGCCAAGTGCCATACCGTTTATAGCGCTTAGAGTTGGGAATGGTAAATCTTCGATTGCATCAAAAACGTCGGTTGCGTTTTTGATCCACACTACTAATTCTTCTTCAGGTTTAGTAAATGTAGGTAAAAATTCGAAGATATCGGCACCAATAATAAAGTGGTCTTTATCACTGGTAAAAATCATGCCTTTGATATCAGTATTGGCAGCTAATTCTTTTAATGCTGCTGCGCAATCTGAAAGAGTTTTTTGAGATAATGTGTTTACAGAACCTGCAACACAAAACTTAAACTCGGCGATGTTTTCCTTTAGGAAGCTAACTTCAAAGGAATCGCTTTTATATAACATTATTATTCTCCCTAGTTGACGAACTAAGACTGGTACGATGAGTTTGCATTTCAATCAGTGTGCTTGCTTTAAATTAAAAATGCAACGAAAAATTTAACTCGGTTACAATCGACTGGTTAAAATATAGCTGGTTTGGTGCTAAGGTGGTTGAAAAGTTTTTATTCACTACTTTAATTTTTATTAAAGGACATTATGAAAAAATATTTACTAAGTGTTGCGGCAGCTGCATTCATTTTCCCTCTTCACTCTGCCGAGGCAAGTATCGATAACGATGCCTTTTTAGATGCCGAAAAAAAAGTAAGGTACGGAAGTTACCAAGACTTTAAACAAGCGGTTAGTAACCTAAATCATCCGTTAAAACCGTATGTTGAAAAAACATATTGGCAACGTCACCCGAGTATTAAGCATCAGGCAGAGATAGAAGACTATTTAAATATATATCAGCATACACCGCTTGAGTGGCCTGTGCGCAAAGCGTGGTTGGAGTATTTAAAAGAGAACAATGAAAAAGCGGCGTACATACGCAACTACCGTGAAACTTCTAATACTGGGCTTACCTGTACTTATTTAGATTTTCAGCTCGACTTGGGCGCGCCTGAAAAGGCGATTCTAAATCAGGTGACCGACTTATGGGCCGTTGGTAAATCGCAACCTAATGGCTGTGATAGTTTGTTTTCTACGTGGCGTAAAAAAGGCTACATGAAAGAAGAAACGGTTTGGAAGCGTGTAACACTTGCTGCACAAGGCGGGACGCAAAGCTTATTACCTTACTTAAAAACTTTATTGCCAAGTAAGGATCGTTACTTAGCTGATTTATATCTAAAAGTGCGAAAAGATCCAAGCACGGCAGCTGGATTATATCGATATAAAAATAAGTCGGCTAAAGAAGGCCAAATAGCAATTTATGGTGTTAAGCGTTTGGTTTGGCGCGATAAAGAGCTTGCTTTAAAAGCATGGGAAAAACTAGAAAAAATATTTAAGTATAGTGATGAAGATAAAGCTGACGTGTATTACACCTTTGCATTGTCACTTGCTTCAAGCGGGCATAAGCAAGCGAGCTTTTGGCTAAATAAAGTGCCGAAAGAGCGATTAGACAGCAAGCTTATTCAATGGCAACTGGGCAATATGCTCAAAACCCAAGATTGGGAAGGGATTGCTGCGTTTTTTACAGGAAAAGAGGATTTAAGCCTTGGCCAGCAATATTGGTTAGCTTATAGCTATGCTAAACGTGGCGAGCAACAAAAAGCAGACGATATTTGGAAAAAAGTAGCGGCTAATCGTGATTATTACGGCTTTTTAGCAGCAGCACGTTTAGGGTTGCCCGTTGATTTAAATAATCAACCTTTAGCAGTCGATAAGGTGCTTGTAGATAAAGTAAGTAATGCACCTGGCTTTAAGCGTGCAAAAGCACTTTATGATATTGAGCGCTTTACGTCCGCGCGCCGTGAGTGGAATTATTTAACGGATACGTCTAGCGATGAAGAAAAGCTAGCAGCATCACAACTATCTACCGATTTAGGTTGGCACGACAGTACTATTTTTACTTTAGCAAAAATTAAAGCGTGGGATAACGTAGAGCAACGTTTTCCGTTTGCGTTTCAAGATGTTTTTGAGCGCTACAGTAAACGTAGCAAGATAGATGTTGCCTGGAGTATTGCTATTGCAAGGCGCGAAAGCTCTTTTGCGCCAGATGCACGCTCGCATGCTAATGCACGTGGTTTAATGCAGTTATTACCTAGTACTGCTGAGTATGTAAATAAAGGCAGTGTGACAAGTAGTCGTTTATATCAACCTAAAACAAATATTAGGTTGGGTACGAGTTACTTACAATACTTAAAAAAGAAAAACCATGGCAATGAAGTGCTGGCAACAGCTTCTTATAATGCGGGTTATCACCGTATAAAGCGTTGGTTACCTGATGACGCTATTCCGGCTGAGTTATGGGTAGAGCTTATTCCGTATCGCGAAACCCGTGATTACGTAAAAAATGTATTTGCGTACAGACAGGTTTACCATACAAGAATGGGCCGAGAAGGTAATGTATTAGCGCCGCTACTCGAAATGAAAATGGGCGGTTAGTAAATATCAGTTTAAAGTAGGGGGATATCTAATGCGTTTAGACCCCCCCTTTTTTGAGCGCTGAGGGGATAAGTGGTAGACTCAGAGCAAGTTAAATTTAACAGATGGATTAACAATGGATAAATTAGCCGTTTTATACGCCGAACATATTGCAACACTGCAACAGCGTACTCGTACAATTTGTAATAGCGAAGGGTTAGAAGGATTAGTAATTCATTCAGGCCAAGCTAAGCGCCAGTTTTTAGATGATATGTATTATCCATTTAAAGTTAATCCACAGTTTAAAGCGTGGTTACCGGTTATTGATAATCCTCATTGCTGGATTGTGGTAAATGGCAGCGACAAACCAAAACTAATATTTTATCGCCCGGTAGATTTTTGGCATAAAGTACCAGACGAGCCACGCGACTTTTGGGCTGAGTACTTTGATATAGAGCTATTACTTCAGCCTGATCAAGTAGAAAAGTTATTACCATACGACAAAGCTAAATACGCTTACATGGGCGAATATATTGAAGTAGCGCAAGCACTTGGTTTTAGTATTATGAACCCTGAGCCTGTACTTAACTATTTTCATTACCACCGCGCTTATAAAACGCAGTACGAACTTGAATGTTTACGCAACGCTAACCGCATTGCAGTAGATGGGCATAAAGCCGCACGCGACACATTTTTTAATGGTGGTAGCGAGTTCGATATTCAGCAAGCGTACTTAATGGCAACACGTCAAAGCGAAAATGAAATGCCGTACGGCAACATTGTTGCACTTAACGAAAACTGCGCTATTTTGCATTACACGCACTTTGATCCAAAAGCGCCACACACTCATAACTCATTTTTAATTGATGCCGGTGCAAACTTTAATGGTTATGCTGCTGATATTACTCGTACGTATGATTTTAAAAAGCAGGGTGAGTTTGCTGAGCTTGTACAAGCGATGACGGTTCAACAAATCGAGTTAGGTAAAGGTTTAAAGCCGGGTATGCTTTATGGTGATTTACACGTTGAATGCCATAACCGTATTGCACAAATACTCAGTGACTTTAAAATTGTTAACCTACCAGCGACAGAAATTGTTGAGCGTAAAATTACCTCTACTTTCTTCCCGCATGGACTAGGGCATCACCTAGGTTTACAAGTCCATGATATGGGTGGTTTTATGAGTGACGAAAAGGGCACACATCAGCCATCGCCTGAAGGGCATCCGTTCTTGCGTTGTACTCGCCTGATTGAAAAAAACCAAGTGTTTACCATTGAACCAGGTTTATATTTTATTGATTCACTGCTTGGTGATTTAGCGCAAACCGATAATAAGCAGTTTATTAATTGGGAAAAGATTGAGTCATTTAAACCATTTGGCGGTATTCGTATTGAAGACAACATTATTGTTCACGAAGATAGCTTAGAGAATATGACACGAGATTTAGCGCTCGATTAATTCTAGTTAACACTAATTAGTTTATACACGTTAAAATACGTACATTATTTAAAGGGGCCTTTTGGCCCCCTTTTTACAAGTTTAAAATATGCCTGAATATAAATATCCCGCTGCTGACGTTTTTCATCAAGAAGAAATTAAAAAAAGTACGTTTATAGTTCACATTGCACATACCCCCGATTTAAATTCAGCTAAAGCATTTATTAAAAGCATTGAAGAAAAGTATAGCGATGCGCGTCATAACTGCTGGGCACATGTGGCAGGCAACCCCGGTGGCAGCCATGTTTATGGTTTTTCGGACGATGGTGAACCAAATGGCACTGCAGGAAAACCTATGTTAAATGTGCTGGTGGGTTCAGGCCTTGGCGAAATCACAGCTGTTGTTACACGTTACTTTGGCGGCATAAAATTAGGCACGGGCGGGTTAGTACGTGCTTATGGTGGCTCATTAAATAATGCATTAGTAAAATTGCAAACGGTACTTAAAGTTCCCAGTGTTGAAATTACCGGGAGTAGCGAGTACAGCATGCAAGGTGCGATTGAGCAGTTATTAAAAACAAAGTATCAAGTGCTTAATATTGATAAGCAATTTACTGCTAATATTAAATGGGTGATTACAATAGATAGCCGCGAAGCTCAGCAAGCAATCAAAGATATTTTTGATTTAAGTCACGGCGCAGTTGAGTTAACTATTAAAGAGTAATAACCTACACAAATTGCATGTAATGCATACTGACCCTATTTAATTTGGTTGATACTACTCAGCCTGAATTTACTAATAATAAAAGCGACAAGCTAAATGCAATTTCGTACCATCATAAAAATTCTTGGCCAACTTGTTGCGCTGTTCAGTATTACCATGGTGCCTCCGGCACTGGTATCTTTAATATATAAAGACGGTGGTGGTGTTCCTTTTGTTTTAGCATTTATCTTTAGTGTTGTTATTGGCATGATGGCTTATTACCCAAACCGCCATGAAAACGGTGACTTAAAAGCACGTGAAGGCTTTTTAATTGTTGTTTTGTTTTGGCTGGTACTTGGGGCGTTTGCGTCCTTGCCGCTTATATTTTTACAAGAACCTAATTTATCGCTCGCCGATGCGGTGTTTGAAGCATTCTCTGGTTTAACAACCACCGGCGCTACAGTACTTACCGGTATTGAGTACTTACCTAAGTCGGTGTTGTTTTATCGTCAGCAACTCCAGTGGTTTGGCGGTATGGGTATAATCGTACTCGCTGTCGCTATACTCCCCATGCTAGGTGTTGGTGGTATGCAGTTATATCGCGCTGAAATACCTGGGCCTGTAAAAGATTCCAAAATGACCCCGCGAATTGCCGATACAGCAAAGCACCTTTGGTATATTTATGTGTCGCTGACTATTGCTTGTATGCTGGCTTATTGGGCAGCAGGGATGGAGTGGTTTGATGCGATATGTCATGCATTCTCAACGGTCGCGATAGGTGGTTTTTCTACTTACGATGCTTCCATGGGGCACTTTGACAGCCCTGTAATTAACTTTATTTGTGTGTTCTTTTTAATTATTGCCGCTGTTAACTTCTCCCTGCATTACGCCGCAGTGGCCAGTCGTAACATACAAGTTTATATTCGAGACCCTGAGTTTAAGGTGTTTTTGTGTATTCAATTAGCGCTGGTGGTTATTTGTTTTACCGTACTTTCCTCTAACGAAATATTTGCTAATGGCGATGAAACCCTCGATCAGGCATTATTTCAGGCTGTTTCTATGAGTACAACAGCAGGCTTTGCTACTGATAACTTTTCAACATGGCCTTTGTTTTTACCTATTTTACTTATATTTTCGAGCTTTATTGGTGGCTGTGCAGGCTCTACTGGTGGTGGTATGAAAGTAGTGCGCGTGTTCTTACTTTACTTGCAGGGTGTGCGTGAGCTTAATCGTTTGGTGCACCCACGGGCTATATATTCAATCAAGCTGGGTCGAAAGGCGTTGCCAGACAAAGTAGTAGAAGCCGTGTGGGGATTTTTCTCTGCATATGCGTTGGTGTTTATTATTATTATGTTAGCGCTTATGGGCACGGGTATGGATAACATAACTGCGTTCTCAGCCACTGCGGCTTGTTTAAATAACTTAGGTCCAGGTCTGGGGGATGTAGCGTCGCATTATGGCGCTATAACCGATGGTGCTAAATGGTTGCTTACCATTGCAATGGTGTTTGGTCGTTTAGAAATATTTACTTTATTAGTGTTATTTACGCCTACTTTTTGGCGTGGATAAACGAGCGGCTTAAGTTTTAAATTACGAACTATTGGGAAAGGGATATGCCAACAAATTTAGAAAAGCTAAAGCATATAAGTGTAGGCAGCTTAGTCGACCTAGAAATATTAACACCTACAAGCAGTAAGCGTGTTAAAACTGAATTAATTGGTTTACTCGATAAACAGTTTATTATTTTAAATTATCCCAATGCAAAGCGTTTACCTGCGGCGAGTGACTATTTACGTGATGGCGTAATGGTTGTTGTAAGAGCGCTTATTGAAGGTAGTGGTGGGCAAGTTATTGCGTTTCGCCAGCAAATTATGTCGGTAGCCTCTCATCCCGCTAAACTCGTGTTTATAAACTTTCCAAAGCAAGTGCAGTTATTTGCGCTACGCTCACAAACACGCATACCTACCTTATTACCTGCAAAGCTAAAGCTAAGTGACGATAGGGTACTTGAAGGCCTTATTAAAGACATTTCACTCACTGGTGTAATGTTTGATATTAGAGGCGATCAGCAAGTTGAAAGTATTAAAGATATGCAATGCACTGTCGTACTTAATAGCAGTGATAAAGATTTTGAAGGTGAAATTTGCAGTGTTAAAGAGCATGCCGCAGGCGTGCACTGTGGAATTAAGCTACTAGCAAGCGAGGATGAAATGAAAGCCTTTATGAAAGAGCATTTTATAGACCCTTCTGCGCTTGAGCCTACCGTTGAATAAATAGGTTTTCGCTTATTTGCAACAAAAAGGCATTTTACGTCAGTATTTATAAAATTTTTTTTTCTCTTTCATAATTAAAATTATTATTTAAATAAAACAACTGATTACGTATTATTTTTTACAGCTTATTTTTTGTTATTAAAGCTTCCTCGTTAAAATTTATCTCAATTATTCTTTAAAATCCCTCCTTTTAAAACCGTACATTTAAAAATGTATCTTTTTATATAAACATAACTATATGTTTTTAATGACTTTAATGCCATCTCTTTAAAACGTGTTGCTAAAGGGCAACAATAATTATTCTAAAAACGCTTTCTTGTTGTACGTTTTATATTTAACTTATTGAAAATTATTAATTTTTAAATGTTGGCATCTAAGTTGTAATAGTCTAAGTGTACTGAACGAAATCGTGATTCAAAGTGAAATACTTAATCGCACACACATAAATTTGAAGGATACATATTATGAAAAGCATTAATAAAACTTTAGCACTTATCGCTATTGCATCTTCTTCAGCCGCTTTTGCTGCAACAGATTTTGACACACTGGATGTAGACGGCAGTGGCACAATTAGCCAAGCAGAAGCATCAGTTGATGCAAAGCTAATGAGCATGTTTTCTGAGCTTGATACTGACCAAAATGGTGAGTTATCAAAAGAAGAATTTTCAGAAGCTTAATTAAAAAGTATTTATCCTGAGTTGCCAAAGACACCTAAGTAGGCAAGGGAGCTTACGAAAGAGGATAACAAGGAAGTGAAAAATTACGTTTTAAGTTAAACGAAGCAATTTTTTTGATAGAACATTGAAGGATTAAGTTATGAAACATTTAAATAAAGCATTAGCACTTATAGTACTAGCATCTTCTTCCGCTGCATTTGCAGCATCAGATTTTGACAGCCTTGATATCGATGGTAGCGGCACAATTAGCCCAAGCGAAGCGGCAGTCGATACAGATTTAATGGCTGAATTTATTGAGCTAGATACCGACGGTAGCGGCGAGCTTTCTAAAGAAGAATTCGCTAATTACTAATTAACCTGAACTCTGGATAATAAATCTATCTCGAGCAGCTATTTTCAGCGCTAACTGCGTTGAATTTGCTTGCAATAGGCCAGCTATTGACGCGTAAATTCGCCTTGTTTTCACTGAAAATCTCTGGCTAGAGAAAATAAATTTAAATATCACCATGATTCAATACGTTAGTAAATCTCTTAACCAGAGTACAGGTTAACTAATCTTTTTTCAGATTAAACATTTTTCACAGTCAGGGATCTTTGAAAAGGACTTCCCATATTACTAGGAATATTATTATGAAAACATTAAATACAACACTTGCAGTTATCGTTTTAGCATCTTCATCAGCAGCATATGCCGCAGTAGATTTTGCCTCTTTTGATGCAGATGGTAACGGTGCTATTACAATGGAAGAAGCAAAGGTTAACCCTCAGCTTGTAAAGATTTTTGATGATTTGGATACTGATGGTAATGGTGAAATCTCTAAAGAAGAGTTTTCAAAAGTACAGTAATCAATATTTAAGCATACTCCATTAAAGCCGCCTTAGTCAGCGGCTTTTTTGTGTATTAAATTAACTAATTAGAGTAACTAGTTAAAGGAATATAGCACTTACTTGGAATAGTTTTTCTACAACGGTAATGTGTTTTTTGTCGATTAAAAACATGATGACATGATCGCCCGACATAATAATTGTATCATCGTGAGCTATCAGCACATCGTCATTACGTACTATTGCCCCAATGGTTGTACCTGCAGGAAGTTTTATGTCGGCAATCGCACGACCAACCACTTTAGATGTGTTTTCATCACCATGAGCAACCGCTTCAATGGCTTCTGCTGCGCCTTTACGCAGTGAATACACGTTAACAATATCACCACGGCGTACGTGCGTTAATAACGCTGATATAGTTGCTTGTTGTGGCGATATGGCAATATCTATTTCGCCGCCTTGTACCAAATCAACGTAAGCTCCACGTTGAATAAGTACCATGGTTTTTTGTGCGCCCATACGTTTTGCAAGCATGGCCGACATAATGTTTGCTTCATCGTCGTTGGTTACGGCAATAAATACATCGACTTGTTCAATATGCTCTTCTGAGAGCAGTTCTTGATCAGATGCGTCACCACAAAAAACGACCGTGTTATCGAGCATTTCTGAGAGTTGCTCGGCACGTTCTTTACTGCGTTCAATTAGTTTAACGGTGTGGTTTTTTTCAAGTGAGCGGGCAAGGCCTGCCCCAATGTTACCGCCACCAGCTATCATAATTTTTTTGTACGAACGCTCAAGTTTTTGTAGCTCGTTCATTACTGCGCGTATATGTTTTGTAGCGGCAATAAAGAATACTTCGTCATCGGCTTCAATAACGGTGGTACCCAGTGGTTTGATTGCTTTACCTTGACGATAAATAGCGGCAACACGAGTTTCTACATTAGGAATATGTTCTTTAAGTGCAGATAACGCATAACCTACTAATAAACCCCCATAGTAAGCTTTTACGGCTACTAACGAGAGCATGCCATCAGCAAACTGCAATACTTGCAGAGCACCAGGGTAGTCAATTAGACGGCGAATATACTTAGTGACCAGTGCTTCGGGAGCAATGTAATGATCGATTGGTAAATCATCGTTTTGAAATAGTTTTTCGCGGTATTTTAAATATTGCTCTGAGCGAATGCGGGCAATTTTAGTGGGCGTTTTAAAAATACTGTACGCCACTTGGCATGCAACCATGTTCACTTCATCTGAACTGGTTACTGCTATAATCATATCGGCATCTTCAGCGCCTGCACGGCGTAAAACATCAGGATGCGCGCTGTGGCCCATAACCCCTTGTAAGTCGTACTTATCTTGAAGTTCACGTAATCGGTTACCGTCTATATCAACAACGGTAATTTCGTTTTGTTCGCCAACTAAGTTTTCAGCAAGCGTAGCACCAACTTGCCCGGCACCGAGTATAATTATTTTCATTATTTACCCGTGGTATTGATCATAATTTAATTAAAAAAATAGCCATTTAATGTTTCATAAATGGCTAACTATTTAGTGTACGGCTATTAGGCTTTTTTAACTAGCTTAGCGTAATAAAATCCATCACTTTCACCGGGCAGTAACTGCAAACCTGGAGTTGTTACGGTATCATTTTCGTGTAGAGGTATATGTTCTACATCATCGTTATTAGCTAAAAACTTAGCAACTTGCTGTTGGTTTTCTTGTGGAAGAACCGAACACGTAGCATATACCAATGTGCCACCTGGTTTTAACAGTGGCCAAATGCTATCAAGGATATCGTTTTGTAACTTAGATAAGTCTTCGATATCTGATGCGCGACGTAACCATTTTATATCAGGGTGACGGCGAATTACGCCAGTGGCTGAACAAGGCACATCAAGCAAAATACGATCAAATAATTTTTCGTCCCACCAAGTATGTGGTTGTGAGGCATCGCCACATTGCAGGTCTGCACCTAAGCCAATACGAGTTAAGTTTTGCTTAACGCGTTCAAGGCGAGTTGAGTCGCTATCAAGTGCAAGTACATCAGCATCAGCAAGCTCTAATATATGACACGTTTTTCCGCCAGGTGCTGCACAGGCATCTAAAATATAGTCATCTGCTTTAGGTTCTAAAAAGCGGGCTGCCAACTGTGCTGCAGCATCTTGTACTGAACATGCACCTGTATCAAACTCAGGCAACGAAAATACATCACGTGGTTTGGCAAGCTTAATCCCATCAATAAAGTCAGGGTTTAAGGTGTGTTCAATATCGTTAGCGCTAAGCATTTCGCTGTACTCTTGCGTGCTAAATTGTGCTTGGTTTACACGAAGCCACATTGGTGCTTGTTGCTGGTTTTCTTCAAGTAGTGCTTCCCAGCTATCTGGGTAGGCTGTTTGCACCTGTTTAATAAACCAATTTGGATGGTTGTATAAACATACCGGAATAAGCTTCGCTTTTTCTTCAAGCTCTGCTTGTTGGCGCTGAAAATTACGTAAAATGGCGTTTATCAGCCCTTTTAATCCTAAAGCGCGTAGTTGAGCCAGTGCGTTTACAGTTTCTGAAATTGCAGCATGTGGTGGTACGCGCATATGCTGCAGTTGATAAATACCTACGTATAATAAAAACTGAAATATTCTACGTTTACCTTTCAATGGCTGCTCTACTAAGTGTTGGCAGTAATTTTCAAGGCTCGGTAAGTAGCGTAAAACGCCATAACAAATTTGCTGTAGCAACGCTTTATCTTTAGGCGGCAAGCCTTGGCTTGCAAATGGAAGTTCTTGATTAAGCGATGCGCCTTTATCAACTACGTTATATAAAGTTTCAGCGGCCAGCGCTCGTACGTTTGGAACATTACTCATTGTTTTCGCCTAATATTGTGCCAGGGGTAACCCAGTCACTACGACCATTTAAAAAGTCGTTAATTGCCATTGGTTTTTTACCTTGCGGCTGTAATTGCGTAATACATAAAGCATGCTCGCCACACGCCACTACTACGCCATTTTTGTCGCTTGATAAAATTTGCCCAGGATCACCTGATTGCAGCACAACCTGCGCTTGATAAATCTTTACTGTTTGCCCACCCATTTGGGTAAAGCACACTGGCCATGGATTAAAAGAGCGAATGTTTCGCTCAATTTGCAGTGCACTCATTGACCAATCGATATTAGCTTCCTCTTTAGAAAGCTTTTTAGCGTAGTTAGCAAGTTCATCATTTTGAGGTTCAGGGGTGATCTCGCCATTAGCTAATTTATTAATGGTTTCAATTAACGCGTCTGGACCTAGCTCAGCAAGCTTTGTATATAAACTAGCGCTAGTTTCTGTCGTGCCAATAGGGCAGCGACTTATATGTAGCATATCGCCGGTATCTAGCCCTTCATCCATTTGCATTATTGTTACGCCGGTTTGTTCATCACCTGCCCAAATTGCGCGTTGAATAGGTGCAGCGCCGCGCCAGCGCGGTAATATAGAGCCATGCACATTTAAACAACCCAAACGTGGGGCTTCTAATATAGCTTTAGGTAAGATTAAGCCATACGCTACAACAATCATAATGTCGGCATTTAAGCTTGTTAGCTCTGCTAGTGCTTCATCATTTTTTAATGACTGTGGCTGAAAAACCGGTAAGTTGTGCTCAAGCGCTAGCGCTTTCACTTCACTGGCTTTTAATTTTTTACCACGACCTGCAGGGCGATCTGGCTGGCTATATACACCCACTATTTGGTGTTCGCTTTGTATCAGCGCTTGTAAATGACGTGCTGCAAAGTCCGGCGTACCGGCAAATATAATGCGTAATGGTTGAGTCACTGAGTTTTCCTAAGGTACTTATTACTAATCTGCAAATTTAGCTTCTTTTTCAAGCTTTTTACGAATACGTTGGCGCTTTAATGGAGATAAGTAATCAATAAACAGCTTACCTTGAAGGTGATCTAGTTCGTGTTGAATACAAATAGCCAGTAATTCATCTGCATCTAGTACAAACTCTTCACCGTTTTCGTTAAGTGCAGCGACTGTTACTGTTTCAGCGCGGTCTACTTTTGCATACGAGTTAGGTACTGATAAACAGCCTTCTTCGCTAACGGTAGAGCCGTCTTTTTTAATGATTTGTGGATTAATTAATACCAGTGGCTCATCGCGCTCTTCTGATACATCAATAACAACGATTCGTTGATGAATATCTACTTGCGTGGCCGCAAGTCCAATGCCATTTTCATCGTACATTGTCTCTAGCATGTCTTTTACAATTTGGCGTACTGTGTCGTCAACTTGTGCAACATCTTTTGCTATAGTACGTAAACGTTCATCTGGAAATCTTAAAACTTCTAACCTAGCCATAGTTACCTTTTTCACTTGTGCTTAATTTAGGGTATTGTATGCTCTTATTTTAGCCATTCGCGTTCACCTTTAACAGGTTTTGGGCAATAATAATGAAAAAACAATACAAGGAAGCTCAATGAAATCTCCATTACTTGCAATCATGCTTACGTTAAGCGCTGCGTTCCCCGCAGTTGCTGACGTACTTAAAATAAAAAAAGATGCACCAAAACAGTATGTTGTAAAAAAAGGCGATACACTTTGGGATATTTCTGGCATCTATTTAGATGAGCCTTGGCTATGGCCTGAACTTTGGCAAATGAATCCACAAATTGACAACCCGCACCTAATTTACCCCGGTGATGCATTAGCGCTGATATACGATGCAGATGGAAACCCACGTTTAGTGATTAATAAAGGATATAGAAAGCTATCCCCTCAGGGTCGTATTACACCAAAAGGGCGTAATGCTATTACTACTTTGCCGCTTGAAATGATCAAACCGTATATCAGTTACGAACAAGCAATGAACAGTGACGATATTAAAGGCAAGCCTTATATTTTAGGTGCTAACGAAAATACTAAAACACAAACGTTAGGCCATATTTTATATGTTAAAGGCGACTTACAAGTACATAAAGCATATGCCATTTACCATAAAGGTGACCCTTACACCGATTTAACCGGTGAAGTGTTAGCAACGCGTGCATCTTACGTGGGTATCGCACGTGCGTTTAGAGCGGGTGATGAACACAATGGCGTGCCTTCGTCATTACGTGTTGAATCTGTTAAACGAGAAATTCAGCAAGGCGATTTTTTAATGCCGGCAATGGAAGGTCAAATGCTTCCTGCGTACTTTAATATTCACCGTCCTTCTGAGCCTGTAACAGGGAATATTATTGCTTCCCCACGACAAGTTAGAGAATTCAGCACAATGGATGTTGTAGTGCTAAACTTAGGCAGTGAACAAAACATAGAAGCGGGTCATGTATTAGATCTAGAACGTCAATCGCCAACGGTTATTGATGGTCCTCGTGGCCCTCGTTATCCAGAAGATTCTAGTAAATACGAGAAGCTTTTATCTGATGTGAGCCAATTATTTGGTGGTGAGTCTGACGAAGAGAGCACAACGTGGACTATGCCTAAAGAAAAAGTTGGCGAGCTAATTGTCTTTAAAGTGTATGACAAAATAAGTTATGCATTAATAACTAAAAACCAGCACCCAATTCGCATTGGAGATATTGCAGTTATTCATTAAGAAGTAGCGAGTCGGTGCTCTAGGAGAGAGCATGGATCAGTCATCTGGCAAGCTAGCCCACTGGCTTGCCTTTTATATGTGTAAAGGGTTGGGTATCAAAACCCTTTTAGCACTATCTACAAACTATTCCCTTGGGTCGTTATTCGACTTATCTCATGACAAGCTTTTACAGCTTGGATTAACCGCTAATCAAGCGAGTAATTTACTCAACACCAATTGGCAACAAGTCAGCCATTATGAGCAACTAATTGCGCAGCAGGGCATTACCGTTGTCTGTATTTTTGATGCGCTTTATCCAGAAGATCTCCGACAGATTGCCAGTGCGCCTTTATTACTATTTTGTAGGGGAGATGTCTCGTTATTATCTACTCCACAAATTGCAATTGTAGGGAGTCGTAATGCCACACCTACCGGGCTTGAAATAGCATCAGAATTTGCATACGAGTTAACTTTAGCGGGTATTACAGTTACCTCAGGTATGGCACGGGGAATAGATGGAGCAGCACATAAGGGCTCTCTTGCTGGTACGGGTAAAACCATAGCGGTGCTTGGTACTGGGGTTGATATTTACTATCCTAAACGCCATAAACTATTAACAGACCAAGTTTTAGAAAGCGGCCTGTTGGTGAGTGAGTTTTTACCAGGGGCAGCTGCTCATGCGCATAACTTTCCGCGCCGAAATCGTATTATTTCTGGGTTATCGTTGGGAGTGCTTATTGTTGAGGCTGAAATTAAAAGTGGTTCGTTAATTACAGTACGCTATGCGCTTGAACAAAATAAAGAGGTATTTGCAGTACCGGGTTCTATTAAAAACCCGTTAGCGCAGGCAAGTCACTTTTTAATAAAGCAAGGTGCTAAGCTGGTAGAAAACGTGGCTGACATTCTTGATGAGGTGAGTTTTACTTACGACAATAATGTATGTAACAAAGAGCAGCCTATTCAGGCAAATTCTCAATGCGAGGTTTTAAATAGCATTGGCTTTGAAGTCACCAGCGTAGACGACATTGTACGTCGTGCGCAGTGGCCAATAGACAAAGTGCTCGCTAGGTTGCTCGATTTAGAATTAGACGATCAGATTGAGCGAGTGTTAGATGGTTATATTAAGTTGAGCGCAGGAAGGTAATATGTTTGATATTCTTTTATATCTTTTTGAAAATTACATTCATAGCGAAGCGGATATATTTGCAGAGCAAAATGAATTAACCGATGAGCTACTGCGCGCGGGCTTTAATAAGCCTGAGATATTTAAAGCTCTCGATTGGTTAGAGCAACTCGCCGATTTACAACACAGCGATGAGTCTCCTTATCTTATTACTAACCCTAAAGATGCTGTGCGTATATTTACCGATAGTGAATGCCAAAGGCTCAGTGCTGAGTGTCGTGGCTTTTTAATGTTTATTGAGCAAATAGGCGTAATTAACAATGTAACTCGTGAGATGGTAATGGACTGTTTAGCCTCACTAGATAAACCAACCATAAGCCTAGAAGATTTAAAATGGATTGTACTTATGATTTTGTTTAATGTTCCTGGCTCTGAAGAGGCATATGAGCAAATGGAAGATTTGATTTTTGATGAACCCAGCGAACTTCTTCATTAGAGATAATTATCTTAATTGTACTCAAATTACTTAAACGGATAAGCACGGCATTGCTTGTATCTTTAAGTGGTTTGGGTATATTAGGCGAAAATTCACTAACCTATTAGGATCACCATGAGTAAAATCGACCATTCGCTTTTCTCGGCGAACAAGCACGCCCTCGAAAAAGAATACGAGATATGCCCACAGTGTGGTTCAGAGTTAGTGATCCGCAATAGTAAATCAGGCCCTTTTTTAGGATGCGCAAGTTATCCCCAATGCGACTTTATTAGGCCGTTGGCACATCACGATAGTAACGAAATTAAAGTTCTTGAAGATTCAGCATGCCCGCAGTGCAGCAAACCGCTGGTGGTTAAAAATGGCCGCTACGGTATGTTTATTGGGTGTACGGGATATCCAGAGTGCCATTACATTGCTAACGAAAATGAAGAAAAACAAAGCGAAGACACTTTGCCAAGTTGCCCTAAATGCAAAAAAGGTCATTTAGTCGCGCGCAGTAATAAATTTGGTAAAGTATTTTATTCTTGTGATTGCTATCCAAGTTGTAAATACACACTTAATAATAAACCGGTTGAACACCCGTGTCCTGAATGTAACTGGCCTATCGTCATAGAGAGAAATATGGCAAACGGCACATTATTGCAATGCCCACAAAAAAGCTGCATGCATAAGCTCACCCCAACTGAATAACGTTTAATTATATCTGGAGACTACTTTGTCAGACCTTTCAAATACGCCCACTGCAATAACATGCTTAACGCAAGGCGAAGTTATTTTATACCCAACAGAAGCTGTATATGGTTTAGGTTGTGATCCAGATAATCAACAAGCCGTTGAGGCACTATTAGCTATTAAGCAGCGCCCGGTTAAAAAAGGGCTTATTTTAATTGCTGATAACTACGGGCAATTATTAAAATACGTAGATGATGCAAAAATACCAATGGATAAACGCGCTGATATTTTTTCGAGTTGGCCTGCTGCAATTACATGGGTTATGCCTGCATCTAAAAATACGCCTAAATGGCTCACAGGGCAGTTTGATACCATCGCAGTAAGAGTAACAAACCATCCAACAGTAAAGCGTTTGTGCCAAGAGTTTGGTAAGCCACTAGTATCAACCAGTGCAAACTTAACCGGTCAAGAAACAGTAATTAGTATTGAGCAAGCCAAAGCGCAATTTGCAGAACAAGTTGGCTTTTACGTTGACGAGCCGTTAGGTGGTAATACTCAACCAAGCACAATAAAAGACGCCATGACTGGCAAAATATTTAGAGGTTAATATGCAAAGCGAATTATTAGATCAAGTAAAAGCATACTTTATGGCTTTGCAAGACACTATTTGCCAAGGTTTGGAGGCTGCAGATGGCAGTGCTAAATTTATAGAAGATAACTGGCAGCGAGCAGAAGGTGGTGGTGGTCGCACACGTGTAACCACAAATGGTACTGTAATAGAGCAAGGCGGAGTTAATTACTCACACGTATTTGGCGCTTCAATGCCAGGTTCGGCAACAGCACATAGACCAGAGCTTGCAGGGCGCAGCTTTCATGCGTGTGGTGTGTCGTTAGTTATTCACCCTAAAAACCCTCATGTACCAACAAGTCATGCCAATGTGCGCTTTTTTATAGCCGAAAAAGAAGGCGAAGAGCCAATATGGTGGTTTGGTGGCGGATTTGATCTCACTCCTTTTTATCCAGTATTAGAAGACGTACAGCATTGGCATCAAGTTGCTCACGACATTTGTGCGCCATTTGGTAGTGAAGTTTATCCAAAATATAAAACATGGTGCGACGAGTATTTTTATTTAAAGCACAGAGACGAGACGCGCGGAGTAGGCGGTTTGTTTTTTGACGATTTAAACGAACTTGGTTTTGAAAAGAGTTTTGCGTTTATGCAATCGGTGGGTAATGGATTTTTAGATGCCTATTTACCTATTATTGAACGTCGCAAAAATGACGAATACACAGAGCAACAACGTGATTTTCAGCTTTATCGTCGCGGACGTTATGTCGAGTTTAATTTAGTATGGGATAGAGGCACTTTATTTGGATTACAAAGTGGCGGGCGCACTGAGTCTATATTAATGTCTATGCCACCACTTGCACGCTGGGAATATAACTATAAACCAGAGCCAAGTAGCCCAGAAGCTAACCTATATCAGTATTACTTACGCCCGCAAGAGTGGCTAACTAGTCAACCAAGTGAGTTGATAGCCAGAGAATGGCAATTATAACAATTACACAGTAATCAAAAAGGCGCTAATTAGCTGTCTCTTATACACAAATCCCTGCTAAGAAATTAGCGGGGATTTTTTTGAACTAAATCTCAATGTCATGATCAGATCTTCAAATCTTGTTTGAGGGCACATTATGATTAACGAA
>NZ_JADYWS010000030.1:0-57552 GCF_015864715.1 Pseudoalteromonas sp. NZS71 | reverse complement strand
ACTTGGATTTGAAACGCCTGCAAAATTGATGCAGGATCACTTGGCGGCTAAAGCCGCCTAAACGTTATGCACTTCAGATTTGAATCCGCGTATTTAATTAACCTGAGCTCTGGTTGAGATAGATTTATTATCCAGAGTTCAGGTTAACTAGTTAAAGTGTATAACTAAAACTTAGTTTTGCATTACGCTCTTCCCCTGGCATACCACCTAAAAACATTGCTTTTGAGTAATATTTTTTGTTAAACAAATTATTTAAGTTTAACTGCATATGCCATTTATCCGTTGTATACGATACCGCTGTATCGTAAGTCGTGTAACTTGGTACGTAACCATCAGGAATCGAGAACGAACTTGAATTAGTACTTCTGTTATCTACAAATGTAATACCACCACTTATATTTACAGCTTCAGGTAAGTTAAACATATCCGCGTAGTAGGTTACCCATGTACTTGCTGTTACGTAAGGCACACCTTTTTGGCGTGTGTCGTAACTGCTGCTGTTAGGATTACTTTTGTCACGTGCATCTTGATAAATACCGTTTACGTTTACTTTCCATTTATCATTTAAGTAAGCGTTTAAATCAAGTTCAATACCTGTTGTTTCTTCTTTACCATCATAATAGCTTTCAGGTACATTTGAGCCTGATGTTAAAGCGTCATAAAGCGGATTTGCGTATTCTAAATTAGTACGAGAGCTTTCGAATATAACAACAGAAGCTAGTAGTTGATCATCAAACGCTTTAAATCTAAAACCTAAATCGTTACTCATTGATTCAGAATCTTCTCTGTCTGCTTCATTACCCGCAACTGAGCCTAATACACTATACGCTGTACGGCCTTTTGAATGATTTACAAATACAGATAAATCTTCAGATGGCTGGTACGTTGCACCCAGGTTATACGTTAAGCCTGAATCTGATGTACTCGCTTCAGGTGTAGGCTCTGCACGGCTTGAGCTATAGCGCTCATCTACACCAAAGTGCTCGTAAGTTTGCTCAATTCGGTTATATGCTACACCAATACGCGTTGTAAGCTCTTCAGTAAGATAACCAACATGTTGAATGCCTAAGCCCCATGCTTGTACTTTTTTATTGTAGTCGCTGGTTTTAAGTGGATCGAAGTCATCAAAGCTGCCAGATGGCCAATTTGGTTCTCTTATATCGTAAATATACGGCAATGAACCTTGGTACGTTACATCACCAGCATCGTTTGTGAGTACGTAATCTTGATCCCATATTGAGAATTGTTTAAAACGAATATCTCTATCTTCGTAGTTTGCGTTAACAAGCAATTCGTTATCTACGTCGCCTAACATAAAGTCATAACGTAAATCTAAAAAGTACTGCCATGATTTTTCATCTGCTTCTACTTGGCGGTATTCTTGGCGGCGTGCTGCATACGGGTAAAGTACACCGTCTTCAACTAACGGAGCACGTGGGTCATTATTTATAATTCCATCACGAGTAGAGTAAACGTAGTTATAAGCACCTGTTTGGCGTGCAAAACTTGATGTGTAGTTACGGTACTGTAGCTGCTGGTTTAAAAACAAATCGTCAGTAATGTAATAGTTATGCGTTAATTTAAAACGCAGTTCTTCACCTTCGTTAGCATCAGCCATTGGTGAAATAATACCATTTGTGCCAAAGCTATAAGGTGTTAATCCATCAGATGAAGATAGCGAATTAGCAAGTTGGTCGCGTTGTGCATCACTTAACTGTACGCCGCTTCCTGTCGGATCGTTTACTAAATCGGCACCGGTTACTTCACCCGCGCTTAAACCATTTGCAGTTTCTGCATTGTAAATACGAATAGGGTGACCAATAGAATCAACCGCTATTTCATCTTTTATATATGCTGCAGAAAGCATGATGTTTTGTCTGTCGTTTAGCACGTATTTAAGCGAGGTATAAATTTCGTCGCGATCTTCTTTTAAATCGCGAAAGCCGTCACTTGACGCTGTTTTAGCCATTACACGATAGGCCAAGTCATCTGTTATAGCGTTAGTGCTATCAAACGATAATGAATAGCTATCCCACTGGCCAAGCTCAGCCGATACTTTGTGTTTCTCTTCAAATTCTGGCTTTTTCTCTATTAGGTTAATTACGCCACCCGCACTACCAATGCCATATAAACCTGTTGCTGGGCCTTTTAAAACCTCAACAGATTCAACATTTGTAAGTGAACGAGTTGGGTTAAATGTATTACCCAGGCCTGCACCACCATACATACCATCGTAGGTGTAGTTTGCATCTAAACCACGAATTACTAAGTTATCACCAATACCGTAGTTATTACCTGCTTGTGTTAAACCACTTACGTTTCTAACTAAATCTTGTAGGCTATCTACACCTTGAGATTCAATAAGTTCACGGTCAATAATCACAACCGGTGCAGGTGTTTCCATTAAAGACATGTCTGATTTAGTAGCAAGACCTGAGCTCATCACCACGCGGTTTTGTTTTTCGTATACGCTGATGCGTTCAATATCAGCATCAACTTGTGTATTTTGGGCAAATGCCATATTTGCATTTAAACAAGCAAGAGTAATAAGAGAGTACTTAAACGTTTTCATAGAGTGATAACTATTCGCGTTATTGAATTTGCGCGAATGATAATGGTTATTGTTTTTAAAGTGAATAGAAAGTTCATTTTATTTGATTAAATAAAACTGTTCGAATAATTAATAAACAAAACCAAGCCTAATAAAGGTACGGTGTACATTTTATAGGATATTTGAGATGGGTGAGGGGTTTATTAAGGCTAAGTAAGCTCAGCCTTAATAGCGTGTATTTACAATTGGTTTTTATAAACAACACCTGCTTTCATTACGAAGGGTACTGACTCTAAGGTTTTAATGTTTTTAAGAGGGTTTGCTTTTACAGCAATTATATCAGCTGCAAATCCGGTTTTAATTTGTCCTAACTGAGTATCCATTTTTAATAACTTAGCGCTATTAATCGTGGATGCTTGAATTGCTTGTAGTTCTGTCATGCCAAATTCAACCATTCGGCTAAACTGTTTTGCATTATCTCCGTGCGGGTAAATTGCTGCATCGGTACCGAACACCATTTTAACGCCCGCTTTTACAGCACGGTTAAAGCTATCACGTTGCCTTTTTGATACTTGGCGTTCTTTATTTAGGTTTTCTTCGTCAACACCATTTTGCTCGCCATAAGTTAGCGTGTATTCGGTGTTATAAATATCCATAGAAAGCCAAGTTCCATGCTCTTTGGCAAGGGCTATGGCCTCGTCATCTAAAAAGCTGGCGTGCTCTACGCTATCAACACCTGCTTTAATGGCCGTTTTAATCCCACTTGTACCGTGTGCATGAGCTGCAACAGGTAAATCTCGCATATGGGCTTCATCAACGATGGCTTTCATTTCTTCAAAAGAATACTGCTGTGCACCTACTTTAGTCCCTTTTGAAAATACTCCACCTGTGGCGCAAAACTTAATAGCGTTTGCCCCGTATTTAATGTTTTCGCGTACTTTTATACGCGCAGCCCATGGACCGTCTGCGACGCCACTTGAAGTATATTTAAGCTCAGGAGGTAGGCGGTTGTTATCACAGTGCCCGCCGGTAATTCCGAGTGATGGCCCCGAAGCCCAAATACGAGGGCCAACTATGTCACCCGCATTTATGCCGTCACGCACCGCTATAACGCTGTAACCTTCTGCGCCAACATTACGAACTGTTGTAAATCCGGCTTCTAAGGTTCTTTTAGCAAAATGAGCCGCTTTAATTGCCATTCTAGGAACTGACTGGCCTAAACGTTCACTGCGTGGAACGGTCGGATCGCTTGTTAAATGCACATGCATATCCATTAAACCTGGCATAAGGGTTAAATCAAGTAGTTGAATATGTTCATCATCTTTAGTCAGCGTTGGTTTTTTATTTTGTTCAATGTTTGTAATTACGCCATCATCAATAGTAATCAAGGGCGATTTAATGAGCGTGCCATCTTCCACATTAACCATGGCTTTAGCCGATAGGTATGTAACGGCATGGGCATTAAAAGTAGTTAAACACAGTAAGGCAATAGAGGTGCTGAGTAGTTGTTTTTTCATTTTATTTTTCTTTTAAATCATATTTGAATTAATAGAAATGTAACAAGCTCAGATAAAAGTGCAAATTTAATACGATGAACGCAATCTATCGTAATTACTTTATTAAGTAAGGCTTAATGCGCATAATCAAAAAACGATATTAAAAAGGATTATCATGAAATCAATTAAATTAGCATTAGTTGCCAGTGGCGTTATGTTTGCTTTAAGTGGCTGTATGAATACTGAGCTTAGTACACACACTAATACCAGTGCGCAGTCAAACACCGTTAACGCATCGGCAGGTATTGTTTCAGAGCTTTCGGCAGAGCAACAGCTCGATGTACTTGTTGCACAGTATTACGATGAATCGCTTACATATAGCCCCATCAGCGCAACGTATAATGGTCGTAATGAGTTTAACGATCAATTTACGCCTGTGATTTCAAAAGAAAATAGAGCTAAAAAAGCGGCTTTTTATAAAAAATATCAACAGCGTTTAAACTTTATAGATAAAGCACAGTTAACAGGGCAGTCGCTTTTAAGTTTTGAAATATTAGAGCGCGACCTTGCACTTAAATTAGAAGGCATGCAGTTTCCTGATTATTTACTACCAATTAACCAAATGGCGGGTGCGCATAACACCTTTGCAGGTTTTGGTTCAGGTCAAAGTGCTCAGCCGTTTAATAGCGTTGAAGATTACACGACTTTTATGTCGCGCAGCGAAGGTTTTGTAAAATGGCTAGCTAGTGTAGAGCGTTCAATGGCGCAAGGCATTAAACTAGGTATTACGTTACCAAAACCACTTGCTGAAAAACTGCAGCCACAATTTGCAGCTCATGTAGTTAAAAATGCCGAGGACTCACTATTTTGGGGACCAATTAAAAAATTACCAGAATCGTTTAGCGCACAGCAAAAGCAAAAAATTACAGCGCAGTATCGTGAATTGATTATGCAGCACTTAGTACCGGCTTATAGAAGCATGAGTGACTTTTTAGCTAATCAGTATATTCCTAATAGCCGAGAAAGCGTTGGTTATAGTGACTTACCAAACGGTAAAGCATGGTACGAATACCAAATTAAGAAAAACACGACGCTTAGCTTATCTGCAGATGAAATTCATGACATTGGTTTAAGTGAAGTGTCGCGTATTTTAAGCGAAATGAAAAAAGTAAAAGAAATCGTAGGCTTTAAAGGTGAGTTATCTGAATTTTTTGACCATTTACGCGATTCAGATGAATTTTACTACGACACGCCCGAGGAGTTAATTGCGGCATATGAAAACGTTAAGAAAAAAATAGACGCGCGCTTACCTCTGCTTTTTAACATCGCCCCCAAAGCACCTTACGTTGTAAAAGCTGTTGAAGCATACAGAGCGCAGTCTGCAGCAGGTGCATCATATGCATCTCCGGCGCCTGATGGCTCTCGCCCTGGTATTTTTTATATCAATGCTTATAACTTAAAAGCGCAGCCTAAATTTTTACTCGAAACTTTATCGATTCACGAAGCAGCCCCAGGTCATCACTTTCAAATAGCACTTCAGCAAGAAATAGAGGGCTTACCTGATTTTCGCAAATTTGGTGGTTACACTGTGTTTGCAGAAGGTTGGGCGCTTTATGCAGAAAGCTTAGGCAAAGAGCTAGGTTTATTTACCGACCCTTATATGTGGTACGGACGTTTATCGGATGAGCAATTACGCGCTATGCGTTTAGTGCTTGATACTGGTTTTCATGCAAAAGGGTGGACGCGTCAACAAGGTATAGACTACATGCTTGCAAATTCGTCTATGGCTAAAAGTGACGTAATTGCTGAAGTAGAGCGCTATATAGCATGGCCAGGCCAAGCGCTTTCTTACAAGTTAGGGCAATTTAAAATTCAAGAATTACGTGATTTTTCTAAAAAAGAACTCGGCAATAAATTTGATATTAAAGCGTTCCACACGCAAATATTAATTGATGGCGCATTGCCAATGCCAATCCTTGAGGAAAAAATTAAGCGTTGGGTTAAATCTCAAAGCTAATTTGTAGCGCAAAGCCTGTACTTTGAAAGGGTATTGGCTTTGCGCCATTTACAGCAATACGGTAGAATGCGCGCTCTTTAGGGGGCACGAGTAAACTATGTTTGATCAACAATTAGCAAATACACAATTTTGGCTTAAAAAAAGCTTAAGCGACATGAGTCAAAACGAATGGGAAGCCATTTGTGATGGATGCGGAAAATGTTGTTTAAATACGTTTATTGATAGCGAAGATGAAGACGAATTTACCGCCACCGATCAGTTACGCGAAGGTGAGCAATTAATATTTACTAATATTGTATGTCAGTATCTTGATAACAACACCTGTGGTTGTAGCGAATACGAAAACCGCCAAACGCTTGTTCCTTCTTGTGTAAAACTCACAAAAGAAAACCTTAAAGACATCTTTTTTATGCCACAAAGCTGCAGTTACCGTCGTTTACATGAAGGCCGGGGTTTGGCTTCTTGGCACCCATTATTAAACAGTGGCGATAAAACAAAGATGCATGAGCTAGGTATTTCTGTAAAAGACAAAACAGTAAAAGATTGCGATGTAAAGCTAGACGACTTTGATTTGTACATCGCAGAGTGGCCAACAAAGGACGCTGAGTAATGAGCAAACAACAAGCGGTAATTGGTTTAATCAATCCTAAAAGCCCGACTAATGTTGGCGGTGTATTGCGTGCAGCAGGTTGTTACGATGCCAAACAAGTGTTTTTTACAGGTAATCGTTACTTAAACGCTAAAAAGTTTCATACCGATACTAAGAACGCACTTGAGCGTATCCCTTTAACTGAAACCAATAGTTTAGAAGCGGTAAAACCAGAGGGCGCAACCGTTGTTGTTATTGAGCTTATTGAAGGTGCAACACCTTTACCTGAGTTTAAGCATCCTGAAAATGCGTTCTATGTTTTTGGCCCTGAAGATGGCTCTGTGCCAAAAGACGTTTTAAAGTGGTGTGATGAAGTGGTATATATTCCAACTATTGGCTGCATGAACTTAGCGGCTACCTGTAATGTTGTTTTGTATGATCGCTTAGCTAAATTAGGCGGCGTTGAGAGTAGTGACGATACTATTATTAGCTCACGTGATACAAACAATAAAATGAGGTGGCAAAAAAGCTGATTAGTTAAGGTTTATTTGTGCAAAAATGTTAGTTTTGGCTAAACTTAAAAACACTATAAATCATAAATAGATACTAAAATGCGCTGGTTTTATTTTATATTATTACTGACAAGTAGTAATTGTTTTGCTGAAACATCAGTTGAGTATTATCAAAATGGTACTCAACATGTTTTAACTGGACATTACCACAAATCAGGAGTGCTCTATGAAGCGAAAAACCCCAAACAAACACTCCATTTAGCCACACTCGATTGGCCTCCTTATATTGGTAATAATTTATGTAATAAAGGCTGGGTTTATCAATTTTCAATTGCTCTATTAAATAGTAAGGGCTACAGCGTATATATTGAATTTTTGCCTTGGGCTAGAGCTGTACGAAATGTAGAACTAGGCAAAGCTGATATATTAATGCCTGAATACTTTATAGAAGATACAGCCCCCTCCGATTATGTTACTGGTAAAACACGTCGAGAATTACTCGGTTTATCTAATTCGTTTAAAGGTGGCGAAATTGCATTTTTAAAAAGGAAAGGCGATATAGACCGTTTCACTGGAAACTTAAAATCGCTTAAAGGGCAAAAGATTGGTGTTGTTCGTGGGTATCAAAATACGCCTGAGTTTGATGCCATGATGGACAATGCTGAGTTTGAAGTTATTACCTCTGTTGATGATTTACAGCTTGTTCAGCTTCTGGTTGCTAAACGTGTTGATTTGATTATAGGCGACCCTCAAGTTCTTAAATTCTCTGTAACTTATTCTTCTTTAACTAAACCTGAAAAACAATCTTTGCTTTCTTCCATTGAACAAGAAAGCATTCCTCTGCAATACAACCCTTTATATTTTGCTATTAGTAAGCTTACACCTAAATGGCTTTTAGTATTAGAGGATATAAACGAAGGGCTTTATCAGTTTCATAATAGTGGCGAGATAGACCGTATTATCAATACGACAAATACTCAATGCAAGCCATAAAATTGGAACGTTCCTTTGTTGCGCTGACTAATTTATATATAAACATGTAGAATCGTTTTCAACTTGTTAATGGAGTGAAAACGACGTGAGTGAAATAAATACAAATCAATCATTCGCGGTCAACGAACAGCCAAATAAAAATTATCTGTTTCCACTGACTGCAATGACGACCCTATTTTTTTTATGGGGTTTTATTACTGTTTTAAACGATGTACTAATACCACGATTAAAAGGCGTATTTGATTTAAGCTTTTTTGAAGCGATGCTAGTACAGTTTTGCTTTTTTGGTGCTTATTTTATTGTTTCTATCCCTGCGGGGATTTTAGTTAAGCAGTTTGGTTATAAAAAAGGGATTTTAACTGGTTTAATCGTCGCTTCAATTGGCTGTATGTTGTTTTATCCTGCTGTTGTAGTACATGAGTACTGGCTATTTTTGAGCGCTTTATTTGTACTTGCCGCTGGTGTAACGGTGCTTCAGGTTTCTGCCAATCCTTATGTTGCTGCTCTTGGGAGCGAAAAAACAGCTTCTTCTCGTTTAAATTTGGCACAAGCACTTAATGCGCTTGGTACTACCGTTGGGCCTTATGTAGGTGGTTTATTATTTTTTGGTACAGCAGGTAGTCTAGCTGCTTCTGCAGCAACTGCTGAGTCTGTAAAAGTGCCTTATTTAATGCTTGCTGGTGCCTTATTACTTATCGCTATTATATTTGCCTTTATAAAGCTTCCAGAAATTGAAGCCCATAAAGAGGAAAATAATGCTGCAGTAGAATCTCGTTCATTAACTCAAGCACCGCACTTAACTATGGGTGTACTTGCTATATTTTGTTATGTAGGTGGGGAGGTTGCCATTGGCAGCTTTTTAGTTAACTACTTTGGTGAGGCGCACATAGCAGGACTTGAAGAGCATACTGCGGCTGCACTTATTAGTTATTACTGGGGCGGGGCAATGGTAGGGCGTTTTATTGGCTCTGTATTATTACAAAAAATAGCGCCTTCTAAGGCGATCGCATTTAATGCATTTAGTATTATTGCGCTATTGCTGATCACCATTTTTACTCAAGGTGACGTCGCTTTATATTCAGTATTGGCAATTGGTTTATTTAACTCAATTATGTTCCCGACTATATTTTCAGTTGCAATCGAGCGACTAGGATCATTGACCAGTAAGGGTTCTGGTTGGTTGTGCTTAGCTATTGTAGGTGGTGCACTTGTACCATTACTGCAAGGGTTTATAGCTGACACAGTAAATATACAGCAAAGCTTTTTTGTTCCAATGCTATGTTATGTATTTATTGCATGGTACGGATTAAATGTTGTTCGCTTAGCAAATAAGTGGAAATAACAGACTATACAAGAGTGACTGAATACGTATTCAGTCACTTATAAAGCTACATTTAATAGGAACGTTCCATAAGTAATTAATACGAGTCACAATTTATTTCAATATTAGTCAGTTACCCCCTACAGCCATTTTTTTTTAATCCTTTATCCTTATTTTTATCTAATAACCTAGTCACAAGCCTTATTTATTAGGACATTTAGCTAAATTTTTGCTAAAACTGTATGGATAATAAAGATAAATAATAAAAAGGATGTATATGCTTAACTCGTTAAAATTCACTTCCAAAGTGACTATTGCAGCCTCTTTAATTTTGGTTTTGGTGCTAGGGTTATTTACTTTTAATAACTACATTGCGATGCGCAAGCAAACCGAGCAGCAGTTAAGCCTAGTATTACAACAAAATTCCGAATCTGTTTCACAAAATATAGCGAGTTGGTTAAATGCAAAGTTGGCGATTGTTATATCAATTGCTAAAACCCATAAAGCTAATGATTCTAAAGCACTCACCCTTTCACAATTAAATACTGCAGAGCTTGCCGGAAGCTTTAAAAATACGTATATAGGTAAATCCAGCGGCACGTTTATATTAAACGATCAATCAGTTGTTTTACCTGCTGATTTTGATGCGACCTCTCGCCCTTGGTACAAATTAGTCGAAAACAAATCAAATACCGCTTTTACAACTCCCTATATTGATGTAACAACTAACGAGCTTACAATTTCAGCGGTAGTACCCATGCTACAAAATGGCCAGTTTAGCGGCGTTGCAGGTGCCGATATTGATATGCAAACCGTGACTAAAATTATTAACGATATTGATTTTTTAGGTCTCGGTTATGGTTTTTTACTCGATAACAAAGGTCAAGTGTTAAGCCATCCTAATGCTAAGTTAAACTTAAAAAATACATCAGACATTTTTGGTACTAATACGCCCTTGCAAAGTGAGTTTACCCAATACGAGATAAACGGAGAGTCTAAGCTTATCTCGTTTACAAAAATTAGTGGTATTGAAAACGTAGATTGGTACCTAGGTGTTGTCATAGATAAAGATAAAGCGTATGTCAGCGTTTCTAACTTTGGCCAAACCGCGGCTGTATTTATGGTGATAGGGATCATTACTATCATTATTATGATGCAGCTTTTATTACGCTATTTAATGCAGCCTATGAACCGCTTAAATGATGCCATTAAAGATATAGCACAAGGCGAAGGCGATTTAACAAGGCGCTTAACCGTTGAAAATGATGATGAGTTTGGCGACTTAAGCCATTCATTTAATATTTTCATCGAAAAAATTCAGCATTCAATAGAGCAAGTAAAAGAGTCCACAGAGCAATTAGATACAGCAATTGAGAGCTTGGTATCACAAACACATTCATCGCTGTCTATGTATGATGATCAAAGTAAACGAACCGATAGTGTTGCAGCGGCTATTAACCAGTTTTCAGCTACATCAATGGATATTTCAAATAATGCAGAGAGTGCATCGCAGCTTGCTAAAAATGCAGATGAGCACTCAACACAAAACCAAGAAGCATTAAGTCACAGTGTTACAACCATCCACCAGCTTTCAGCTAATATGGAGAAAGCTCAGCAAACTATAAACAGTTTAAATACGCACACAGCCAGTATTGGGCAAGTGCTTGAAGTTATTAAAGGTGTAAGCGAGCAAACTAATCTATTGGCACTAAATGCAGCAATAGAAGCCGCTAGAGCAGGAGAGGCAGGACGCGGTTTTGCCGTTGTAGCAGATGAAGTACGCCAATTAGCACACCGCACTCAACAATCAACGCAAGAAATTGAAGACACGGTGAGCCAGTTACAAAAAGGCTCAAACCTTGCTGTAGAGCTTATGAAAACAAGCCTTCAAGACAGTGAAAAAAGCGTACAACAAGCAGATGCCGTCGGCAATTTAATGAGCCATGTTATACAAGCTATTAAGCAAATTAACGATGCAAATCATTCTGTAGCCAGTGCAACCGATGAGCAAAACCAAGTTGTTAAGTTATTAGATACTGATATTCAAACAATTAGTGCGCTTTCTATACAAGGCAAGGCTAACTTAAATGACACGCTTAACGAATGTACCAAACTAAAACAGCAGTTTAGTGCCTTAGAAAATATGGTTCAAAAGTTTAAAGTATAAAATTAATGACTAAAAAAAATGTGAATAAACCAAATTGGCTCAGTCTAATAAATATCGACAGTGTTTATAGCTCAGACATGCAACGCAAAGCGTTTTCTTTATTTACCATGATTGGGATATCAATTGTGGTGATTGCTGTATTAGTGTTTTTGAATTATAAGGTTTACTCACCGATACTCACTGCTTCATTAATTATCGTTAACATTACAAATATAAGCTGTTCCATCTACTTTATAAAAACGGGTAATCTTCAAGTAGTGGCATTAATAAGTATGAGCATTGTATGCATGATGTTTGTTGCACTTGTTTATACCGGTGGTAAAGACAACACCGCGCTATATTGGCTAATGTTTTATCCTGTAGTGACGTTTGCATCTTTAGGGGTCAGGTTAGGTGCTTGGTTAGGTTTTACTTTACTGTTTTCTTGTATTGTTATTTTATACGGCCCTGACTTTGGTCAAGTTAGCTATGGCAATGTAGAAAAAACACGGTTTATAGCGTCCTTTTCTATGGTGTTTTTATTCTCATTTATTGGTGAGTATTTTAGGCATAAAAGCCACATGGCTATTGCCGATATTACACTAGAGCAAAAACAAGATGCTTATACCGACCCCCTTACTGGTATAGCAAACAGACGTTTCATTACCTCTCATTTTTTAAAGCTTGCCCAAACACGCCCAGAGCAGTACTTACCTTTTTCAATTTTGTTAATTGATTTAGATAACTTCAAGTCTTTAAACGATACGCATGGTCACGATTTTGGTGATACGGTATTGATTGAATTTACCAAGCTCCTTGAATCTCAGTTTTTGGCAACTGCGTTAAAGGCCCGTTATGGCGGTGAGGAGTTTGTTGTTATTTTACCGCAGGTTACTGTTTCTACAGCCACTGTAATAGCAAACAAATTTCGAGAGGCTGTTGCAGGGCACGTTATATTTACTGATGACAAGCAGCGTATTTCAATCACCTGTAGTATTGGTATTTCCCAAGTAAATAAAGTAACTGATTATGATGATTCGTTAAAACAAGCTGATGAAGCTCTTTATAGTGCAAAGGCTGCTGGTCGTAATAGTGTCGTCTCGAACTAGTTGAAGGATTAATATGTCTCAAAGTAAATTAATATATGTTCATGACCCAATGTGTAGCTGGTGTTGGGGTTACTCACCAACCTGGCTTAAGCTAAAATCAGAGCTTGCTGGTAAAGTAGCAATTGAATATAAAGTAGGTGGATTAGCACCTGATAGCCAAGACCCAATGCCACAAAATATGAAAGAGATGCTTGAGGGGACTTGGCATAAAATTTCAGCGCAGTTAGGTACGCAATTTAATTATAACTTTTGGCGCGATTGCCAGCCAAGGCGTTCAACGTATCCCGCATGTAGAGCCGCACTTATAGCGCGCAAAGCAGATAAAGAAGCTCAAATGGTGGCTGCAATTCAAAATGCTTATTACCTAAATGCGCAAAACCCGTCTGATGAAAGTACATTAATTAGTTTGGCTGAAAAAATTGGCTTAGACAAAAATGAGTTTACCGCGCAGCTAATGTCAAGCGAGCTTAATGATGAATTTAATGCTGAGTTATCCTTTGTTCGTACACTACCAATCCAAGGTTTTCCCTCACTAGTGCTTATTAAAGGTAACAAAGCATACCCAATTGAAATAAATTACACTGATTGGCACTATTCTCTTAATCAAATTAATTCAATTTTAAAATAACCCAGCCTGTTTATAGGGCATTTGGTTAACAAATGCTCTTATCATCTTAAAAACCCCCTCGTAAGTCTTAATTATTACCACTGTCATAAAAGCGACTTTTTTGCGCAACATCCTTGTCATGTTTCATCTATAAACTCCTGCTCATTGAAATTATTAAGTCATAAATTATTTATATAACAAAGTTTATGACCTAAAAAAACAAACTAGCAAATCCGCTAACTAACGAGTAAAGGTGTATGCGATGAAAGGCGTTAAACCATTAATCTTAGCTGGTATTGTGGCCGCAAGTGCAGCAGTACACGCAAACGATTTAGATAAGGTTATTGATAAAAGCAGTGAAATTAATAAATCAGCTGCGCAATCACAAACAAAAATAGACAAGATTGCAGATTCAATGCAAGGACGTTTACAGCAATTTAAAACCCTCAATAAAGAAATTGACGGTTTAGCTGTTTACAACGCTCAGCTAACTAAACAGTTAAATAATCAAGTAGAAGAGATGGAATCTTTAAACCTGTCTATGGATCAGGTTTCTATTATTGAACGTCAAATTACACCTTTAATGATGCGTATGATCACAGGCCTTGAGCAGTTTGTATCACTCGACGTGCCATTTCTACAAGACGAGCGAGCAAAACGTTTAGCCTCATTAAAAACTATGATGGATCGCGCTGATATCACCTCAAGCGAGAAATTTCGCCGTGTTCTAGAAGCTTATCAAGTGGAAGTTGATTACGGGCGTACCATTGAAGCATATACCGCTCTATTAGAAGTCAGTGGTAAAGAGCGAGAAGTAGACTTTTTACGCATTGGTCGTTTAGAGCTTATTTATTTAACGCGAGATGGCAAGCAAGCAGGTAGTTGGGATACAGACACAAAAACGTTTGTAGCGCTTCCTGACTCTACTATAAGCCAAATTAACAAAGGTCTTCGCATAGCGCGTAAGCAACTTGCCCCAGATATGTTAACTCTGCCAGTACACGCAGCAGAATAAGAGGTTAAAAATGAAATTGTTTACTCAAATGACAAAAACGGCTCTTTTTGCTGCAAGTCTTACATTAAGCCTAGGTTTTACAGGTAATAGTATCGCGGCAGAGTCAATGAATCTTGACTCGTTACTTAAATCAATTGAAGACGGGAAATCGGTTCAAAGCGCACAAAACAAACAACGAGAGCAAGAATTTACCTCGCGTCAAAACCAACAAGTGCAAATGCTAAAAGATACACAAGCAAAACGCAGTCAAATGCTTGGTGAGTCAGAGCGATTAGAAACACAGTTTGAAGAAAACGAAGTTAAGCTTGCTAATTTAACCGACACTTTATCAAAGCGTATGGGATCACTTAAAGAACTATATGGCGTTCTTCAGCAAGTTGCTGGTGATTCAAGCAATAAATTTGCAACATCGGTTGTATCGGCAGAAATTCCGGGGCGAAGTGCTTTTATGGACGATCTCGCTCAAAAAATGGGCTCAACATCAAAGCTTGCTTCAATCGACGATATTGAAAAAGTGTGGTACGAGCTGCAACGCGAAATGACCGAGCAAGGCAAAGTAAGTCGCTTTAATACTACGGTTATAGTCGAAGGTGGTAATAAAGCACAGCAAGAAGTTGTTCGCGTAGGTGCTTTTAACCTTATATCGGGCGGTAAATATTTAGAATACAACCCAGGTACGAATACACTAAGCGAACTAACTCGCCAACCAGTATCGCGCTACACATCAACAGCGGGCGATTTACAAGAAGCTAAAACAGGTGTTGTGCAGTTTGCACTTGACCCAACAGGTGGTTCAATTTTAGGTTTACTCGTTCAAGCCCCAGATACTGCAGAGCAAGTACATCAAGGTGGCGCTGTTGGTTACGTAATCTTAGGTGTAGGTTTACTTGCATTATTAATTGCAATTGAGCGTTTTGTATCGCTATTACTTGTTGGTGGGAAAATTCGCCGCCAGCTAAAAGACAGCGTAGCGAGAGATGACAATCCACTAGGTCGTGTTATGAAAGTTAAAGATGACTACCCAAATGTTGCCTACGACACGTTAGAGCTTAAATTAAGCGAAGCTATTTTACGCGAAATGCCAAAAATTACGCGTAACTTAACACTTATCAAAATTATATCGGTAGTTGCACCGCTATTAGGTTTACTTGGTACGGTAACCGGTATGATCAATACCTTCCAAGCAATTACACTATTTGGTACTGGCGACCCTAAACTAATGGCTGGTGGTATTTCTCAAGCACTAGTAACAACCGTATTAGGCTTAGTTGTTGCAATACCAACCGTATTTATTTACACGCTACTTAATACTCGCTCAAAAGGTTTACTGCTTATATTACAAGAGCAAAGCGCCGGTATTATTGCAGAGCGAAGTGAGAAAGGAGAATAAGCCATGGTGCTATTGATTGACTCAATCAATGCTATCCGTGATTTTCTCGACACTGGTGGCCAAGTTCTCTTGGTCATTGGGGTGTTAATCTTCGCGATGTGGTTATTGATACTCGAGCGATTTATTTATTTTTTTAATGGTTTTCGTGGTTATAAAAAAGACGCTAAAAGCACATGGAGTTCTCGCTGTGAGCGTAACAGCTGGAATGCAGAGCAAATTCGTCAAGCGATGATCTCGCGTGCAAGTATGCGCCTAAATACTAATTTACCGCTTATTAACGTAATGGTTGCGTTATGCCCGTTACTTGGCTTATTGGGCACAGTAACAGGAATGATTGAAGTATTTGATGTGATGGCAATTACAGGCACAGGCAGTGCGCGCTCAATGGCATCGGGTGTATCTAAAGCAACTATTCCAACAATGGCGGGTATGGTAGGTGCGTTATCGGGTGTATTTGCATCAACGTATTTACAACGCAAAGCTAAGCGAGAAGTAGAGCTACTACAAGACAGCATGGTTTTAGACCATTAAGCAAAATTTTGATAAGCGGCCCATTTAAAGCCGTTCATCCTAGGAGAATAAAAAATGAGAGCCCCTTTAGGTAATTTAATGCAAGAAGACGAAGCTGAAGAAATAAACATGACACCTATGTTAGATGTTGTATTTATCATGCTTATTTTCTTTATTGTTACAGCCTCGTTTGTAAAAGAATCGGGTATTGACGTAAACCGCCCTGAAGCAGCAACAGCTGTTAAAAAAGAACGTGCAAACATATTAGTGGCGATTTCTGACACGGGTGAAATTTGGATTAACAAACGTCAAATTGATATACGTGCAGTGCAAGCCAATATTGAGCGTTTAAAAGCTGAAAACCCGCAAGGTAGTGTTGTTATTCAAGCTGACAAAAAATCAACAACCGATACTTTAATAAAAGTAATGGATGCAGCACGCGCAGCAGGTGTGTTTGATGTGTCGATTGCGGCTCAAGAAGCATAAGGGCAGGCAATGCGTTATTTAGTAGCATTAGTAATAGCCGGTGTAGTGACCTTTATGTTGTTTTTAGGCATGCAGGCACTTATTACTGGTGGCGAAGGTGTAATGAGTGAACCCGCCAAGGGTAATGTTCTTGATTTTGTAAGGCTTAAAAAAGAAGAAAGCGTGCAAAAAAAAGAACGCAAACCACAAAAACCACCAACGCCTAAAGAGCCACCTCCGCCAATGGAATCGCCGCAAATGCAAAATAGCGACGCGACTGCGAACGCTAATAACTTCGACTTTGGCGCCAATGTGGATGCAGATGTAAATTTAGCCGGTGGTTTAGCGCTTGAAACAAGTGATGGTGAGTATTTACCTATTGTTAAAGTGGCGCCTGTTTATCCTCGTCGCGCATTATCACGTGGCATTGAAGGCTACGTTATTGTTGAATTTACAGTAACTAAGCAAGGTACGGTGCGAGACCCACAAGTGATTAAAGCAGAGCCTGAGTCTCTCTTTGATAGAGCGGCGATGGATGCAGCCCTTAAATTTAAATATAAACCGCGCGTAGTAAATGGTGAAGCCGTTGAAGTTGCGGGTGTTCAGAACAAAATATCTTTCCAAATTAGCGGTTAATTTAGTAATTAACCACGAGTAAACGGACAGAAATGCGAGGCGATTATGAAATTACTACCTATAGCTAAATTTTTAAAATTAACACTATTTTGTACTGCTGCGATCAGTACAAGTATTGTTGCACCAAGTGCCCTAAGCCTAATACCAGGGTTAAATGTAGCTACGGCATATGCAGAGCAAGAGCAAAAAACAAAACGTGTACCAGCGCTTCGCGAAAAGGTCTACAGCCAACTCGCACGTGCACAAAAACTCGCTGATGATGGCGATGTTAAAGCAGGCCTTGAAGCGCTTGATAGCATTCAAGAGCGAGCTTCGAGCATGAACTCGTACGAAATTGCGATGATGCATAATTTTTATGGGTTTATTTATTACAACGAAAACTATTTACCAAAAGCGATAGCTTCGTTTGAAAAGGTCGTAGCAGAGGAAGCCATTCCTGAGTCGCTTCGTTTAAGCACTACGTTTAGTTTGGCGCAATTAGCTATGGCTAATAGTGATTACACTAAAGTTATCGCATTTTTAGATGACTGGGACAGTATTAACACTAAGCCTAAAACAGAAGGCTATTACTTGTTAAGGGCTCAAACATACTATCAGTTAAAGGATTATAAAAAAGGGCTTGAGTACATATCTCAAGTAATTGCTTTAAGCGACAGCGAAGGCAAAATCCCTAAGGAAAACTGGTTAGTACTACAGCGTGCAATGTATTACTCACTTAATCAAACTGACAAAGTTGTTGAAGTACTTGAGCGCATGGTAAAGCTTTATAACAAGCCTGAGTATTGGGTACAGTTATCGGGTATGTATGGTGAAACAGGGCAAGAAAAGCAGCAGTTGGCGGTAATTGAAGCGGCTTATCAGCAAGGATTTTTAACCTCTAAGTCTGATTTACGTCAATTAGCGCAAGTGTATTTATATAACGGCTTAGCATTTAAAGCCGCAGACGTTATGAGCGATGCGATTGAAAAAGGGATTGCAGAGCAAAACGCTAAAAACTATGCCTTTGTAGCTGAGGCGATGATTCAAGCAAAAGAAGACGAAAAATCAATAAAATACTTTGTGAAAGCAGCCGATTTATCACCCAGTGGTAAGTATGATCAACGATTAGCTGAAGTATATGTTAATACTGAGCAATATGAAGAAGCGGCCGACGCAGCGCGTAAAGCACTTAATAAAGGCTCACTTGATTTTGAATCAAATGCATTTGTAGCCTTGGGTATGGCTCAGTACAACTTACAAAATTTTGATGCCTCAATTTTAGCGTTTGAACAAGCCGAAAAACATAAAAAATCACAGCGTTTAGCGCAGCAATGGATTAAATATGTAAAGCGCGAAAAAGTGCATGCAGAAACATTAAGAACGGCACTGCTTTAAGCTTTAGTAATAACGTTTAAATATAATTTCATAATCGCAAATCCAAACCACACTATTTTTAGTGTGGTTTTTTTATGTTTTTAATAAATTAACCACTTGAATTTTATGTAAATAACTTTGTCATCTTATGTTTATTAAAGTGTAACTGTAATGTCATATAGCTACCGTAAGGTAGGCGCTGCTGATAACTCAAGTGACCTTAAAGCATTACTTAATGTTTTAAGGTGACTTGAGTTTATTTAAAGCACTTAACAAAATAATTAAATACTTTAACGGAGTGAACAATGAAATTATCTGACTTATTTAAAGTTAGTTTGATTGCAACTGCAGTATCTTTAGCGGGTTGTGGTGGTGACTTAGTAGTATCTGAAGGCGACACAACAATAAATGAAGGCGACACAGTTACTAATGTTGTTGAAGGTGGCAGTGGTACAGTAGATGAAACATCATCGCGTGATGATTCTCAAAATGGAACTACGGGTTTCCCTGCTGATATCGACAATGCACTTGTTCAAGGCTTAGCAACGGATGTCTCAAGTGAATTTCCAGCAATAACAGATAAACCAGTGTATCGCTTAAGTGCTGATACAACATTGATTGCTGATGTTTCACTAACTAATGATGCACATTGGATTGTGAATGGTCGTACTGCTGTGGGTAATGACCGCGCAGATAGTACAACGCTTTATATTCAGCAAGGTACAACGATTATTGGTGAATCAGGTGATGACTTTTTAGTTGTGCGTCGTGGTTCCCAAATTGAATCAGTCGGCACTGCAAGCCAGCCAATTACGATGACATCAATTCAAGATGTTACGGGTAGCGAGACAGCAATTGGCCAATGGGGTGGTTTGGTATTACTTGGTAATGCACCTGCAAACTCATGTGGAGACCAACAAGGTGAAGCAACAGCTGATGAACTTGCTAATTGTGGCGTGTCAGCTGAAGGTGATGCAGGTCAGTTCGGTGGAAATATCAGTGATGATAATTCAGGTACTCTAAAATATGTACTTGTTAAGCAAGCAGGTAAAACGCTTGGTAATGGTGATGAGTTAAATGGTATTACGTTTGCCGGTGTAGGCTCTGCAACTACGGTTAATTATATCCAGGTTCATGAAAACCTTGATGATGGTATCGAGTTTTTTGGTGGTACGGTTAATGTAAGTAATGTAGTGCTGACTAACATTGGTGATGATTCACTTGATTGGTCTTTTGGTTGGACGGGTTCGGCTACTAATGTTTACATTCAACAAGCCGCTAACGTAGGCGATAACGCTATTGAAGCTGATAACTCTGAGTTTGATTCAAGCGCCACGCCATTAACACTGCCTACTATATCTAACGTTACAATCGTCGGTGCAGAAGGTAATAATGGTATTCGTCTACGCGCTGGTACTGCGGGCGCTCTTAAAAATGTATTTGTAACGGGTCCTGCTACTTACGAAAACTGTTTACGTGTAGGGTCTGATTCAGTTCCTCGCGCTGAAGATGGCACACTAACGATTGTAAACTCTATTGTGGCGTGTCAAACAACGGCAAATAATTTTGGTAGTGAAGTAATTAACGGTGGCGACGTACAATCTTGGTTTGAAGGACAAGATGGTAACCAAGTACTTACGCCTGCAGAGCTTATGCTTGCTGATGACGGTTACACGCCACTTGCTGGTTCACCGCTTATCGCAAATGGTCAAATTGGTGCTTTTGATGGATCAACTAACTGGATGGAAGGTTGGACTGTCGGTATTAATGGCGGCTTCCCTACTGATATTGATAACGCGCTTGCACAAGGCTTAGCATCAGATGTTTCTAGTGAATTTCCAGCAATTACAGATAAACCAGTATACCGTTTAACTGAAGATACAACGTTCACAGCAGATGTAACGCTTACTAACGATGCACATTGGATTTTAAATGGTCGTACTGCAGTTGGTAATGACCGTGCAGATGCAACTATATTATATGTTCAAGCGGGTACAACGCTAATTGGTGAAACAGGTGATGACTTTTTAGTTGTACGTCGTGGTTCACAAATTAATGCCAATGGTAATGCAACTGCGCCAATCACTATGACATCTATTCAAGATGTAACAGGCGCTGAAACAACGATTGGTCAATGGGGCGGCTTAGTATTATTAGGTAATGCACCCGCTAACTCGTGTGGCGATCAAACCGGTGAAACGACAGCTGAAGAATTAGCTAACTGTGGTGTATCAGCTGAGGGTGACGCTGGTCAGTTTGGTGGTGATATTATCGATGATAACTCAGGTGTTCTTCGTTATATTGTTGTTAAACATGCAGGTAAAACGCTGGGTAATGGCGATGAACTTAACGGTATCTCATTTGCAGGTGTTGGTTCACAAACGAAAGTTGAATACATTCAAATTCACCAAAACCTAGATGATGGTGTTGAGTTTTTTGGTGGCACAGTTAATGTTCGTAACATTGTACTAACTGATATTGGCGACGATGCATTCGATTGGTCATTTGGTTGGTCGGGTCGTGCACAAAATATCTATATTCAACAAAGTTCAGTTGAGGGTGATAACGCAATAGAAGCTGATAACTCAGAATTCGATTCAAATGCGACACCATTGACTAAACCACTAATTTCTAACGTAACAATTGTAGGTGCTGATGGTACTAACGGTGTTCGTTTACGTGCAGGGACAGCGGGCGTTCTACGAAATGTTGTTATAACGGGACCTGAAGGTTACTCAAACTGTTTACGTGTAGGCTCAGACTCTGCTGCTAATGCAGAATCGGGTGAGTTGTCTATCGAAAACTCAGCTGTTGCATGTAATGAAGATAATAACTTTGGTTCACAAGCAATTGGTAGTGGCAATGTGCAGTCTTGGTTTGAAGGTCAAACGGGTAACTTAACGCTTACAGCTTCAGCACTTAATTTAGCGACAGACGGCTTTACACCAAAATCGGGTTCACCTTTATTAGGTGCTGGTGGGGATTCATCTGAGCTTGACTCGTTCTTTACCAAAACAGATTACATCGGCGCATTCGATGGCGATAATAATTGGATGGATGGTTGGACAGTTGCTATTACACCAAGCTTTCCTGACGATATTGCTAATGCATTAGCACAAGGACTTGCAACAGATGTTTCTGCTAGCTTCCCTACAATTACAGACAAACCTGTATATCAATTAACCTCTGATGTTGTATTTACATCTGATGTAACACTGACTAACGATGCGCATTGGGTTTTAAAAGGACGTACAGCCGTTGGTAATGACCGCGCTGACAACACTACACTTTATGTTCAGTTTGGTACAACGTTAATTGGTGAGTCGGGTGATGACTTCTTAGTTGTTCGCCGTGGTTCTAAAATTGAAGCGGTAGGCAGTGTAAATCAACCAATTACTATGACGTCAATCCAGGATATGACGGGCGGCGAAACTACGATTGGTCAATGGGGCGGTTTAGTATTATTGGGTAATGCACCTGCTAACTCATGTGGCGACCAACAAGGTGAAGCAACAGCAGAAGAACTTGCCAGTTGTGGTGTATCTGCAGAAGGCGATGCAGGCCAGTTCGGTGGTAATGACCCTGAAGATAATTCAGGTACGCTAAAGTATGTTGCAGTTAAGCAAGCGGGTAAAACGCTCGGTAATGGCGATGAACTTAACGGTATTACACTTGCGGGTGTTGGTCGTCAGACTGAACTAGATTACATTCACGTTCATGAAAATCTAGACGATGGTGTTGAATTTTTTGGTGGTACTGCAAATATTAGTCACCTTGTTTTAACAAGCATAGGCGATGATTCACTTGATTGGTCGTTCGGTTGGACGGGTAAAGCGCAATATGTACTGATTAAACAATCAGACTCTGAGGGCGACAATGCAATTGAAGCTGATAACTCTGAGTTTGATTCAAGTGCAACGCCACTAACAATGCCAACTATCTCTAATGTAACAATTATTGGTAATGTGGGTGTAAATGGTATCCGCTTACGTGCAGGTACTGCGGGTATGCTTAAAAACGTAGTGGTTACAGGTGGTGCAGACTATTCAAACTGTTTACGAGTAGGCTCTGATTCAGCGCCGCGAGCAGAGGACGGTACATTAACTGTTACTCACTCAATCGTTGCGTGTGAAACCGCTAACAACTTTGGTACGCAAGCAATTGGTACAGGGAATGTTGAATCTTGGTTCTTAGGACAAACAGGCAATTCAGTTCAAGTAGCCGCTGACCTTGGGCTTGCAGATAATGGCTATATGCCAACTGCTGAGTCGTTATTACTTGGTAATGGCTTTGATTCATCAAGCTTAGATAGTTACTTTGATTCTGTAGATTACATTGGTGCGATGGATGCACAAACAGACTGGACAGCAGGTTGGGTAAAAGTAGGCCTTTAACCCACACCACATTATAGCCGAGCGAAAGCTCGGCTAATGTCTTGTTTTGTTTCGGAGTATAAAAATGAAATCTTTTAAACCCTCTACACTTGCTTTATCAAAATTAAACTACGCTGTAATGGCTGCGTTACTTGGTTTATCAGTAAATACAGCCACGGCTGCTGAGCAGCAAGTAGAAGAGCAAGAAATAGAAGAAGTTGTTGCTGTAGGGCAACGATTAAAGGGCAGTGCGGGTGCTGTACTGCAAGAACGTCAAAACCAAGCGTTTGTTGCTGATATTATGGGTGCAGACCAAATATCACGTACTGGTGATGGCGATGCCGCCTCTGCACTTCGTCGTGTTACTGGTTTAACGTTAGTCGATGGCAAATTTATTTATGTGCGTGGTTTAGGTGAACGCTATTCTAGTACTCAGCTAAATAGCATGTATGTACCAAGTCCTGATCCTACTCGCTCAGTGGTTCCTTTGGATTTATTTCCATCTGAAATTATTGAAAGCTTGAGTGTACAAAAGTCATTTTCACCGGATATGCCAGCGCATTTTGGTGGAGGTAATGTAAATATTCGCACTAAATCAATTCCTTCTGACTTTTTATTAAAAGTACAAGTGGGTACATCGTACAATACTTCTAATAGCGATACCGGTTACTTTTACAGTGGCGGTGATGATGACTGGATGGGTCGAGATGATGGTTCGCGAGCATTATCGGATGTGTTTACTACTGCGCTTACCAGTGATGCTGGTCTTGAGGGCAATATAAACACTACGTTAGCTGAGCGTAAAAACCTGATTCAATCGCTTGATTGGGATGTAGGTATTTCAGAAAAGGATGTTGACCCTGCTATGAACTTCTCTATTGCCTTAGGTGATAGATTTGAAAGTGAGGTCGGTACTTTTGGTGTGCTTGCAGCCGTATCTTACGATAACGAGTGGGAAGTAGTTCAAGAGCAAAGCGGCTCAAGCCTTGGTAGCTTAGGCTGTGAAGACAAATGTTTTGCCCAGTATTACGATGGTACATCGACTGAGCAAAATGTACGTTGGAGCGGCACATTAAATTTAGGATATGAGTTAAGCTCAAACCATAAGTTTGAGCTTACTAATATTGCACTTCATGACATGAGTGACCGCGTACGTAACCGCGATTACTTTGATGCAAATGAAACCGAAGAAGGTGTCACCGAATTACGCCGAGTAGATATTACGTACGAAGAGCGCGAAATGTTTTCGACTCAGCTTAAGGGGACGCACAACTTTCCAGAGCTAAATAATTTATTTTTTGATTGGTATGGCGGTTTAAGTCGAGCAAACCGTAATGCACCAGGTGGTTTAGATGTTGTTTATCAGCAAAACTTAGTTGATGGCGTGCTTGAATCTGAACAACTGCAAGATGTAGCTGCAACAAATATCACCCGTGAGTATCAAGTATTACACGACGATGTTGAAACATTTGGTTGGAATATGGGTATGCCTTTTTATGGTGACGGCTATGAGCTTGAGTTAAAAATAGGCGGCGATTTTTCAGAGAAAAAACGTGATGCAAGTAATGTGAAGTTTGGCATTACGCACCGTGGTATAAGCGATGAGTACTCGTTCGGCTCTAACGTAAGCGATATTTTTGCTGATGAAAACACGGCGAATGACGCTTTTTATGCAAGTGTAACCGGCTCAGGTATTTTTGATGACGGCACCACTGATGGTGATAAGTACAGTGCAGCGCATAAATTAGATGCTTATTATTTTATGGCGGATTACTTATATCAAAACACTTGGCGTTTTACTGGTGGCGTTCGATGGGAAGATTTTTCTCAAGTATCAGTCGGTTATGAAGCGCATACTAATTTCTTTGAAAATACGTTACAAGAAATCCAAGATGTAGCTATTAATGAAGATAACTTTTTTCCTTCTTTAGCTGTTACGTACATCATGGATGAAGAAATGCAATTTCGCTTAAATTTAAGTGAAACAACCATTCGCCCTGATCTACGTGATGTAAGCTCTTCTTTCTTTGTTGACCCGTTAACTGAGTTTCTGGTGAGAGGATCACCTAGTTTACAAAGTTCTAATTTAAAAAATGTAGATTTTAGGTTTGAATGGTATATGCCATCAGGTAATAACCTTTCTGTTGCATTGTTTTATAAAGACATTGAAAACCCAATTGAAATGGTTGAGCTTGCGGGCGTAGGTGGTGCATCTCCACAGTTATTAACAGCAAATGCTCAGTCGGGTAAATTGTCGGGTATTGAAGTTGATTTTTTAACTGACTTTGGCTTTATAAATAAAGATTGGTCTTCAGCATTCTTGTCAGGCAACGTTACGCTATCTGACTCAAGTGTTAATTTGGGGATTAATGATTCAGACGGTGTTGACTCACTGTTTGAAACACAGCTTAAAGAAGCCCTTGAGGCCGATACAGTATCGAATATTGTAACTAACAATGAGCGTCGTTTAGTTGGTCATTCTGAGTGGGTTGCAAACTTACAAATGGGCTATGACTCGGATGATGGATTTCATTCTACTTCACTAATTTATAATGTGTTTGGCCCTCGTATAATTGTACCTGGTACACGTGGTAATGAAGATGCCGAAGAAAAGTCGTTTCACTCAGTTGATTTAGTTTATTCTTACTTCCCTAACTTTAACTCTAAAGTTAATTTTAAGGTTAAGAATATGCTTGGCCAAGAAAAAGAAATTGAACAAGAAGGTCTTACCCTTTGGGGACAAGACACCGGCACTGAGTTTAGTTTAAGTTATAGCTATGAGTTTTAAGCTTTATTTAAAATAAAACTCAAGGAATGAAATAATAAACTTCACTATCTATTAGCTCTGTATTTTAATACAGAGCTTTTTTGTGTTTATGCTCAGTATGAAAAATATTTAAGTTCTGTTTTATTCGCTAGTTTTAGCCGTCTACGAGTGTTAGTTTAGCGTTAATGAAAATTAAATCTCACGCAATGAATTTAATTTTTAATGTATTAAGGCATCTTTTATGAATCAAACAGTGGAACAAACAATGAAAAAAGTAGGATTAGTCGGTTGGCGTGGCATGGTTGGCTCTGTGTTATTAGAACGTATGCAGCAGCAAAGTGATTTTGCCCATATCGACACCACCTTTTTCACCACCTCACAAGCGGGTCAACTAGGCCCAGATATAGCAGGCGACGCAAAACCATTACTAGATGCAAGTGACATTAGCGAACTTGCTAAAATGGATATTATTGTTACTTGCCAAGGCGGCGATTACACCAATGCGGTATATCCAAAACTTCGAGAGTTGGGTTGGGATGGTTACTGGATTGATGCAGCTTCAGCACTGCGTATGAGTGAGGACAGCATTATAGTGCTGGATCCCGTAAACAAAGATGTTATTGAACAAGGCTTAGCGCAAGGCGTTAAAACCTTTGTGGGCGGTAACTGTACTGTATCGCTGATGCTACTTGCATTAGGTGGTTTATTTGAGCAAGACCTAATTGAGTGGGTAAGCCCAATGACTTACCAAGCGGCTTCGGGCGCTGGTGCACGAAATATGAAAGAGCTTATTGCACAAATGGGCGCTATTCATGCAAGTGTTGCAGATAAACTAGATAACCCAAGCTCTGCTATTTTAGAAATTGATAAAATAGTAAGCGAAACAATGGCGTCAAATGACTTACCACAAGACCAGTTTGGTGTGCCATTAGCGGGCAGTTTAATCCCGTGGATTGACGTACCTATGCCAAGCGGTCAGTCTAAAGAAGAATGGAAAGCACAGGTTGAAGCGAACAAAATTTTAGGTTCTTCTAAGCAACCAGTGCCAATTGATGGTTTATGTGTACGTATTGGCGCTATGCGTTGTCACTCACAAGCGATGACCATTAAATTACGTGAAGATATTAGCGTAGAAAAAATTGAAGAAATTTTAGCGTCTCATAACGAGTGGGTTAAGATTATTCCTAACGAGCGTGAAATTAGCGCAACAGACTTAACACCCGTTAAAGTAACAGGCACTTTAAGCATTCCTGTTGGCCGTATTCGTAAATTAGCGATGGGGCCAAAATACATCAGCGCATTTACAGTAGGCGATCAGCTTTTGTGGGGAGCGGCAGAGCCACTTCGTCGTATGCTACGCATAATTGTTAATGGTGAGTAATACCAATTCGCAATAATACTTAATCAATTTGAGGGGTTAAATCTGACGCTAACTACGTTAAATATTTCTGATATAGAACAACTAAATAACGAAATTTTTGCCTTGTTATCGACACGATTTTCTCCTCTCAAAATAGATCACTTAATTAAGCGAATTGGTATAATATATAATCAGTATTAACAAAAGGGGTTGGCAATTTGCCAGCCCTTTTTAGTTTAATGGCTTATAAAACCGCTTAAGAGGCTTAAACAATACTTTTTTATGAATGTTCACTGTTGTTTATTATTGAACTTAAGTAAACTGTTTACATTGTGCAACAGCCTATTCAAGTAACATTAATGACCTCTCACATAAATAACTTTGCCAATAAGCGATTAGCATTTGTTAGCTCCTATTTTAGTTCTGCAATTGCTATAAACACGGTTGTTTCTTGTTTTCTTATTTTTAGCAGTATTAACCACAGCGCCTCGCAAGAAAAACTTTACTGGCTTTTTACATTATCATTTATTTCATTACTTCGAATAGCCAGCCATGTATTTGTTAACAACACCCATGCTTTTAAATATCATCTGTATTTTATAGGTTTATTATTAACGGCTTTAACATGGGCTGCTTTCCCCATTTTATTTTATGAAAATATGCAAATGCAGGAGAAGTTTGTATCACTCGTTGTTTTTAGCTCCCTTGCTGGTGGCGGTGTAAATGTTTTAGCTTCTGATATTCGTTCCTCCTTGTCGTATATAACCTGTTTACTGGTTCCTTTTAGTATCTTATTACTTTTACAGCCTATTGAAGATGAGAATGTACTAGGTATTTTAGGGCTCGTTTTATGGTTTATTTTGTGTTTTGTTACTGCTGTACGTTCTGCCAAAGATGTAAAGTCATCAATTAATAATGAACTTAAGTTAGATCAATTTATTGAAAACTTAGAAAACGAAGTGCAACTTCGTACCGAACAAATAATCCTTTTAGAGCAAAAAGACAATTTAACTAAATTGTTTAATAGAGGGAGCTTTGTTTCTAATGTCGAACTTGATTTAGCCAATCAAAATGATGATATTAAAGCCGTTTTATTTTTAGATATGGATGACTTTAAAATCATCAACGATAAATACGGTCACGATTTTGGTGACTTTGTGCTGGCCCAAACAGGTAAACGATTAGTTGAAACGCAAACTCAAGGCGATTTTATTGCTTGTCGTTGGGGAGGGGATGAGTTTATTTTTTATTCTCGTAGTAACACCGAAGACGAACTTTTTGACTGTGTTTTTAGATTAGTTAAAACTTTAACGAAAACAGTAAGCATGGATAGCTATCAAGTAAACCCTTCTTTTAAAGTTGGGCTGTATTTTACGCGTGAAAATTTTAACCTTGAAGACGCGATTAAATATGCTGATGTTGCTATGTATGAAGGTAAGAAAAGCCGTAATGAAATATCGGTATTTGACGAGCGAATGCATGAATCGCTTAAAAGAGAAGAAGTACTTCGTAGCTCAATTAAAGAGTGCGTAGAAAAAGGTGACTTTCATCTGTGTTATCAACCTATTGTTGATATAAGTACAAATGAAATAACCACGTTTGAAGTACTACTTCGTTGGCAGTTTAATGATGAATTTATTCCCCCTTCAGAATTTATAGATATTGCAGAGCGATATGGAAAAATTAATATATTAGGTGAATTTGTACTAGAGCAAGCCATTGCGAGTTTAAGTAAGTTAAACGCTGTGAATAGTAAGATTGGATTGTCGATTAATGTGTCGGTGTTGCAACTAGAAAACCATAATTTTTTAGATTTTTTAGTTGCTCTTCTAAATAGATATGCTGTTAAACCATACAATGTGCATTTAGAAATAACAGAAACAGTGATGATTAAAAATTTACCGTATTTGTCAAAAGTGATTACGGCCATAAAAAATACCGGTGTGCGTATCTCTATTGATGATTTTGGTACTGGGTTTTCTTCTATATCGGTTTTAAAAGAGCTGTCAGTTGATTACATTAAAATAGACAAATCTTATATTGATAATATTTGTGAGTGCTCAAAAGATAAAAGTATTGTATCTGCGGTAACTAACATGTCGCATATGATTGGTTGCCAAGTAATAGCGGAGGGCGTAGAAAATACAGCTCAGTTAACGTTATTACAAAGCTTACAAATTGATAAGTATCAAGGTTTTATATTCAGTAAACCAGTTAGATTTGATCAAGCATTTTCACTTATAAATTAAAGGGATACACTCGCTTTATATTCAATTAAGCATTGCTGTATAAATTACATTTTACAGCAATGTCTTATTTTAAATACTGGATTTACATCATTTTTTCAGAAAAACTTAAAATCTATATTGCATTTTACTACCTTAGAATATTTCCCTACTCGTACTTTTGAATCTTCATATTCATCGTTCACTCTTAAAGTGGTATAACCTTTGCTTTTAATAAGTAGATTAGCCTGTTTAGCTACAATGAGGCTACCAACGATGTATTTTAAATGCGATCTACGTAGTGTTATTACAATTTTGCGTAATTCTTACATGTTTAAAATGCTCATTTGAAAGTATTAGGTAAAGGAAATTACAATGAGCTCGGTTTCTAATGTATTTCAAAGCAAATGGTTTAACTCATTAGCGGTTATTTTATTAGTCATTATTATTGCCAGAATAGCCGCACCTTATGCGCTTCAGCAGTACGTAAATTATCAGCTAAAACATACGCAAGGTGTTACGGGGCATGTTGGTGATGTAGATTTGTTTTTATATCGCGGTGCCTACGCGATTGACGACGTTGAAATTTACGCTGTTGATGCAACTTCAGCTCCTAAGCCTTTGCTGAGTATTCAAACTCTCGATTTTTCACTCGCGTGGTCAGCCCTTTTAAAGGGTAATTTAGTAACAAATATGGCATTCACGCGTCCTAAAATAGTTATTTATGATAAAGACCCCAATGCCTCTGAGCAAAATAAACAAGTAAAAGACGAAACTACTTGGGTAGGGCTCGCCAATAATTTAGTACTGTTCTCTATTGATACCTTAACAATTGAGCAAGGCAAATTAACTTTAGTTAACTCAACGAATAGTGGTGAAAAACCCACTTTTATATCAAATATCAACGCTCGAATTGAAAATATAACCAACGCGCAAAACCTATCAAAAACACTAGTGACTACTCTAAGCGTAGAAGGTGCATTAATGGGGGAGGCCGGATTAAAGCTTGATGGCAAATTAGATCCCTTTAGCAAACAAGCCAATTTTGATTTTAACGCAGAGGTACAGCGTTTCTCTGTTAAAAATTTAGACACTGTATTTAAGGTATACACGCCTTTTGATATTGAAGCGGGTGGCATTGATGGCGCTATGGAACTTGTAGCTAAAGACAATAACTTAAATGGTTATGTAAAAGCGGGCGTTCAAAACTTGAGTGTGTTCTCGTGGCGCGAAGATATAGAAAAAGATGACGACGGCATATGTACGGCCATATTTGAAGGCAGTGTTGATTTACTGGGCTCTATACTCGAAAACGATGAGTCAAAACTTGTTGCTGCACGTATTCCTATAGAGGGACAACTAGATAATACGGATGTTTCGACTTTTCAAGCTGTGATTTCGGTATTAGAAAACGCATTTTTTGATGCGTTTAAAATGAAAGTAGATAACGTTATTTCTTTTGAAGATACGGATGAAAAACCTGATAACGAGGAAAATTAAAGCTCTTTGGTAATTCTATTTCAATTAGATCTTTAAATTGCACCCACTTTTTAAACTTTAAGTGGGTGCTTTAGTACTCTTATCAGATTAGTTTTTGCGGTTACTCAATAGCTCTTTAAGCTCAGCAATTTGGGATTGTAGTTCGTTTACTTGCCCTTGCGTTGCAGGTAATGAGCTGTCGTCTGCGAGCTCTTCTCGCGCTTTGCGGTGCTCCTCACTCATAACTTCTAAAATGGCACCTACCATCATATTTAAAAATACAAATGCGGTTAAAAATATAAACGTAAGGTAATAAATCCAGCTTAGTTCGTACACCGCCATTGTTTCGTACATTATGTCGGTCCAATCTTCAAACGTCGCCACCCTAAACAAGGTAAGCATTGAGATTGATACGTCTTGCCAAAGTACGGGGTTTATTTCAGCAAACATCATGCTGCCCATTGCAGCGTATATATAAAAAATAACAAACATTAATAGGGCTATATAACCCATTTGTGGAATGGCTTTAAGTAATGAGTTAACTAATAAGCGCAGCTCAGGGATCATCGATACCAATCGCAGTACTCTAAATATGCGAAGTAGACGAGCAATTAACATAGTAGAGCCAGCAGCAGGATATAAACTGCCCAATACTATGATGGTGTCGAATATATTCCATCCTTTAGAAAAAAAGTGTTTTATGCCTTTACTTGCAATAAAGCGGATTACTAGTTCAATTAAAAAGAATGCGGTAATGCCAACGTCCATCCAATTTAGAGCAAGCTCTACGGTAGGATGTAGTGAGTAAGTGTGCGCACCGACTGTCAGGGCAGAAACAATAATTACAGCTATAACAAATGATTGAAATATCTTGCTTTTGTCTATACGCTGAAACAACTTTTGTAACTGCGACATCATAGAAATAGATCCTTTGGAGATTAAGATTTTATGGCGCTAATATACAATAATATTGTAATAATTTAACGCTTTTTCGATATAGAAAGTGTAAGGAAATTTAATGTTTATCAATAAACTAAAAAGTAGCGCATTACTTATTGTTGGATTATGTGTTTTAGCTGGTTGTAGCTCTGACGCGCGTTTTCATGAAGTTCAATCGGCGCGCCTTGATGAATGTAACTATAAAGCCGACAAAGAATATTACGAATGCCTAGATAAACAAGACTCTAACTACGAAGAGTTTAAAAAACAGCAACAAGCAGAAACTAAATAAGTAACCTTTATATTTATGACTAAAACTCAAAAGCAGCGCGATAAGCACATTCGACTAGCACTTACTAATGCATGCGAGGCAATAAAAGAAAGCGTAATTGGTTTTGATTATCTAACGCATACCATCGATTTAAATAACGAGGCCAATACGTTAAAAGTACAGTGCTATTTTAACGATGATATAGCCCTTGAAAGTGCAAAACCGCAACTTAACGAATTAACAGCTATTATACTTAACGAGTTAGCAGTTATTAAGTTGAACGCAAAACCAGCACATATTTCATTTTCCGCCAATTAACAGAGCTTTTGTTGGTTTGATAGCACATGGACGTTATAATTAGATAAATTATTTTTAGGGTTTAAATTATGGCTGTTCCTACGCGTTCGCAAATTTCACCAGGTACCACAGTAAATATTGTATTAAAAGAAGATCAACGCAGCGGCACATTAACTGAGGGTGTTGTTGAGCGCCTTTTAACAAAATCACCAAATCACCCACACGGCATTAAAGTACGTTTAGAAGATGGTCAAGTTGGCCGAGTAAAAGAGATTTTATAATGGCAGCGTTAACAGAACAGGCTTTTTGGGAATTAGTAACAACGCCTGATTTAGGGCTCGATCCGCAAAGTGTGAGCGATAGCCTAAAAACTAAACTTAATGATTTAAGCGATCAACACCTTATTGATTTTGATAAGCATTTTGGCATACATATGCGTAAGTGTTTTACCTGGGATTTGTTTGGTGCCGCCTTTGTGATGGCTGGATGTAACGACTATTACGGCTTTAGCGAATTTAGATGTTGGTTAATTTCGCGCGGTAAAACAGTATTCGAAAACGCCTTAGAAAATGCTGATTCTATAGCGCAGTGTACACCTGTTTATTACTTAAACGAGCAGCCTTATCCGTACATTGATGAGTATGACTTAATAGCCGGTTTATTATTTGAAGAACGTAACGAAGACGAATTGCCGTTTATCCCTTCTGGCAGTGATGAGCCCAAAGGTAAACGTTTTAAAGACAAACCTAAGTTTTTAAAGCAAAGCTACCCTTTATTATTTGCAAAGTACTGGCAATAAAATAAATACCAATTCGTATAACTAGTTAAATAATCTAATGAGTTCAATTGACCCTTACAATTAGGCGCATTGGTATAAATCGTTTTGTTGTTTAAGTACGTATTAAATAAAGTGCTTAACAACAAAATGGTTTGTAATGAGTATCTAGGGCATGTTTACCTTTGGTGGTTGAATTTGTTCAATCCAAGAAGGATTTAATCGCGGCGCGACATTTGTAACCTAGTGGGCTCGACAACTGCTCCTGCGTTATTCTAATGGCTTACATCCATGTAAGAATAATAAAAACCGAGCAAAGCTTCCGCGTCCTACTCACGCGCTTGCTCCTGTAATACGACTTCTCTCCTTTTATAGTAAATCTCTGTTATAGTTGTTAAAAGTTATAAAAGCTAAGTGATTAGGCATTTTGCTATTATTTAACACGCTGACTCACGAGGATACACCCACGAAATGAAATATTTAACACTCGCTTTATTAACTGTCGCTTTTACAAGTGCAAATGCTTTTTCTGAGCCGAGTAATAAAACACGATTTATACCGTTTTTAAAGTCAAAATTGGGGACATACGAAGTTGTGTCGACCAATTCAGGGTTATGCGTTAATAGCGATTTGAGTTTGACAGACGAAAGTGATTTAAGTGCAGGTTTTAAACTTGGAGAACAAATTGTATTTGGATCGCTCCACAATGGTACTCGCACTATTAAAAAACCAAACTTTTGTTTTATAACCAGTACGCTTAAATATAAAAGTGATGGCCTTGAAAACGGTTTAAGAATGAGCCGTTGTGAAAACCCTGCAAACGAAAAAACAATCAGTCAAAGTATCAAGTTTTTAGCTGATAACACACTAAAATACACATTAAGCGAACCTAGTGTAGAGTGCACATTTAAAAAAGCAGATGAAAGTAAATAAAGCATCTAGTAAGTAGCAAATCATTCGCAGTATATTTTAGGGATATCGCGCCAACGCGTGGTGTACTGCGGCGACAAAAAATCACGGTTCATGTGCCACCGGTCATTTAATTTACTACTAGCTAAACTAAGCATTCCTTTCCCATACCGTGTATTTATAGCATCTAGGCAACTCATTAATTGTGGGTTGTCAGTACGTTGGTTAAACAAATCACTTTGTTGAAATTGCTGTGACGTAAGTTCTAAAGCGCCTACACCACACTTGTAAAACCTAACTGCAGGTTGGTATATTTGATCAAATACCTCAGATACAGCATTAGCCATCACGCAGGTGTCGTTAGTGGGTGAGGGGAACTTATACACAAACGACTTTTTATAATATCTATTTTCGTGCGCGCCACTGGCTGCAAAAATATAAAGCTGGTGAGTGAGCGAACGTTGCACTCTTAGTTTATTAGCCACTGTGGTTACATGGTTAATTAGCGCCGTTTTAAGGGCTGTTGGCTCGCATATGCGCTCTCCAAAACTACGGGTCGAATAAATCTCCCGCTTGTCTTGTCGTACATCATCCCAGTTTAAACATGTTATCCCGTTAAGCTCGCTTACTGTACGTTCAACAACCACACTAAATGCACGGCGCATTGCTTTAGGGTTTTGCTGAGCAAGATCCCAAGCGGTGTGTATATTCATTATTTTAAGCTTTTTAGCTAGTCGCCGGCCTATTCCCCAGACATCTTCGCAGCTCATTCTTTGTAAAATAGCTTGGCGAGTTTGCTCGTTATTTATTACTGCTACACCATTAAAACCACTGAGCTTTTTAGCGGCGTGGTTAGCGGCTTTTGCTAAAGTAGGGGTCGGGCCAAAACCAACACCCACAGGAAGCTTTGTTTCGCGCCATACTGTGCGCCTTATTGTATGGCCGTATTCATGCCAGTCTTTAATTAATGATGTGTAGCCATTAAAGTGCAAAAACGATTCATCAATACTGTATATGTGCTGTGTATCGCAAAAGCGGCCAATAATATTCATCATTTTGTCGCTTAAATCAGCATAAAGCTCGTAATTGCTAGAACGAATAACAACGTTGTTTTGCTCAAGCAAATGCTTAACTTTAAAGTACGGGCCAAATTTAGGAATATTTAAGCGCCGAGCAATAGGACAAATAGCGCATACACAGCCATCGTTATTGGTAAGTACAACCACGGGTTTGGATCGAATAGCAGGGTCGAATACTTTTTCGGCACTGGCATAAAATGACACAGCATCAACTAAGGCATACATTTTAGTAACTCTGGGCTTTGCCTGTGCATTCTTATTGATAGCGTTACTACGCCTTCGAGCTGAAACTCGTCTGCAGAGGTTAGTTGTACAGGCTTATGTAAAGAAGAAGCTGAAAGCAGCCGCGCATTGGTTTTATCAAGCAGTTTGCATACAAAAAGACCATTTAAGTTAGCAACAATAACGTCACCATTTTTTACCGGCTCTGCACGGTCGATAACTAATAAGTCACCTTCAAAAATTCCGACTTCTTGCATAGAGTTACCCGATGCAATACCAATAAACGTAGCATCTGGATGCTTTATTAAAAGCTCATCAAGGGTTACACCTAGCTCGGTGTACTGCGCTGCGGGGGATTCAAAACCACACACGCCTGCTTCTATATAAATGGGAATGACAAACATAACACAACCTAAAACGCATGCACTGTATAAGTGTACAGTATATGCGTTTTGTGTAAGTTATGCCAAGAATGTATGGCTGATCAATCCATGTTTTTGATCATTTGTTGTGCGGTATCTAAAAAGTCTTTGATTTGTTGAGGGTTTAAGTTTTTACACATTTGATTATTTATTTTCTGCTCTGAGGCTAACAACTTATCAAAAAGAACTTTACCTTGCTCTGTGAGCGATAAAATAAAGCAGCGCTTATCGTGCTCACTTGCCTGTTTACTTATTAAATTTAAGCCAATAAGATCTTTAATTAAACGTGCTATTTGCGCTTTGTCGCGCTGCGTTTTAGTAACAATATCGTTAGCCGTACAGTTATTTACGTTCGCGATAATATGTATGCAGCGTACGTGCATAGCATTAATACCAAGTTCGCCTGCGTTAATTGCTTCACGAATTGTTACACGGTAATTTTGCATTAATTCAAACAGCGTATTTGATAAAGGTGTATTCATAGAACTCTCAATATAGTTGACAAAGTCAATTAACTTGTTGTAGTTGATTTTATCAACCAATGGGGCGTTGTGCAATACCTGCTTTTTATAGCAGGTTGGTATTAAAGTCTAAGTTTTGTAAAACGAGGTAATACATGAGTAAACAAGTTCGCAAAGCCAACGTATTAAGTACACAGCAAATCACACCCCACCTACAGCGTATTGTTGTAGGCTCTGATGATTTTAACGACTTAACCTCACAGTACATTGGTAACTATGTAAAAGTACTATTTCCAAAAAATGGTGAAGTAGATTTTAACTTAAAAACAGCGTGTATGCGATCTTACACAATAAGGCATGTAGATGCACAAACAGGCGCGCTAACGCTTGATTTTGTTATAAATATGCACCAAGGTCCGGCAACTGACTGGGCTAAAACTGCAAAAGTAGGCGACGAGCTAGGCATTGCAGGCCCAGGCCCTAAAAAGCTAGATAATTATGAGCATTCGCATTATGTATTACTAGGCGATTTAACATCGGTAAATGCAATAAAAGGGTATGCGCAGCAATTACCTTTAACTTCAAAAATTGATGCTTTTGTACATGCGCCCACTGAGCAAGACATTATTGATTTAGAAACAAGCCGCGATATTAATTGGCTTGTTACCGACAACGCTGACGAAGCGCTACTTAGCGCACTTCAAAATTTGCACATTACAGCAGAGCTTCCCATTGTATTTATGGCATTGGAGGCTGGGCTTGTACGTAGGGCAAAAACACTGCTAACAGAGCAATTTAATATACCGCGCAGTAATATTGTTTCCTCAGGATATTGGAAAAAAGGCGTGGATTCAGAAGGCTATAAAAAGCAGCGCCAACGTGATGCACAGCTTGCCTGAATACCTTAGAGCAAAATAACATATACCTATTTTGCTTTAATACCTCTGCCTAACTTGAATTGACCTAATAGCAGACCCATTTAAGTGTTTTATGCTAATGATGTAATCCATTATTAGCATGCATTTTTAGGAGCTGCTATTTTGTTAAATTCCATTCCTTTTTCGTTATTAGAACTTGCCCCCATGATCAAAGGGGACAGCGTTACTAACACTCTTCATAAAAGTACTAAATACGCACAACGCGCAGATGAGCTTGGCTTTAACCGCTTTTGGCTTGCTGAGCATCATAATATGCCAGGTATAATTTGTGCGGCCACTTCAATTTTGGTTGGTCACATTGCAGGCAATACTAAAAAGATACGGGTTGGATCGGGCGGTATTATGCTGCCAAACCACTCACCTTTAGTTGTTGCTGAACAATTTGGTACGTTAGAGAGCTTATATCCAGGGCGAATAGATTTAGGGCTAGGGCGTGCACCAGGTAGCGATCCTGTAACAAGTCGTGCACTAAACAACGATATGAGCCGCGCAGAAAACTTTCCAGGTGAAGTAACTGAGCTGCAAACATTGTTAGGTCCTTACAATGGTACGCATCCTATACGTGCTATACCGGGCGAGAACACAAACGTTCCTATTTGGCTATTAGGCTCGAGTTTATTTAGCGCGCAGTTAGCGGCGCAAAAAGGGTTACCGTATGTATTTGCAGGGCATTTTGCACCGCGTTTTGTGCACGAGGCAATAGCGCTGTATAAGCGTGAATTTAAAGCATCAAGCGTACTTGATAAGCCATACGTCATGCTTGCACTGCCTTTAGTAGCAGCAGACACCGACGATGAAGCGCAATACTTGTCGACTACTTCTAAACAACGTGTGCTCGAACTCATACGTGGTAACGAGCTGTGGCTAAAACCACCTGTTGAAAGCATGGATGGGTTGTGGAGCGAACAAGAACGCGCTCATGTAGAGAACTTTTTAAGTCTAAGCGTAGTAGGCGGACATGTAAGTATTAAACACAAGTTAGAGATGATAGCGAAACAACTAGAAGTAGATGAGTTTATATTTACCAATGATGTGTTTGATAGTGAAAAACGCCACCGTGCACTCGAAATTTTAATGGAAATAAAGCATTAGCTCAAAAACTATTAATTTAGATAGTGTAGTTAAGCAAGCGTACACCTTGCCTCTGTTAATGTTGCAGGCATCAATTAAAGAACATTCATTTATACATTGAATTAATTTATGTGATGTCTGCAAAGTTTAAAATCAGTCTTTTTTTAAATAACTAGCTTATAGTAAGTGGATTTAGTAACTATATAGCGTTCTATTTTATCAATCGAACTGATTTAAATAATCAATTTTAAGATATCACTTTTATTTTTTATAATGTATGTATTAAGCCAAACATCATTAAATAAAGGTAGGTTCACCGTGAAGTCTCTAAATAGCGCAACAGCTAATTCAGTTAACAAAACAGCGCAACCAAAAGTTGCACTGATTGCTGAAGGTGGCGGGCAGCGAGGGATCTTCACAGCTGGCGTACTTGATGCGTGGTTAGAGCAAGAATATGACCCATTCGATTTATTCATTGGCACCTCTGCAGGTTCGCAAAACTTAACTAGCTACTTAGCGCGTCAAAAAGGCTATGCCAAACGCCTAATTAGAGGGCTTTCGCGTAACAAACGTTTTTTTCAGCTTGGTCGCGGATTAGTGGGTAAACACATAGTTGATTTAGATTGGTACTTTGACAAAACCACCGAGGTAAAAAGAGCCATAGATTTTAAAACAGCTAAAACGAGTTTAGGCGCGCGTGAGCTACTTATAACAGCCACTAATGCACGAGACAGAAAAGCATATTACCTATCACCTACAGGTGAGAGTGGTCAATGGCGTGATTTGTTAAAGGCTTCTAGCGCACTCCCGTTTTTATACAAACAAGGTGTAAAGTTAACACCTTGGTTAAACGCAGAAGCAGCTAACGAAATACACCTTGCTGAAGAGCAAGTACAGAGCGATTTTTATCTAGACGGCGGTTTAGCCGCTCCATTACCAGTGCGTGAAGCTTACAACCGAGGCGCTCGTAAAATTGTTGTAATAAGAACGGTTGACGCTAATTTTCAAGCGCAATCTGCGTGGGTTCAAAAGCTAAAATCGCTTGCAACTGTATCAGGTTACTGCCCAAAAACTTTAGACTATTTATTACAGCACGAGCAGGCCTATTTGGATGAACTTGAGTTTATTGCAAACCCACCAAGTGATGTGGAAATAATACAAATCTTTGCAGACGAAAAGCTGCATAGCAAATTATTAGGTAGTTCAAATAACGATTTACGTTTTGATCATAAATTAGGCTTAGATGCTGGTCGCTCATACTTAGCAATGCAAAACTTACAGGTTAACAGTAATAACTATTACAGTGCACCTACACAATACAGCTATAACTAATTAAAAATAATTTAAAAATAGCGCATAACTTTATGCGCTATTTTTTTGCCATTCTTAATCCTCGTTACGCCTCATATAAACCTTACTGCATCAAAATAAAAACTATTGCATCTTGCACGCATACGCAAAACAAAACACTGAATATTAAAAAGATATTATTGATTTTTTAACTAATCAATATAAAGTGTAAGTGTGATTTATTATTCACATTTATAGAAATAAAATTCAGCACTAAATGTGCTTACTTACAAATTATTAAACATCAATACACACTTCACTATGGGGTAAAGCCAAACTTAAACACTATTATGTTTAATGCATAATGAGCTGCCGGATTTTTTAAGTTAAGTAGCGCCACATGCAGAGTTTAAAGTCGGTGCTAACATAAAGTAAAAGTATAAAATAAAAAGGGATTAGTAATGTTCGATACCGTCGTCAAAAGTGTAAACAACCTTTTATGGGGAGAAGGTCAGGTACTTATTTATATACTTTTGTTTACAGGTATATGGTTTTCGGTACGACTAAAAGCAATTCAAATACTTAAATTTAAACATATGTTTAGCCTTTTAAAAGGCAGCAGCAAATGTAAAAAAGACGACATTTCATCATTCCAAGCATTGTGTACAGGGCTTTGCGCACGAGTAGGTACTGGTAATTTAGCCGGTGTGGCAGTGGCAATTTCACTTGGCGGCAGCGGCGCTATATTTTGGATGTGGGTAATAGCCATATTGGGTATGGCTACAGGCTTTGCCGAAAGCGTACTTGGGCAAGTATATAAAGTGCGCGATAGTGGCGGTGAATTTAGAGGCGGCCCTGCGTATTATATTCAACAAGGTCTGGGTAGCCGGGCGTTTGCAATTGTGTTTGCCGCGTGTTTGTTTTTAGGTTACGGCTTTACGTTTAGCGCAATGCAAACGAACACAATTACCGACGCGCTTAACTACGCGTTTGAAGTTCCTACATTTTATTCTGGCCTAGTTATTACCGTACTAGCAGGCTCAATTATACTCGGTGGCTTTAAGGCAATTGCCCGATTTGCAGAGCGTGTTGTGCCAATAATGGGCATTGTGTTTGTACTTGCCGCCGTTATTATTACGATTATAAATTTCACGCAAGTACCCGCCATGCTTAAAGATATATTTTTATCGGCGTTTGGTTTACAAGAAGCCGGAGCGGGTGCAATGGGCGCTGCCATTAAAAACGGTATTCAACGTGGTTTATATTCTAATGAAGCCGGTGCAGGTAGTGTTCCGCATGCTTCAGCAAGTGCCAGCCCAATTCCTAATCACCCAGTAACGCAAGGTTACATACAAATGCTAGGCGTATTTTTCGATACAATAGTACTGTGTAGCTGTACCGCTGTGATCATTTTATTAGCCGATATAGACATAAGCGGTGAAATGGAAGGCATTCGTTTAACACAAAGCGCGATGACCGCTCATTTAGCACAAGGTGGTGTTTATTTTGTCGCAGCTGCTATTACCTTATTTGCTTTTACATCGGTGGTGGCAAACTACGCCTATGCAGAGAGTAACTTGCACTTATTTAAGCTCGATAACAAAGTAGGGCGCGGCATTTACACTTTGCTTTATTTATCAATGATGTTGTGGGGCGCGTCGGCCACATTAAAAGAAGTCTGGGATTTAGCCGATATTGCCTTAGGGTTAATGACAGTGGTTAACGTTATCGCTATTATACTGTTAACGCCGACTATTTTGTCTGTTACGAGCGATTACCACGCACAAAGAGACAAAGGTTTAGAGCCCGAATTTAAAGTAAAAGATGTAAAAGTACAGGGCAAATGCGAAGACGGCGTTTGGGATTAATTCACGTACTTTAAGCACACTTAACTATAAAAAGCGGTTTTATGGCAACATAAAGCCGCTTTTCATTTTGCATAAATATTCACTTTCAGTGTTGTAAAATAACTGAAGCAACCAAAATAAAAGGCACAATTTTTTAGATGATCGAGATTCACGCAGGGAAAACAGCGGCTAAAATTATTAACGAACAGGGCTTTAAACCTGAACTTTTCACCTCTTTTTTAGGTGCAAGTGGCGGTCCTAAATGGTTTACATTATTTGGCTTAGATAAATATATTTTTGGTGAATTTTTTAAAAACCGTACCCAACCACTTAATTTAATTGGATCATCTGCTGGCGCTTTTCGCTCTGCGTGTTTTGCACAAAACGATCCTGTTGCTGCGATTGAGCGCTTAGCAAAATCGTATTCGCAAACTCGATATTCAAGTAATAAACCAACACCTAGTGAAATAACAATAAAAGCGCGCGCATTACTTGAAGATGTTTTTGGCGATAACGGCGTAACCGAAATTATAAATAACCCAACATTTAAAGCGCACTTTATAGTAGCAAAATCGAATGGCTTTATTGCCAGCGAAAATAAATTAATACAGTTAATGGGTTTATCAAAAAGTTATATGTTAAACCGCGTTAACCGAAAATTATTAGGATCACAGTATGAGCGCTTTATATTTGGCCCAGCAACAAGTGACTTATCAATTACCGACAGCTACAATTTTAAAACGCAAAACATAGCGCTTACTCAAAATAATTTGAAAGATGCGTTACTTGCATCGGGTTCAATACCACTTGTTATGCAAGGCATAAAAAATATTGCAGGCTCACCTGTTGGCATGTATCGCGATGGTGGAATTATTGATTACCACTTTGATTTAAAAATTAATAATCCAGGACTCATTTTGTATCCGCATTTCAATTCAGAGCCAAAAGCAGGGTGGTTTGATAAAAACCTAAAGCGTAAAGTATCGCCACTTAATTACGACAACGTGGTAATGCTAGCCCCATCCAAAAATTTTGTAGCAAGCTTGCCGTACGGAAAAATTCCAGACAGAAACGATTTTACCGATCTTGATGCAGACACGCGTATTAAATATTGGAATATAGTTTTTAGTGAAACAGAAAGGCTAGCTGAAGCGTTTGATAAAAAGTTAAAAATGTTATTAATTTTTAAAAATAAAATATAGTTTTATTAGTTGCTATAAGAAGTCAGTTAACATAATTAATTTTAATCGTGTTAACAGACTTCTTCTATAACATTTAACCCAAGCTTTTAAAGTCGTAAGAATAGATGTAAATGGTTATTTAGATATCTCTTCAATGTACTCCTGAAGTTTATTTTCAGCATTATCCTTACCAAATAGAATTTGGCAGACTTCATGTAAACCAGGATCTGAAAGAATATCTTCTTTTCTTACAACCAGTGAAATTTTAGAACGTCGACGTAAAAAATCACTGAGTTTAGTTATCATTTCCCGCTCAGCAGCGTGTTCAATTTCCACACGTAAGTACTCCGAATTCTTAATAAGGAGTTCGCCTTTTTCAGGTGCTTCACGAATTTTTTCTAGCATGTTAATCGCATTTCTGCCGTAACGTCTCCAAAACCGCTTACTAAGTACCTCTGTAGATGTTTTAGGTGTTAAACCATCCAAATTCATTAATTTTGCACGATGCATGAACTCATTTTTAACGGTGTCGTCAGGTTCACCGTACCATTTGTAATCTTCATAAGGTAACTTAATACCTAATCCAGTGACTAAATCAGCCACTTCATCGCCTACATTAATACAATCTGTTAGTTTTCCGCCAAAGATAGAAAGATATTTTTGATCACTATTTGTATCTATAGCGTGCTTGCGCGATAATTGCACCCAGTCAGCCTTACCATTACCGTCTTTTTTAATTGCTAATGGTCTAACTCCACAGCGCTCGGCTATAATATCACTTTTTGTAATTGGCTTTTCTAACTCTAATAATTTGTTAGCATTATCAAGCACAAAGTTTCGATCCTCATCAGTCACTTGTGAGTGCGGACTATGAACTTGTGTATCGGTTGTACCAATACACGTTTTTGGGCCCATGGGGATCACAAAAAACAACCGACCATCATCTGCAAAAAACGTCAGTACTTTGTTACTGTTAGTTACCTTATCAACAATAAGGTGAATACCTTTTGAAAATACATGGTGATGTGCTGTGGTTTGACTATTTGTATTGTTAATAGGATCAACAAATGGGCCTGCTGCGTTAATAATAACTTTAGAGCGGATAGTAAACTTCTCTTTAGACATCTCGTCTACTGCATTTGTAGTCCAAATATCATTAGAGCGAGTAGAGCCCTGCGAACTTACGTAGTTAGCGGCAATACACCCATGGCTCATACTAGAGCGAATAAAATTGAAAACAAAACGAGCATCGTTATCCAATAAAAAGCTGTCTGAATATTCAAATCCAGCCTCTACATTTTTTGTGTTAATGACTGGCTCTGATGATTTTATTTTTTTTGCATTGAGGTATCTAGGAGATTTAGTAAAAAAACGTCCCATAAACCAATAGAGAATAGTACCTAAATAAACAAAGAATGCCGGAAATCTAAAGCCTTTTTGGATACTTGTAAAAAAGCGAATTTCTTTAACAGTAGAAGGATAGCTACGCATTAAATGGTTTCTACTTTTACAAAGTTTATTAACCAAATTATATTCATGACTTTCTAAATATTTTATGCCACCCCAAGCTAAATTTGATGAGTTTGAACTAGTGAAACCGGCAAAATCACCTTTGTCTATCAAGGCAACTCTAGCGCCCTTAGCGGCTAAAGCGGCAGCAGATACAGCACCGTTAATACCCCCTCCAATAATCAAAACATCATAAATATCTTGGGGAAGTTTTTTAATATTGTTGTCTCTAAGTTGACTCATTTGTTGAATTACCTATTTTAATATCAAGCTATTTAGACCAGCTCAATTAAATTTAAAGTATTAATGTCCTAAACGGTATTTATCGTGCTATCAAAACTTATACTAGGCATGCAGGTAAGTAAGTATACGAGTAATAATAAAAATACTTTCGATATTTTTATTATTTAACTCAAGATTTGTTACCCAACATTTAAGTACTTGACACAAGTAAGCCTTCAAACGAAATCAAAAATTAATTGATCTGATTAACAAGGATGACCAAGCTACTGCAGATAACTATTGTATTTTAAGACTCTGAATAGCTATAAAAGTACGAAGTTATTATTTACTTCGGTTTTCTTTTTATTAAAAATAACATTTAATAACGAACATTTGCAAACATTAAAGTACATAAATGAAAATTAGTCTAGCTATATCAAACCCACCGTAAAGCAATAAAAAACTTAGGAGTTTAATTTTTTCCGCTATAGTTTTTTGACACCCCATTAAATCAATAGTTACTACGGCGTTTTGATATCCGATAAATCAAGCAAGGCTGGGCCAGTTGGAGGTATATTGTTAGCTATCTTTATTTTTCTTGATACAACAGCTATTGCCGGCTGAAAAGCGCTTGTTATATCGATTGTATGTCTCTTTGGTTTCTTATTATTAAAGCCACAAATAGTTTTACCATCTATGGCTATAACGCCAACGTTTGTTGCTATATGTGCAGCCTGTGTCCAACGTATAAAATTTTGTTGTAATATCTATCCTATTAAAAGCATGATCATTTTATCTTCTTAAATAACTCTCTACGTTAAAAATTATTAATAGCTGACAGAATAGGGGCAGGAGGGGGAGCAATACAGGAAAATGCAGAGAGCAATTGGAGATAACAACTCTATGTCATAATTTTTCTTTGTTATCGCGCTATTTCCTCAGCGCTATAATAGATCACTAATTTAATACAATAGGTATGACTTTTCAGATGATATAGGTGAATAGTACCATCTATAGTGTTGTGAACTGGAAGACTACTTTCAAATGAGACATATTTTTCAAGCAAATCAATCTCATTATTAGCAACGTATTCAATGTTTTTCATCCATCTTCGGTGCAGATCACACCTACAACGAGAATGAATAAGATAGCATGAAGCTTATATTCGACTTTAGATTGCAGTTGTTCGTCGGATATTATTGAAAAATGTTCATCAAAAATTAATTGTATGGGACTTCTATTTATAAGAAACCTATTCGATCATGCTGTAGCTAAAATGGAAAGCTCATGATTTCCCCATGATGAGGGAAAATCTATTTAACTGTTATGTTAAGCTTTTACCGAGCGATATGCAGTTCGACATCGTGCTCATTGAGTAAAGTAAGTATACTTTCGGGTGGCTGAGCATCGGTAATAAAGTTATCTGCCTGTGAGATATTACCTAATTTTACCATCGCATACCGACCGAATTTAGAGTGATCTGCAGCAAGTAAAACTTTACGTGAATTTTCAATGATTGCCTGGGCTACGCGCACTTCACGATAGTCAAAATCAAGTAACGCACCATTTTCTTCTATGCCACTAATACCTATAATGCCAAAATCCATACGAAATTGTTTAATAAAATCCTCTGTGGTCTCACCAATAATCCCGCCATCTCTGTGCCTAACTTCTCCACCTGCGATAAGTACAGAAAAATCTTTCTTAACACCTAATATAGCCGCAACATTAAGATTATTAGTTACAACTTTCAAATTTTCATGACCAAGAAGTGCTTTCGCGATTGTTTCTGTTGTAGTGCCTATGTTTATAAATAAGGAAGAGCCATTAGGTATCATACTAACTACATGCTGTGCTATTTTTTGTTTAGCTTCTAAGTCCATGATTTTTCTAGTTTGATATGCTGTATTCTGAATGCTTGAAATGGCACTAGCGCCGCCATGATGACGTCTCAATTTATTTAAATTAGCAAGATAAGCCAGATCTCGTCTTATTGTTTGTGGTGTAACTTCATAATGACTTACTAGTACTTCAATAGAAATTGAATCTCTTTCTTTTAATAATTTTAGTATGGATTCGTGTCTTTGGTCTTGAGTCATTTTTTTCGCATTTTAAATTTAGTTAATAGTAAATTATAGGTTAAGAGCTAACAAATGAAAATCACATATAAATAATTATATATTAAAGTTGTATTTTTGTTGTATGTAGCAATTAATCCATGTAATAGTACAAAAACGAAAATAACCGAAAGTAAAAGTGAAAAAATAATGAATAACTATATCCTTTCAATTGATCAAGGTACGACAAGTTCTAGAAGTGTGCTATTTGATTTAAATGGTAATATTGCATACCTAGAACAACAAGAATTTGACCAGCACTTTCCAAAAGATGGTTATGTAGAACATAAACCAGAAGATATTTGGGCTTCTGTACAGCAAACAATGACAGCTGTAATGAAACACCTAGACCCTCAACACGATAAGGTTATTGCCATTGGTATTACTAACCAACGTGAAACGACAATAGTATGGGATAAAATTACTGGTGAGCCCGTTTATAACGCGATTGTATGGCAAGATAGACGTACGTCAGAGTTATGTAATGATTTAAGGGCCGCAGAAAAAGAAGAGTTAATTAGAAAAAAAACCGGCCTTTTAATAGACCCATATTTTTCTGCAACTAAAATAAATTGGATTTTAGAAAATTGTCCCGATGCTAGAGAAAAAGCAGAAAAAGGCGATTTAATCTTCGGTACTGTCGACACTTATTTATTGTGGAAATTGACAGGCGGAAAAGAGCACCGCACAGACGCAACGAATGCTTCGCGAACTATGCTCTTTAATATTCATACCCAAGAATGGGACGTGGAATTACTTGAACTTCTGAATGTGCCAATAGAGATGTTACCAGAAGTAATGGATTCATCAGATGATTTTGGTGTAACAGATGAACGCTATTTAGGTTACGAAGTACCTATTCTTGCAATGGCAGGAGACCAACAGGCAGCGTTATTTGGGCAAACTTGTTTTCAACCAGGAATGGCTAAAAGTACCTATGGTACAGGATGCTTTATGATGGTTAACACTGGCGATAAAGTACTTGAATCTGAAAATAGACTTCTCAGTACAGTAGCTTATAGATTAAATGGGAAACCAACTTATGCGCTAGAGGGGAGTATTTTTATTGCAGGTGCTGCAATTCAATGGCTTAGAGACGGTCTACAATTAATCCAAAAAGCTGAAGAAACAGAGTCACTTGCATGCAATACCTCACTAGATCACGGTATATATATGGTACCCGCTTTTACAGGATTAGGTGCTCCTTATTGGGATTCTAATGCGCGAGGTGCAATTTTTGGCTTAACCCGAGATACGGGTATAAAAGAGATCGTAACAGCTGGATTACAATCAGTTTGTTTTCAAACTAAAGACCTTCAAAAGTCAATGGAAGCTGATGGCGTAAGACCACAGGTACTAAGAGTTGATGGCGGTATGGTAATAAATGGCTGGCTTATGCAATTTTTGTCTGATGTTTTAGGAGCCGAAGTTGACCGTTCGACCATAAGTGAAACTACTGCTTTGGGTGTAGCTTACTTAGCAGGTTTAAAAGCGGGTGTATTCCCATCACTTGAATCATTAGCGACTAACTGGAATTGCGATAAACGATTTGTTCCTAACATGACTAAATCAAAACGTGATGAATTATATGCCGGATGGTGTAATGCGGTAAAAAAAGTACAAAGCGAATAATAAGCCGCTTAACTATAAAACCATAGCAACATATCTATTAAGGTTTATTAGTGGAGACTATTTTTATGATACCACTACATACTCCAAGCGTAAAAATAAATAAGTTGATACTTATCTTATGGTAATTTTCAGCTGTAAAAAAGTTTCAAAATATTCATGGTTTATACTTATGCAATAGATATCATTATTGAGGGTGGTTTTATGTTTATAATTAATAAGGAATATTAAAATGTCACCTTTCTTAGCTGAAATACTAGGAACTGCACTGCTTATTTTAATTGGGGGCGGGGTTGTAGCCAATGACATACTAAAGAAAACACTAGGCCATGGCGGCGGTTGGATGACGATTACCACTGCTTGGGGACTTGGTGTTTTTATCGGCGTGGTTGTTGCCGGTCCCTATAGTGGAGCACACCTTAACCCTGCAGTAACAATAGGCTTAGCCGTAGCTGGATCATTTCCATGGTCCGAAGTTCCAAGTTATATTTTAGCGGAATTTATTGGCGCGATGGTTGGCGCTTCGTTAGTTTATGCAGTTTATAAAGATCATTTCGATGCCACTGACGATCCCACCTTAAAACGAGCTGTTTTCTGTACATCTCCAGCTATACCAAATACGTTTAGAAATATACTTAGTGAAATAATAGGGACCTTCGTTTTATTAATTTGTGTTTTTTACTTCTCTTCAGCTGAAATTGACGATGGCTCTGGCGTAAAAATAGGCTTAGGTTCAATAGGCGCTATACCTGTTGCTTTTGTTGTTTGGGGTATTGGACTTTCTCTGGGTGGGACTACTGGATATGCAATAAATCCAGCTCGAGATTTAGGCCCGCGAATTGTACATTCTTTATTACCAATAAAAGGTAAAATTGATAGTAACTGGGGTTACTCATGGATCCCGGTAGTTGGTCCAATAATAGGGAGTGTTTTAGCAGCTTTATTATATATATTAGTTAAATAATTGAAATATAGTTATTTAATTTTACTAAAAAATGATTATACACAGACTACTTTTCTGAACACACAAAAGAAAAATATAATTTATATAAGCAATATAGTTAAATAAAAAAGGGCGTGTAGCCCTTTTTTATTTAAAGCTAAGGCTATTACCAATACAAAAATATAAATAAAAAAGTATAAAAAATTTATATATCGCGACGGCGGAATTATCGATTACCACTTTGACTTAAAAATTAATAACCCAGGACTTATTTTATATCCGCATTTTAATAGTGAGCCAAAAGCAGGGTGGTTCGATAAAAATTTAAAACGTAAAGTATCACCACTTAATTACGATAATGTGGTAATGATCACTCCATCAAAAGAATTTATAGTAAGCTTACCTTACGGAAAAATCCCAGACAGAAACGACTTTACCGATCTTGATGCAGATACACGCATTAAATATTGGAATACCGTTTTTAGTGAGACTGAAAAGTTGGCTGAGGCGTTTGATGAAAAATTAAATAATGAAAGTTTCGATTCAAAGCCATATTAGTAATTTAATAGCTGACTATTGTAAAGTTAATATAATAGTTAGAGGCATAATAAATCTATAAATAGATATATTTATAGATAAAAAGGTAATCATATAATAAAGTTACGGTAATATTAAAAGTGAAAACAATTCATGGACTTGAAACATAAAAAATTATTTTATATATGAATCAAAAATAGGGAATAAGATGGAATCAACACATAAGATTACTAGTATAGAAAAATTTAATAAAATTAGATTAGAGTTTATATTTAAGAATAGTAAAAATAAAATTTTTAACTTTAGAAAAAAAAATCATCTAGTACAAGGTGAACCTTTTGAGTACGGCTTCAAAATAACAAACATAGGAGATGAGTTGTTCTCTGGAGCTCTTCTAAGCAAATTTAAAATTACTCTTTGTTCAATGAACATGGTTGTAAGCTCAAATAAAAAGCCCAATATTAAACAGCTAAATCCTAATGAAAGTACAGAGATCTATTTTGACGTAGTTACAATGGCTATCTCTGGTCCAATATGGATAGAAGCTGAGTTTGAAGCAAAGGATAAAGAAGTAACCATTTATACATATCAATATGATGTAAATCATAAAAATGATGAGAAATATGACGTTCCTAATAAGTGGGCAATGAATGATTTTGTCCAAGGAAGACTTGAATTATTACAAACAAATACTAATATACAGATTTTAATTTTAACAATAATCACTGTTCTTGAAGCTATTTTTGGGCTTGAGAATATTATAAAAAAAACATTTAGTATTCTAGGTTGTATTTTTAAAGGCATATCAGATTTTTTCTTATATCTATCATGATGTAGGGCTTCACCTACAAAGGCTTAACTTTCTGTCCTTTCAGATATTTCACCAATAATAAGAAGTAATTGATCCTGTAAATCAAGTAAATATAAATCTTGGGTTTTATGGTTTTTACTTAAGAGTTTTGTACATAGATTGGATTTTCTAGCAGACCATTTCTAGCGTTGTACTAACTGAACATGAACATCAGAGGGTTTTACCTTTCCCCAAAGGTAGACATTGTTTGTGCAATAGCTATTGCCCATAAATTACGTTATGTTAAATTGAATGGATTTTAATAAAGCGAGCGTGATTATACAAACCAGCTCGCTTTTAGGAGAGTAATTTGGTGGTTAATTAAGCTCTGAATCAACCCAAAACTTAGTTCCTTTTAATACAGCTTGTAGTGCAAGGCCATTTTCGGTTACAGAATATACAGTAACTTGATCTGCAATCGCTTCGGCAACCAGTGCACCGCCTTTATCTTCATATTTTGCTGCTGCATCAGCGTTTCCGCCAAATGCCCAACCATGTTCAATAAATCTGTTTAATGCAGCTTGGTTATGAAAAACCATTACAACGTTAAAATCTTTAACGCCTAAGCCAAGTCCTAAACCGGCTTCGCCCATATTCATGTAAGTCGATTTACCTGTGAGATTATTTCTAACAACACCGTAACCACCGCCAAAGCTAGCAAGCACTACATTTACATTCGCATTATCGAATACAGCATAACCAGCAGAGTTAGCAATTTGTTTTTTAACATCAGGTTTTTCAGCGTATAATTTATCCAATGTGTTTGCTTTCATACTTTGTACAAGTGAACGTTTTTCGCTTGGTGATGCACTACCTGTAGTAGCACACCCAGTTAACGCAACTGTTAAAGCAAGTACGCTTAGTATAATTAGTTTTTTCATAATGTTTTCCTTAATAAGATATAGCAACCAACAACCATAGAATAATCACGGTATTAAAATAATTAGAACTTTACTATGTCCAATACTAGACAGTATCGGACTTTAACGTTATTCTGTAAGTCTATTATTTAATTGAATATTTATACATTATGCTTGTTGCTTTGGTTGATACGTTAAAACAATTAAGATATCAAATTGCCCATCTAGATGACGGTACTCTCAATTCAGAATACCCAGAACTTGCATCCTTTATACAGGAAATTGGCTTGACTGTAACTGAATCAAAAGCTGATCTGACATTCTTGTATCAGTTTTTATATGTTTATGGCCGAAAGTCAGAAGCCACTTATAGTCGTTTTCGAAATGAGCTTGAACGCTTTTATTTATGGTCATGGTTAATCGCAGAAAAATCAGTATTCGATTTAAAACGTGAAGATATTGAAGCTTACGTTGATTTTATGGTCGAACCCGATAAAGCATGGGCTGCAACTTCAGTGCAATGGCGTTATAAAGATGAACGAGGAATTCGTCGTTTAAACCAAAACTGGCGCCCTTTTATGCTTAAAGAATCCATTGCTAGTCAGCAAACTTTATCGTCTATGTTTACTGCTCTAAATGTATTTTATAAGTTTGCCTTATTAGAAGAAAAAACATTTGCTAACTTTGTCCCTGTTGTTAAAAAAAATAGTCCGTACTTAGTTGTTCAATCACAAATTCAAATTCCAGACACATTAAGCGATATTCAATGGGAATACGTTTTTGGTGTAACGCGTGATTTATGCGAACATAACCCTGATTTAGAGCGAAACTTATTTACGCTTGCCTGCTTAAAAGGTCTTTATTTACGAATTTCAGAATTATCTGAGCGCCCACAATGGTCGCCGGTGATGTCTCATTTTTGGCAAGATAATGATGGTTTTTGGTTTTTACGGATAATGGGAAAAGGTAATAAATTACGAGATGTAACCTTAAGCGATGATTTTGTTGAATATTTAAAACGTTATAGACTATACAGAGGTTTACCTGCCCTTCCCCGTGTTGATGAATCAGATCCTTTAGTTCATAAAATTCGCGGGCAAGGTGGTATGACCGTAAGGCAAATTAGGCGTTTAGTTCAACAAAGTTTTGATTATGCACAGCAATCATTACTTGATGATGGTTTTAAAGATGATGCTGAACAACTTGGCGCTGCAACTGCACATTGGCTTCGTCATACTGGTGCCACACATGATGCGCAAACCAGACCGCTTAAACATTTATCGGAAGATTTAGGCCATTCTAAAATTGCGACTACCGATCAAATTTATATTCAAACAAATATTAAAGAGCGAGCAAAGTCAGGACTTAAAAGGAAAATTTAATGGAGTATTTAGTAATAGCATTTATAGGCGGATTATTTTTAATTTATTCTTTAACACTTCGCCAGTTAGAAAAAACAGAAGTAACAGGCCCAATGTTTTTTGTTGTTGGCGGAATATGTTTAGCTTTAATGCTACCCAACGAAGGGGATAAAATAAAAGAAGGTGTTGATCTTTTATTACCATTTATAGAGCTTACGCTAAGTATATTTTTATTTTCTGATGCAGCTAAATCAAAGCTAAGTGTATTAAGGCATAGTTTTCAGTATCCTAGTTTACTATTGTTTGTTGCCCTACCCTTAACTTTGTTACTTGGTATTGCTGTTGCTTTATTTTTCTTTGCTGAGCTTTCACTTATTCAAGCGGCGTTGCTCGCTATTATTTTAACACCTACCGATGCAGCATTAAGTAAAGGGTTACTAGCAAGTACACAAGTGCCTGAAAAAATACGCGAAGGAATAAATACTGAAAGTGGTTTGAACGATGGATTATGCGTACCCATTTTTTTAATATTTATATTACTTGCTAAAAATCCTGATTCAGCAATTACTGCAACACAAACATTAAGTGTGTTTGGACGAGAGCTTGGCTTGGCTTTATTAATAGCTATTACAAGTATTGCTGTTTTCATACCGAGTTTAAACTTTGCAATGAAACGTCATTACTTTGCACAAAATACCAGTCCATTTTTATTACTCGGTTTTGCAATGGCTGTATTTTCTGTCACTCAGTATTTTCATGGCAGTGGTTTTATTGCGGTGTTTATTGCAGGCTTATTATTTGATAAATTTTCGACCGAAGAAGTTAGAACAGAATTAATTGAAGACTCAGAGCACATAGCAGATTTCACATCGTTAATGATTTGGTGCTTGTTCGGGTTTGTTTGTGCTTACTTAGTTATTCCTAAATTAAATACTGAAATTATAATTTACGCTTTGTTAAGTACAACATTGATTAGAATAATTCCAGTTATGCTGTCTCTGCAGTTTACGGCATTGAGTATTAAAGAGCGTTTTACATTTGCGTGGTTTGGGCCAAGAGGATTAGCATCAATTGTTTTTACATTGATGGTGATAGATACGCAAATAGAAAACAAATATCAAATAGCGACAATAGCAATGACGACTATTCTGTTTAGTGTATTTATACATGGTATTAGCACTAAACCTATTGCTGATAGTTTTGTTAAAAAATAATTATTTAAACTAGGTAAATTAAGAATACGTATTAAAAAAGGCGTAACGGTTATTTTCATCACTGATGAAGTTAATCGTTACGCCTTTTTGTATTTAATAAATAATTTACTAAATTTGTATTTAGATAAAACTATTTAAGTACCTCTTATATAAGTGATCTTATTTAAGTACTCTTATTTTATAAAGTTATTTAAGAACCTGTGCTAGTAATTCAATTGGGTGTTTTGGTTTAAACTTTTCAAAACGTTTAACTTGGCTACGACAAGAAAAGCCCGTAGATAAAAGTTGCTCAGATTTATTTTTATCTACAATTGGTTTCCAGCTCATTTCGTAAAGCGCACGTGAGTTATCTTGATTTTGTGCTTCGTGGCCGTAAGTTCCCGCCATTCCACAACAACCTGTATTTGTTGTTTTTAATGTTAAACCAATATCATTGAAAATTGTTTGCCATACATTTGCTGCTTTTGGCAGCGCAGTTGTTTCAGTACAATGACTCAGTAATGTAAATTCGGTATCTGTATTTTGCTTTGCGCTTAGTGATTTAAACGATTGTGTTTCTAGCCATTCATGAGCAAGCTGCACATTAAATTCGCCACGGTTATTTTCTAAAATTGTATTATATTCATCGCGATAACACATAACGAGTGACGCATCTAAACCGACTAACGGTGCATTAATATCATTTAATTTATTTAAAAACTCGGCTGCATTTTTAGCTGTAACTTTAAATTCATGTAAAAAACCTTTTACGTGTTGCGGTTTACCATTTGGTTTAAAAGGTAATAGCATTGGTTTTTTGCCAAGTTGGGTTATTAAAGTAATAAAACTTTCTACTAATTCCGCTTCGTAAAAGCTCGTAAATGGGTCTTGTACTATTAATACATACTCACTTTGTTGCTCTGCATTTAATTTATTTAATAAATCAAAATCAAATTTTTGTGTTTTAGTAACACGCTTTGAAAGTGCAGGAATACTCAACTGTGGTGTATCAACATAGCCAACCGTTTTTTTAATAACATTACTAACTAATGATGTTTTAACAATTGGATTTATAACTTTAGCGAACTTTGCCATTAATGGCGCGCTATTTTCTATGTTACCAACAAGGTAATCTTTTAGCGGACGTGCATAATAACTATGATAATAATTTAAAAAGCGCGAACGAAAAGTGGGTACATCTACTTTAATTGGGCATGCTGTTGTACATGCCTTACATGCTAAACATTCATCCATTGACGCTTTTACTTCGTGAGAAAAGTCGTAAATACCTTTTCGTTTTTCGCGGCTATGAACAAAACGTTCCCACCAGGTAATGACTTCACCTTTGTTAAGTTGCTTTTCTACTTCGAGCAAATCTACATTTTTTGACTCTTGTAGACGAAGCCATTCGCGCATTAAACTTGCGCGTCCTTTTGGTGAATTACGGCGATCGCCAGTTACTTTATACGATGGACACATAGGTGAATTTTCATCGTAATTAAAGCATATGCCATTACCATTACAGGTCATTGCGTTGTTAAAACTGGTTTTGACTTCTATTGATATTTGCTTATCGAAGTGCGATCTCTTTTGTCCATCTACACTAACTAGTGAGTCTTCACTATCGATAGGAGTGCATATTTTACCGGGGTTAATACGGTTGTTAGGATCGAAAGCTGTTTTTATTTTACGAAGTTGTGTATATAAATGCTCACCAAAAAATTCAGGACTATATTCACTTCGGTAACCTTTACCGTGCTCGCCCCACATTAAACCGCCGTACTTAGCGGTTAGTTTTACGACCTGATCTGAAATAGTTCTAAGTAGTTTTTCTTGTTCTGGGTCACACATATCAAGTGCTGGGCGTACGTGTAAAACGCCCGCATCAACATGGCCAAACATACCGTACTGTAAATTATGACTGTCGAGTAATGCTCTAAATTCGACAATATAATCTGCTAAATTTTCAGGCGGTACAGCGGTGTCTTCTGCAAAGGCGAGAGGTTTTTGGCTGCCTTTTACATTACCTAATAAACCCACTGACTTTTTACGCATTGCGTAAATTTTTAGTATATCGCTTTTATCACTGGTTAACTGATAACCAATAACGCCATTAGTTTGATTTTTTACGCATTCGTCTAGAAGCTTACAAAGCGTGTCTACTTTGTCTTTTATATCATCGTTTGATACTGCATTAAACTCGACCATGTTAAGGCCTTGCATATCTTTATTTGGTACGTCGGTTATTAAGTCCGATACTAAATTCCAAATGATATCTTCACGCGCCAAGTTTAAAACTTTGCTATCAACGGTTTCTACCGAGGTCGCGCGTGCATCGACTAAAAATGGTGAATGGCGAAGTGCTGAGTCAAAACTATCGTACTTAATATTAATAAGCGTTTTAAATTCAGCAATAGGCGTTAGGTTTAATTTTGCTTCAGTTACTATACCTAATGAGCCTTCTGAACCCGTTATTAGTCGGCTCATGTCAAAAGTAAGTAAGTCATCACTTAGCACATGCTCTAGGTCGTAGCCGGTTAAAAAACGATTTAACCGTGGAAACTTAGCTAAAATAGCAGCGCGTTCATTAACTGAAATATCTAAAACTGTTTTATATAAACTACCAATTAATGAGTCTTGATTAGCTATAATTTGTGCTTTGTCGATGTCTATTGGGGAGGTACACATAGGTGTGCCATCAACTAAATAAGTTGTTAGCCCTAAAACATGATCGCTCGTTTTACCGTAAACTAACGAGCCTTGCCCCGATGCGTCAGTACTTATCATGCCACCAATAGTTGCCCTGTTACTGGTAGATAAATCGGGTGAGAAGAAAAAGCCATAAGGTTTTAAAAAGTCATTAAGTTGATCTTTTATTACGCCGGTTTGAACGCGTACCCAGCCTTCTTCTACATTTATTTCGAGGATTTCGCGCATATAGCGAGACAAATCTACAACAATACCAGGTGTTAACGATTGTCCGTTAGTGCCTGTTCCACCGCCACGAGGACCAAAAGTTAATGATAAAAACGGGTCGCGAGATGCTGTTTGCAGTGCGAGCTGAATATCTTTTTCATTTTTTGGAAAAATAACACCTTGCGGTATTTGCTGATACACACTGTTATCGGTTGAAGCGGTAATACGCGTTGCATAACTTGCGTCGGTGTCTCCGATAAAACCTTGGTTTGCAATGGTATTTAGGTAGTTTGCGACAAGTTCTGTCGCGGCATCTTGTTGTGTAATTGTTGCTATCATGACGGCGATATTTTAGGGCATTTGACTAATTATATCATGGTGATGGCGAATAGAAATTGAAGATTTTACAGTTTGTAACACTCTTTTAGTCGATTTTAATGCAGCTTAAATTATACTCAAGTTAACAAGTAATAAGGTGTATTATATGAAAAAATTACTATTACAGATCAGTGGCGTGTTATTTATTTTGCTAGGATTATTTTTTGCGATTGTAGCTAGGGCGTGTTGACCTTTGGTTGTTGAATTTGCAGCAGTTTAGGCAAGGCAGAGCCTATGTAGTGTGGTTACTCCCCATAAATAGGCGATAACGCAGCATAAATACCAAACATGCGCTGCCCAATGGGTTCTTTCTAAGGACGAGTAACTCTTTGTTGCCTACATGGATGTCATAGGTAAGATCTTAAGAAATTGAGTTGAAGCTCAATTCATGATCAAATGGTTGTTACCACACAAACCACAG
>NZ_JADYWS010000003.1:0-250563 GCF_015864715.1 Pseudoalteromonas sp. NZS71 | reverse complement strand
ATCCGAGGTGTGTGAAACCAAAACCCAGTAAATACCCCAATAAAAAAAGCCAGTCAGCTGTTAACTGACTGGCATTAAGCCTAAGCTGCCTTTTTTGTACATTAAATTAATACCAATTTTATTAAAAAAATGATCATTCTAGCGTATTAAATAACTCACTAACTACGTTAAAAATTATTTATATAGAACAACTATGTACCATAATTTTAGCCTTGTTATTGAGCTATTTTCTTATCGCTATAATAGAACACTAATTTAATGCAATTGGTATAATTATTCAGCATCAGTTTTAGTGCTAAGTTGTTGCTCAAGCAATGCAACTTTAGCTTCAAGTTCGGTTAGTTTTTCGCGAGTACGAATAAGTACTTGGCTTTGCACATCAAATTCTTCACGGCTCACAAAATCCATCTCAGCAAGCTTGTTTTGTAAAACTTGCTTTGTTTTACCTTCGAGTGTCTCTGCTAGGTTTTTTACACCTTGTGGCATATTGCTAGTAATTTGCTTAGCAATTTCTTCAAGTTTTGCTGGGTTGATCATATTTGTCCCTTCGATGCGGCCTAAAATAATAATAACTAATATTACCTTATACCCACGGTATTTAACACATGATCATCTTTACCTTAATTAATTAAGGCAATTGCTATGCTCGCAGTAATGGTTACGTTAAAATTGCGCGTCTTTTAAATTTCTTTGGTCGTTATGAAACTCAATCCTAAACAAGATGAAGCCGTAAAATATATTAGTGGTCCATGCTTAGTACTCGCAGGCGCAGGCTCTGGTAAAACCCGTGTTATTACGAATAAAATCGCTTATTTAGTGAAAAAATGTGAGTACAAAGCGCGAAATATAGCCGCTGTTACTTTTACCAATAAAGCAGCCAAAGAAATGCGTGAACGAGTACTGCAAACGCTCGGAAAGCAAGACGCTAAAGGTTTATGGGTATCAACGTTTCATACACTCGGTTTAGAAATAATAAAAAAAGAGTTAAGCACATTAGGGTTTAAACCCGGCTTTTCGTTATTTGATGATCAAGATACCAATCAGCTTCTAAGTGAGCTCACCGAAGATGAGCTAAAAAAAGACAAGGACTTACTCAAACTACTTAAAATGGAAATTGGTAGTTGGAAAAACGAATTAGTACTGCCAGAGCAAGCAATACGCGAAGCGCGTGATGCGCAAAAGGCATTGTTTGCACAGCTGTATGCTCGCTATCAAAATCAGCTACGTGCTTATAACGCACTAGATTTTGATGATTTAATTATGATCCCTACTTTGTTACTTACTAATAACGCCACATCTCGTGAGCGCTGGCAGCAACGCTTTAAATATTTGCTGGTGGATGAGTATCAAGATACCAATACAAGCCAATATCAACTTGTTAAATTGCTAGTAGGCGAGCGTGCCCGTTTTACTGTGGTAGGTGATGACGATCAATCAATTTACTCATGGCGTGGTGCTCGCCCGCAAAACTTAGTGCTACTAGGTAAAGACTACCCAGGGCTTAGACTTATAAAGCTTGAGCAAAACTATCGAAGTGCAGGGCGAATACTAAAAGCGGCTAACATTTTAATTGCGAATAACCCACATGACATAGAGAAAAAGTTATTTAGTGAACTAGGTTATGGTGAGCCGATTAAAGTAATAGGGTGCCGCGATGAAGAGCATGAATCTGAGCGTGTGGTTGCTGAAATAATTTCACATAAGTTTATGAAGCGAACCAGCTATAAAGATTACGCGATTTTATATCGTGGTAATCATCAAGCACGTGGCTTTGAAAAGTCATTAATGAGTAACCGTATCCCTTATAAAATTAGTGGCGGGATGTCGTTTTTCGCTCGTTCAGAAATTAAAGATATTATGGCGTATTTACGTTTGCTAGTTAATCAAGATGATGACAATGCATTTTTACGTATCGTAAATACACCGCGACGCGAAATAGGCACGGTTACACTTGAAAAGCTTGGTACGCTTGCTAACGAAAAGCACATGAGCTTATTTGCTACCTGTTTTGATAACGATTTAGGCTACAGACTAAAAGGGCGTGGTTTTAATGCGCTTGCTGGGTTTGCACGCTGGGTTGTTGAGCTATCAGATAACGCAGTACGCGGTGATACGCTCGAAGCTGTTAAAGACTTAGTGCGTAATATTAATTACGAGGCATATTTGTACGAGTCGTCACCGAGTGCTAAAGCCGCTGAAATGCGTATGAAAAACGTATCTGAGTTGTATCGTTGGATCACCGATATGTTGACCGGTGATGCCGACAACGAACCAATGACATTAGCCGAGGTTGTTAGCAAGCTAACCCTTCGCGACATGCTTGAGCGTAACGAAGAAGAAGATGAAACCGATGCGGTGCACTTATCAACACTGCATGCATCTAAGGGCTTAGAGTACCCATACGTATTTATGGTAGGTATGGAGGAGGGCTTACTTCCGCATCAGGTAAGTATTGATGAAGATAACGTAGATGAAGAACGCCGCTTAGCTTATGTTGGTATTACTCGTGCGCAGCAGGAGTTAACACTTACTTATGCAAAAATACGTCGTCAATTTGGTGAAACCTCACAAACTGAGTTAAGCCGATTTGTACAAGAGTTACCGCAGGACGATCTCGCGTTTGAAAATAAAAAGGCGCCAAATACGCAAGCAGAGCGAATGGAAAAAGGCCAAGCAAGAGTCGCTAACCTTCGTGCAATGTTTAAAAAGCCTGAGTAATACCTCAGGCTAATTTTATAAAGACTGGGTTGCTTGTATTTCAGGTAACTCAGAGCACACTAGAGCGTGTTGTTTTCCCACAAAAAATGCCAAACCGTGCTTGTCTAGTAAAGCTCTAAAATTAAGTATTGATGGGCCTTTAGCAATGACTTTCATTGCTTTGAGCTTCGTAATTGCAAGCACGCCCTGTAGCTGAAAATCGTAACTTTCTTGTTGTAAAACACGTTTACTAAAGGTCGAGCTAAGTAGCAGGTAGTCAAAATTAATATCGGTTAGTAAATTAAGTTCGCATCGATCTTTAGCGAAATTGTTTAAACCAATTGAATAACCAAGTTGTGATAGCTTTTTGAGGTTTTCTATTTGTGTTGCGCTTGCGTGACGAATTTCTTGCTCATCAAATAGCAAACAGAGCTGGCTATGTCCTTGTTGTTTATTTAGCGTATCTGTAAATAAAACAAATTCGTGCTCCTCGAGTAGTAAACCAGAGCAAGGAACCAGCGCCATAGTTACATTTGCGGTAATTGCTTGTGCATAAGCGCGTTGTAATAACTGTAACTCTATCTCGAGGTGCTGTTCTTTATCTGATGCAAACTTTTTCAAAATATCAAAGCTAGTAAAGCCAAGTATTGGGTGTTCACCAAATGCTTCAAATAAAGATTCAGACTGATGTTGCTCATCAAGAGTAATTATTTCAGAGCTTCTAAAACTCATAGGTAATATATCAAGGTGATGTTGTGCTTTTAGTGCCTGCGCAGGTATTGATTGCGTTAATAGCGGATGAAATAGCTCGTAGCGATTTTTTCCGGAGTTTTTAGCGTGGTACATTGCAGCATCGGCATCACGAATAATTTCATCCGTATGCGTATAGCTTTTCTTTGAGTAGGTTATTCCTATACTAGCACCACTTTGAAGTGATTCGCCTTTAAGGAAAAAAGGCTTTTTCATTAAATCGATAATACGATTAGCGACATCTTCTGCTTGTTGAGGCTCAGTTAAGTGCGTTAATAAAATAACAAACTCATCGCCACCTAAGCGTGCTAGTAAATCATGTTCGCGTATACACTGGGCAAATAACTCACTAACGTTAATTAAAAACTGATCGCCAGCATGGTGACCAAGCTGGTCGTTAATGTCTTTAAACTTATCTAAATCAATAAATAAAACAGCAAAATTATGTTCAGGAAAGCGCTGATAATGTTGTAGTGTTTTTTCAAGCTGAGTTAAAAAGAGGCTGCGATTAGGTAAGCTAGTAAGAGAGTCGTGATGTGCGTCGTGATAAAGCTGCTGCTCTATTTTTTTACGCTCATCTATTTGCATTTGTAAGTGCAGATTTGTTTGACGCAGTTCTTTGGTTTTTTCGTTTACTCTAAATTCGAGTTCTTGATGGCTTTTTGCAATCGCTTGATTGGTGAGCTTGGTTTGTAAAACCGCTGCAATTTGATGAGATACAAAGGTAATTAACTCGCAATCATCCCGGCTGAAAATATGTTTGTTATCGTAAGCTTGGCAAACAATAAGGCCGATAACACCTTGAGCTGTTTTAAGTGGAGCGCCTAACCAACTAGTGGCCATTTGCTCTTTTTGTACAGGCTTAGCTCTTTGTACTACACCGCTTTCTATTAATTCTTTTGCTCTACACGGGTGTATAAGTTGCGTTTCTTCAGTGCTTATTACCAGTTCACTATAACCTTTAGCAAAGCGTCTTGGTTGTGTGTTTTCTTTAAATTCATCTACACAATAAGGGAAGCTTATCCAGCCAGACTCTTTATCGTAAAGTGCAATATATAAGTTCTCTGCGTAGGTAATTGTTTTTATTATTTCATGTATCTTAAAGTAAGCATCATCAAGGTTTTTAGCTTGCGTTGCTATTTCAGATATTTTAAACAGAATTTGTTGGCGTTGAAGTGCGCGTTTGCGTTGTTCTATTTCAAGGTTTAACGCGTCGTTACTTTGAGTGAGTGCTCGGGTACGAATTTTAACTTCTGACTCAAGGAGCTCTCGTTTTTTTACACGCTCTATTGCAGTTGCTAAATAAAGCGACATAAACTCAAGTAATTGTATTTTTTGTGAGCTATAGCCTTGTTTTGTATCGTAACTTTGCGCTGCTAAAACACCGATAATATTATGTTCTTGGTAAACCGGTACACCTACCCAATGCTCTGCTGGAGTGCCTAATGCTTTAAATAAGCCTTCTGCTGCGGCATTTTGCATTTGCTGCTTGGTAAAACATGTGGTTTTACCCTGTTTAAATACATAACCAGTGGCACCTTCATCAAAGCTATTTGATTGGTTAAGGGCGACGGCAATACCATCTTTTTCATCTGAAAAGTAAGAAAGTTCTAACGATTGACTGTATTGATTTAATAGCACCACATAAAAACTTTTACTCGGCACATATTTTTGTAAAATGTCGTGGATAGCGGGATAAAGTAGGGTTAGCTCGGCAACAGTACTTGCTTGCTCTGATAATTGTATCAGCGCATTTTGTAAGTGATGTGATTGTTTGTATTTATTGAGTAATGTTTTTAGACGTTTATTTTGATACGCCAATTTACTCGATACTGAGAGTTTATCTTCCAATGATCTAACCGGCTATTTTTATTGTATAGTTATTAGCCTTATACTTTCACTTTTAGCGCTTATCGTCAAGTTGATATTCGTACTACCATACTGGCTAGAAACACTATTTTAGGTATTAAAAAAGGCTTACCGAAGTAAACCTTTTTTGTGTATTTCAGCTGTATTTACTTAGATGTCATGAAGTCGATAGCAGCGCTTATCTCATCATCAGAACAATCCATACAGGTGCCTTTTGGAGGCATCGCATTAAAGCCATTTAGTGCATGCTCAAGTAAAGTGTCTTTACCTTTAGCTATACGTGGAGCCCAATCGTCAGGCGATTTAGGCGCGCCTAATGCACCAGTACCGTGACATGCAAAACATGCACCTTGATACACTTGCTCACCAGAACGAGGGCCTGTAGGCGCCGCTGCTACAGCAGCTTTATCGCCTTCAAGGTATACAGCACCAACCGGCGCGAGACGTGCTTTAATTGCATCTTCAGTCATAGAGTTATCATATGGCTGTGCGTATGCAGTGGTTGCTAGCATTAATAATGCTGCAGCTGTTAATTTTTTCATTTTGCCTTGCTCACTTCGATTTGAACGTGATCAATCACGATTAAAGATGACGGAAATTAAACCGATTATAACTCTCTGAGCCAATTTATAAAATGCTAAGAGGCGTTTTTATTAATAAAACTGACTACTTTTTGCGTTAACGCAATAAAATTTAATTATTTACTGTTTTTTGTTAAGCAATTTAATAAGTGCAAACAGTCATACAATTAACTTTTAGATCCTAAGATCAATTTATTGATAATACGCTACTAACTAGTTTTTCGATCCCTGCATCGGCTTCAATAATTGATTGCGCAAGCATATAAGCTGGGGTTGTAACTAGCTTATTTGGCTGATCAATAACAACATCATCTACTGCACAATTTATATGTTTAGCGCCTAATGTGCTTAGCGCTTGTGCTGTCTCTGCATCGTTACCAATCGTAAGTACAGCGTTATCGTAAATAAATGGGATCAAAGCGGGTGCAATACACATATAACCAGCAGGCTTATTTTCTTTTGCAAATGATTTACAAGTATTAAGTACGTCTTCATTAATATTTGCTTTTGCGCCTTTAATTGCAAAGTCACATAAGTTTTTTGCAGCGCCAAAACCGCCAGGTACAATTAATGCGTCAAACTGAGTTACGTCTAGTTCAAGCAGCGATTTAATGTCACCCCGTGCAATACGAGCCGCTTCTGTTAATACATTACGTTTATCAGGCATTACTTCGCCCGTTAAATGGTTAATGGTATGAAGTTGTTCAATATCCGGTGCAAAACACTGATACGTTGCGCCATTTTTGGCTATATGTAATAAAGTTAAAATTGCTTCATTAATTTCACTACCATCGTACACACCAGACCCTGCTAATATTACCGCTACGTTTTTCATGCTTTTGTGCCCCTAAAGTCTTTTTTATAAGTCGATCGGATGAAGTCTAACATGCTCAAAATTTCTCGCGAAAATAAATTTTTAGTACAAAAATCATTCTCTATGCAAGTTGTATTGCGGTTTATGCCATTTGCGATCACTTTGCCTTTAAAAAAATTATAAAGGATCGCTATGATCTTCGATCCATTGTGCTAGAATACTCCTCCGGTTATTTAAATGGACGCGAATAATCAAAGTGAATAACAACACAAGCAGTCGTTAGAAAACCTTTTTCCACATTGGTTTAAAATAATAAAAAAAGAACCTCGTATTATCTTTTTTAAATTAAAACATACAGTTAAAGTATTTTCTAGGCATTTTATAATGCTTTGGAAGAATAGCTCGTGGCTGTTATCTACACACTTATCCACAGCTTGCTATAGTTTTAATAACACGATAAGCAGTAATTCACTGTCGTTTTATTTACTACCTTATGGCATGCTTATAATTACCTTAATTTTTTGCATTTAGGATCCAAATTCACCATGGCTCAGATCCCCGAAAACCCACTTATTTTAGTTGATGGCTCGTCATATTTATTTCGTGCTTATCATTCTCCGCCGCATTTAACTAATTCTAAAGGTGAAGCTACGGGCGCTATTTATGGCGTGATCAACATGCTTAAAAGCTTGATCAGACAATACGATCCCTCACATATGGTGGTTATATTTGATGCTAAAGGTAAAACGTTCCGTAACGATATGTATAGCGAATATAAGGCAAATCGTCCGCCTATGCCGGATGACTTACGCACTCAAATAGCACCTATACACAGTATTATTAAAGCGATGGGCTTTCCGCTAATTAGTATTGAAGGCGTTGAAGCTGATGATGTTATTGGTACATTTGCACGTATAGCATCAGAGCAAAAAAGACATGTCTTAGTCTCTACTGGAGACAAAGATATGGCACAGCTTGTTAATGAACACGTTACGCTAATAAACACGATGACCGACAGTATTTCAGATCCCGTTACTGTGGTTGAAAAGTTTGGTGTAGGCCCTGAACTTATTATCGATTACTTAGCATTAATGGGTGATAAGGTCGATAATATTCCCGGTGTTGAAGGTTGTGGACCTAAAACTGCGGTTAAATGGTTAGAAAAATATGGCTCTCTTCAAGGTGTGATGGATCATGCCAGTGAGATTAAAGGTAAAATAGGTGAAAAGTTAGCAATTGCGCTTGATCATCTTCCTTTGAGCTACGAACTTGCGACAATTAAGTGCGATGTTGAAGTGGAATCTGACCTTGACACATTCAAACTTCAAGAGCCTAACAAAGACGAATTAATTGCATTATATGGTGAGTGCGAATTCCGTCGTTGGTTAGCTGAGTTACTTGATAATCCTAAAGATGCAGAAACGCATCTAGCTGTACCTACCGAAGCCACTGAATTACCAAAAGTTGAAGATGCTCATTACGAAACTATTTTAACTGAGGCGCAATTTGATACGCTAATAGAGCAATTAAATAGTGCTGAGTTATTTGCATTTGATACTGAAACAACCAGCCTTGATTACATGAAAGCGCAATTGGTGGGTATGAGCTTTGCCGTAAAAGCGGGCGAAGCTGTGTATTTACCTATAGCGCATGACTACCCGGGTGCGCCTGAGCAATTAAGCCTTGAATTTGTAATGCAAAAGCTAGGTCCAATTTTGGCAGATGAAAATAAAGCTAAAGTAGGGCAAAACCTCAAATATGACAAAAGCGTATTAGCGAATGCAGGCTTTGCGCTAAATGGTATTAAGTTTGACACCATGCTTGAGTCGTATGTATTTAATAGTGTAGGCACGCGTCACGATATGGACTCGTTAGCACTTAAATACCTAGGTCATAAAAATATTAGCTTTGAAGATATTGCTGGAAAAGGCAAAAAGCAACTTACCTTTAACCAAATTGAACTTGAAAAAGCAGCGCCTTACGCCGCAGAAGATGCCGATATTACTTTGCGTTTACACGAAGTGCTTTGGCCAAAAATTGAAGCTGATGAAAAGCTAAAATCGGTATTTGAAGAGATAGAAATGCCGCTAGTTAGTGTGATTTCTGATATTGAACGCACCGGTGTTGCAATTGATAGCAACATGCTTGCAGCGCATAGTCAACGTTTAGGCGAGCGTTTAATTGAGCTTGAAAAAGAGGCGTTTGAAATAGCAGGCGAACCATTTAATTTAAGTTCTCCAAAACAACTACAAGTATTATTGTTCGAAAAGCTTGGGTTGCCTATTATTAAAAAAACACCTAAAGGTGCACCTTCTACCGCAGAAGAAGTACTGCAGGAGCTTGCTCATGATTATCCGCTACCTAAAGTAATTATAGAGCACCGTGGTTTATCAAAGCTTAAATCAACTTACACCGATAAATTACCATTAATGGTCAATGAGAAAACCCAGCGTGTACATACGTCTTATCATCAGGCAATTACAGCTACGGGACGCTTGAGTTCAACTGATCCTAATTTACAAAATATTCCTATTCGTTCAGAAGAAGGACGTCGTATTCGTGAAGCGTTTATAGCTGCAGATGGTTATAAAATTGTCGCTGCCGATTACAGTCAAATTGAGCTGCGTATTATGGCGCATCTTTCACAAGACAAAGGTCTATTAAATGCATTTGCTAACGGCTTAGATGTACATAGTGCAACTGCCGCTGAAGTATTTGGTGTAGAGCTTGATGATGTAACTACCGATATGCGCCGTAAGGCGAAAGCAGTAAACTTTGGCTTGATTTATGGTATGTCGGCATTTGGTTTAGCGCGTCAACTAGATGTGCCACGCCATGAGGCGCAGCATTACATAGATAAATACTTTGAGCGTTTTCCTGGTGTATTAGAATACATGGAAACAACACGCGAAAAAGCAGCTGAAAATGGATACGTTGAAACAATATTTGGCCGTCGTCTACATTTACCAGAAATAAACGCACGTAATGGGGCGCGCAGGAAAGGAGCCGAACGTGCTGCTATAAACGCACCAATGCAAGGTACTGCCGCCGATATTATTAAAAAAGCAATGCTGAGCGTTAACCGTTGGGTACACGAACAAGCACCAAATACAATTAAACTACTTATGCAAGTACACGATGAATTAGTATTTGAAATTAAAACAGACTGCGCAGAACAATACACAAAACATATTTGTGAACTAATGTCGCAAGCTGCTGCGCTAGATGTACCACTTATAGTTGAAGCCGATGAAGGTGACAACTGGGAACAAGCCCATTAATGCAGTTTAAGCATTTTAATTAAAGCGCCTTTTGGCGCTTTTTTTATGTTTAATAAAAATGGCGAATAACAACGGTTCAATCAGGTATATGCAAGCTTTAGTTAAAATAAGGTTAATTTAAGCAACTATTTGTATTAAATAGTTATATGTTCGTCAATTCGAGCTGTTTTACAGGAATATGATTGTATTTTAATGCGTGCTTTTGTTAAAGTCCCGTCTGTCCTATCCTGTAGGACATCCTGTTGATGATGCATCTGAAAGGGTGCAACAAATTGATAGCTTCTCCCCAGTTTGCTATACCGGCCTACCAACTTGTTTGGTGGGCCGTTTTTTGTTTTACGCCTGAAAATCCTATCTAATTAATTCTTTATTGCGCCATACCAATTGTATTATTCATTCGTCATTTCGAGGTGGTTTGGGTACATCGCAGGTGATACCATCGAAGCGATATTATTTTTATTCTTTTCATTTTATTACTAAGGAGTGCGTTATGTTTAAAGCATTAGCTATTGCAGGTTTTTCTTTATCAAGTTTAGTCATTTCTAATGTTGCTCAGGCCAATTGGCAGCTAGTGAATGATAAAAGCCAACTAAGCTTTGTTTCAATTAAAAAAGATTCGATTGCTGAAGCTCACCATTTTACTAACCTTGAAGGTATGCTTTCTGATAAAGGTGAGTTTAGCGTTAATGTTGATTTAACATCAGCTGAAACTTTAATTCCTATTCGTAATGAGCGTTTAACGTCATTGTTGTTCGAAGCGAATAAATTTCCAAATGCTGTTTTAACTGCAAATTTAACTAAAGAGCTGAGTAATATTAAAAAGCCTGGTCAATATGTATTGAAGGGTATTAAAGCTGAGCTTGATTTTCACGGTAATAAAAAGCCATTGGCAATTGATGTACTCGTTAGCAGCACGCAAAGTGGTGATTTAACGGTATCATCATTAACACCTATTATTATTAATAGTGCTGATTTTGGTGTAACCGAAGGCGTTAAAAAGCTGCAAGAGCTAGCGGGCTTACCTTCAATTGCAACAGCAGTACCTGTTACTTTTGCAATTACACTTAAAAAGCAGTGATTTCTTTAAGTGAGCTTAGCAAGCAATTAAGCGAGCCAAGCAAACCTTTTGATAGTTGGCAGCCAACTCATTGTGGTGAACTGCCAATTGTCATTAATCATGAGGGGAAATGGTTTTACGATGGCAGCGAAATAACACGCCTAGCCATGGTGAAGCTGTTTGCTTCTGTTTTATGTAAAGAAGGTGAGCTATTTTATTTAAAAACACCGGCCGAAAAAATAACAATAACGGTTGATGATGCGCCGTTTATTATTGTTGATTGGCGTTTTGAAAATACAGCGCAAGGGCCGGTGTTGTGTTGTATTGATAATTTAGCTAGGCAGTGGTTAGTGAGCGCTCAGCAACCCTTAGTTATAAAAGATTACAAAGGGTCTAAAGTACCTTATTTAAAGCTACCTTATGGCTGTAGTGCGCGTGTTACGCGAAGTGTATTTTATCAGTGGGCTGAAAAAGCCGAGACTGACAAGCTCGGCTATTTTATTAAATCTGCAGGAAAGCAGTTTTATTTATCGTAACGCCAGCGTTTAGACTTCTGGGTTAGTTTCGTCTGTGATTGTTTCATCGGTAGGTGGTACAGCAATAACAGGACCTAAAAACCACTCATCTAGTTTTTTAGCCACTTCTGGTAAACCCGTGCCTTTTAATGATGAAAATGCATGAACTGTAATATCCCCATCAAGCGTACTTAATTCACGACGAACTTGCAGCACTTGTGATTTACGAGGACCTTGCTTTAGCTTGTCGGCTTTAGTTAATAGAGCCAATACTGGAATTTCACTGCCAATAGCCCAATTAATTAAATCGCGGTCTAAATCTTTTAATGGATGACGAATATCCATTAAAATAACAATACCTTTTAAGCTTTGACGCTTTTGTAGATATTCGCCTAACGACTTCTGCCATTTCTTTTTCATTTCGATTGGTACTTTAGCAAAACCATAGCCTGGTAAATCGATAAGGCGCATATCGTCAACATCAGCTAAATCAAATGTATTGATTAGCTGAGTACGTCCAGGTGTTTTACTTGTACGTGCTAGTTTTTGATCGGTTAATGCATTTAATGCACTCGACTTACCTGCGTTGGAGCGACCGGCAAACGCAACTTCAATTCCCGTATCAGCAGGTAATTTAGTAATGTCGGGAGCGCTTGTTACGAAAGACGCAGTATTATATTTGATACGAGATTTGAGCACAGGCTCTCCTAAAACTTAAAAAAATAACGTTGAGTAAACCAAATTCACTCAGGGCGCGTATTTTATACTATAAAGGATGTATTAAAAAGCGTATTTAACCACCTAAAAACAGCACCTATGGTACATTTAAAACATGTTAAAGCTTAATCTAAGTCAAAACCCTGTAAATTATAAGCTTAATATGTGTAGAAAACGTGCCAGAGAATTTATTATCGTGTAGAATATATGTATTACAGCATCACGATTGTAGATGATACAGGGTCGGAAACAGAGAATTCACCATGAAAAAAATAGCACTATCTTTAACAATATTGCTTGGTGCGTTGTCAGCAAGCAACGCAACAGCATTTGATGGCGATGTAAACGCAGGTAAAGAAAAATCAGCAACGTGTGCGGCTTGTCACGGCCCAGACGGTAATGCGCCGGTTAATATTTACCCTAAAATTGCAGGTCAACATCCAGATTATATCCTTAAGCAACTTCAGGATTTAAAATTAGGTATGACGTCAGGCGGCAAAGAAGGGCGTATGGATCCAGTAATGAGCGCTATGGCTATGCCACTTAGCGAGCAAGACATGAAAGATCTAGCTGCTTATTTTTCTTCAATGAACATGTCTGAAGGTGCTACACCTAAAGATGTTGTTGAAGTTGGCGAAATGCTTTTTAAAGCAGGCGACGCAGAGCGTGGAATTCCATCATGTGCAGCATGTCATGGTCCACGTGGTAATGGCTCGTCACTGGCTAAGTTTCCAAAAATTTCTTTTCAGCATCCAGGATACATCAAGTCTCAACTTGAAAAATTCCGTGATGGTACTCGTCATAATGACTTAAATGGCATGATGGGCGACATTGCAAAGAAATTAACAGATAAAGACATTGAAGTACTATCTCAGTACTTAGGTGGTTTACACTAAAGTCGTATTTATTTAGCAGTTAATAATAAATAAACTACAATGTGTTAAAAAAAGCAGCCCTGGCTGCTTTTTTTGTGTCAAAAATTAACGATATCGCCCGCTTAAATGTAAGATATTGACCATGTTTGGTTGTAAGATAAGTCTTCTTTTTATTTCTTGTTGCACCTTAAGTTGTTGTAATTTATGTTAAGTTTAATATCCTAATGTAATTAATATAATAAAAGTTATATAAACCAGTTGTAACAAAATCATTAACGAGTAAATTAACCACTGTCGCAAAACAACAATAATAAAACGGAAATTACTATCAAGGAAAGTAGCGCGGCATGACTACATAGCACAAGATTAGTGCTACTAAAGGAAATAATAAAAAAGTGTCAGGATGGCCGATAATAATAAAAAACTCATGGAAGTTTAATAATAAAAACAAAATGGAATGTAACAAGGAACGTAAAAATAATAACAATACGGACTGATAATAATAAAAATAATAAAGACTAAAAAAAGTCGAAGGGAGAAGTGTCCAGATAATGGCGCTCAGATTAGCAGGCGGTAGAGATGTTTTCTCTACCGCCTTTTTATTTGTCCTGTTACAATACCCACCGTTTAAAATTAGCGATTAATTAGCTAAGGCGCTTTTAAATGGGAAACCCAACCTCTATAGCGCAAACTGAATTCTTCTGGCTAGGCCAGCACTGCGATGCCCATTAATTTGCGCTTCGCTCAAAACCTCTTAAGTGAGATGATCAAGATATGAGTAGAACTAAAAAGTCACGCAAAAGCCCAGCAAACGGACCTGTTCGTTTAAGCCAAGATAAGCTTAAAGAAATGCGCGCATTAAAAGAGCAGCGAGTTAAAAAAACCAAAGGCGCTAAGCCAGGTTCTCGTAACGCGCCAGATTTACTAGATAGCGAAAGCCACAATGGTGGTCACGCGCCTAAAGATAAGCGTGTAGGCAGTAAAAAGCCAGTACCATTAATTGCAACTGCGCCTGAGCCTAAAGTTGAAATGAAACGCAACTTAAAGCCAACTATTGAGCTGAAAAAGGTAATCGAGCCTGAATTCACACCTGAACAAGAGCTAGAAGCACTTGAGAATGACGAACGTTTACTTAAATTAGTAGAGCGTCATGAAGAAGGTGAAATGCTAACAGGTAAAGATGCTAAGTACTTTAATAGCCGTATTGCTCGTCATCAGGCGTTATGTGAAATTCTTGGTATTGAAGACGAGGATGAAGACGAATTTGAAGATGACCTTGAAGATGATATTGAAAGCAAAGGCAATTCTGATTTCGATCAATACTTATCTGACGATTTAGCCAACGAATGGTTAGATGAAGACGACAAATAGTAAGGATAAATAATGAGTACCGCGGTAATTTTAGCCTTACTTTTAGGCGCTGCTCTAATAGTTGGTCTGGCATTTTATGCGGGTCAGTTGCTGTACAAGTTAAATGCGCAAAAAAAGTTAATTGCTAAAACGCAGGCTGAACAAAGGCAAAAGCTTGAGAAGTCGCGTTTAAAGCGAAATGCCAAACTAGCCGATAGTATTCATTTAATTGCGCGTGCAATGAATGAAGAGCAGTGTGAGTTTTCTGAAGGCTGTTTACGTATTTGGGTGCTTATGTCTCAATATGGCTTTGAGAGCGAGCGTGATTTAACAATACAGTACCCTGGCATTTATAAAATGTACCAGGTAGTTAAAGAAATGCCGACACACGATGCACGTAAAAAATACGCTAAAAAAGAGATTTTTAAGCTAGATAAGGCTCGCTGGCAAGCTGAAGAAACACTCAAAGATGAAGTTAAAGCCGATTGCGCTAAAATTATCATTGAGTTTAAAGCGGCTCCTGGCAGCGATAAAGTGGTTTTTAACTAGTTTTTCGAGTACTCAGAAAAAGCAGACCTTGGTCTGCTTTTTTTATGCCGGACAGTTTTTAGTTAAATCACTCGTGAAAAGCGTGTCGCATTTATTTGTTTTTGTAAATGAGCGTCAAAGCACATGCAAATAATACGAATGAATAAGTTGCCGCGTGGTGTTACGCTAATTTTATTATCATTTATAGTGACTAGTTCATCTTTTATAAGTGGCGTAAGCGCAATTAGCGCATCCTCAAAGTAGTCATTAAATATAAGCGCATGCTTTTTACTAAAGTCTTGTATATCTAATTCAAACTGGCAAATGAGCTGCTTAATAGCATCAGCACGAATTACATCATCATGTGTTAAATGCATACCTTTATTAAGAGCACAGCCGCTTTGTGTTTCTACGCTGTGGTAATAATGTTTTAATTCTTTTTGATTTTGTAAAATGGCAGTGCCAATTTGCGAAATGGATGACACGCCTAAGCCTAATAAATCACAATTTCCATGGGTTGTATAACCTTGAAAATTACGATGTAATTTCCCTTCATTTTGCGCAACAGCTAGTTCGTTGTCGATTTTTGCAAAGTGGTCCATACCAATAAATTGATAGCCTGCTTGCGTCATCTGCTCCAGCGTATTTTTAAACATGGTGAGTTTATTATGTGCACTGGGTAAATCTGCATCTTTAATCTTTCGCTGTGCGGCAAAGCGCTCTGGTAAATGCGCGTAGTTAAACACCGATACTCGGTCAGGGCTTAACTCAATAAGTTGCTCTATAGTTTGCTTAAAGCTCTCTGGTGTTTGCAGAGGAAGCCCGTAAATCATATCTGCATTAATAGATTGAAATCCCAGCTCGCGAGCTTGTGTAATTAATTGCTTAACCGTATCTGCATTTTGCGGACGATTAACAGCAAGTTGCACGTCGTCGTTAAAGTCTTGAATCCCAAACGAGACACGATTAAAGCCAAGCATCCTTAAATCAACAAGCATGTTTTCGGCAAGCGAACGTGGATCTATTTCAATACCGCGTTCAGTAGTTCGCGTAAAATTAAAGTGCTGCTCTAAAAGCTTTATTAAACGGGTCATTTGTTTTGCGGTTAAAAAAGTGGGTGTACCGCCACCTAAATGTAATTGCTCAACCGTGTAGCTTTTAAATAAATGCGCTTGAGCAGTAATTTCTTTTGCTAAAAAGTCGAGATACGTATCTGCTTTAGATTGATGGCGGGTAATTATTTTATTACAGCCACAGTAGTAGCAAAGCTGACTACAAAATGGAATATGAATATATAAAGAAAGTGAACGACTCGTTGACGATTCTATCGCGTTTAGTAAGTTTTGTTGCTGATAACCGTCACGCAGTGATAGAGCCGTGGGGTATGAGGTATAACGCGGGCCAGACACATTATATTTGTTTATTAGGGTTTGATCCCACTGTGGAAGTTTAATCATCACGCGCACCTAAGTATTTATTTAGGGGGATTATAAAAAAGTACGCAGGGAGGCGGTTTGATCTATAACAAAAAAGGTGCCGAAGCACCTTTTTTAATAAAATATCAATTAATACGGTCTAATTAATACGTAACGGTATGTGCATCTTTGAGATATTGAAATAACTCTTTATAACCTTTACCAGGCTTTTCAGCTTTCGCTTCTTTTGCCGCATTACGAACCAATTGTCGCATTTGCTGACGATCAAGAGACGGGAACTGCTCAATAGTCTCATTGATAAGATCATCACCTTGTTCAATTAAGTCTGAACGTAGTTGCTCAATTTTTTTGACCAATACTTCAGCTTGGTTATTTTTATTAAGCATTACGTCGATAATCGCTCTAATAGCGTCAATGTTTTCTACAGTACGCAACGTTTTAGCAATGTAGTTTAAGTGACGGCGATACGCATCGCTTTTATTACTTATTTTATCAGCAACAACCATTGCCGCTTTTAAATCGTCATTTAATGGCAGGCGTTCGCGCTGTTTTTTACCCATTTTGGCAATTTCAGTACCTAACTGATGAAACTCTTGCGCTTCGCGCTTAAGCTCCGTTCTTGATACATATTCAATTTCTTCTTCAATTTCAGCAGGCTTGCCTTTTTTCTTTGCCATGGGGTGCTCTTAAATAAAAATAACTTTTGCCATTATACATGAATATGATACTTAGGAATATTAGCTGATGTGATGCATTGAGTGTGTTAGCATTTAAATATAAGAAATGCGTGCATTATGCCTCTAAGGCTCAGGACTTAATTTATGAAAAGCCAACAAAACGATCCAATTTATTCTCAAATATCGCAAGTTAAAGATGCGGTAGCAGAAGTACTCGAACATGCTAAAAAATTAGGCGCTACAGCTGCCGAAGCGGCCATGTCTAGTACATCTGGTTTATCGGTTAGTACTCGAATGGGTGAAGTAGAAACCATTGAGTTTAACCAAGATGGCGGCTTAGGCATTAGCGTATATGTTGGTAATAATAAAGGCTCGGCGTCAACCGCTGATTTAAATCCAAAAACGTTGCGTATGGTAGTAGAAAAAGCGATTGATATAGCTAAGTTTACATCTGATGACCCATTTAACGGCGTTGCTGATAAAGAATTGCTAGAATTTAATCCTAAAGATTTAGATTTATACCACCCTTGGGATGTAAGTCCTGAGGAAGGCATTGAGCTTTGTCATGCTGCTGAGCAAGCTGCACTAAATGCTGATGAGCGTATTGTTAACTCTGATGGTGCGAGCTTTTCATCGCATCAAGGGCTACGTGTTTATGGTAATAGCCATGGTTTGATAACCGGTTTTCCACGTACTCGTCATAGCATTAGCACTATGGTGATAGGTCAAAATGGCGAGCAGATGCAACGCGACTCTGCTTATACGGTTGCGCGCGATCAAGCGGGTTTAAATGACGCAGCGGCAGTTGGGCTTGAAGCGGCAGCTGAAACGCTCGCTAAATTAAATAGTCAAAAGCTAGGCACAATGAAAGTGCCTGTTATTTTTAGAGCTGATATTGCAAATTCATTGTTTGGTCACTTAGTGTCGGCAATTGGTGGTGGCGCGCTTTATCGTAAATCGAGTTTTTTACTTGATAGTTTGGGCTCTCAGGTATTTAGTAATTGTGTAAATATAGCTGAGCGCCCGCATATTTTAAAAGGTTTGGCGTCGTCACCGTTTGATAGCGAAGGCGTTAAAACCATTGACAGAGAAATTATTCAAGGCGGCGAGTTACAAACTTATTTATTAGCAAGCTATGCTGCGCGTAAAATGAATATGACGCCAACAGGGCATGCGGGCGGTATACATAACTGGCTTGTTGAACAAACTCATAACGATTTAACTGCACTATTAAAAACCATGGGCACCGGCTTATTAGTAACCGAGCTAATGGGGCAGGGCGTAAATACAGTAACAGGTGACTACTCTCGTGGTGCTGCTGGTTTTTGGGTTGAAAATGGTGAAATTCAATATCCTGTAAGTGAAATTACCATTGCTGGTAATTTAAAAGATATGTTTAAAGGCATTTCTGCTATTGGTGGTGATATAGAGCGCCGTGGTGGTATTCAAACTGGCTCAATATTAATAGAGCAAATGCAAATAGCCGGCGCGTAGTATTAATACGCAGTGTATACTTAGACCTAGAGTATTATCTCTGGGTCTAAGTGAGCTTTTACGAGGTGTAAAATGGCTAAAGATAGATATGCACCAAAACCGCTAAGCGATATTATGGCGGGGTTAAATAATCGTTTATCTGCTTATGCAGGCAAAAGCCAAGCACTTGATACACAGCAAACCTTATTAAAAGATTTTTTAGGTCCTAAGTTGGGTGATAAATGCCGAGTAAGTAATTACCGAGACGGTACGCTAATGATAGAGGCGGTATCTGCACCTATCGCGCTTAGGCTTAACTATCTAAAAATGGATATGCTTTCACATTTTAGAGCCGCCGGGATGGCAGAGCTTGGGCAAATAAAAATAACTGCAAATCCTCAAGCAACTCAGCGATTAAGTACTGCGAATAAGTCGGGCAGTCCTGCAGTTACCAACTCTCGTAAAATGAGTGAGCAAACAGCTGATTACTTAAACGCCATAGCATCTTCGGCCCCTCCTTCTTTAAAAGAAAAACTTGAGCGTTTAGCGCTTCATGGAAAAAATAAAAGCGAGCCTTAACTACCCACCATCTTGTTATTGGTGGGGTCAATTTGGCAGCTCACCGCATTCAAAATACTTTGTTACATATTCCATTTTATTGTTGCCCTAATGAGGTTTATGATACTGGCTGGTAATGTATATTGATTGAAGTCCCTGATACCCATTCCATTAAGTAAAAGCGTGTAGGCAGTGCTATTTTTACTCCTGCTATATTCAAGAATTTAATGGAGTTGGTATTAAATTCTAACTAACAAACGGAATCATTATGAATAAAGTAACAATGGCTGCTGCAAGTATTGCACTTGCACTTGGCTTGGTAGGTTGTGGTGAAAAACAACAAGAAACTAAAGTAACCGACACTCCAGTAGTAACAGCACCTGCTGAAAAACCACTAGAGCTTGGTATTGAATTAGCTAATATGGATAGTTCAGTACGCGCACAAGACGATTTTTACTACCATGTAAATGGCGAGTGGTTAGCTAAAACTGAAATACCAGGTGATAAATCTAACTATGGTTCTTTTTCGCAGTTATATGATGAGTCGCAAAAAGCGATGAAAATAGCCCTTGAAAGTGCAGCCGCAAACAAAGCCGCTAAAAAAGGCAGTGATGAGTACAAAATTGGTGCATTTTATAAAAGCTATATGAATAAAGATGCGCGTAATGAGCTAGGTATTACGCCATTACAACCGTCATTAGATACAATTGATAGCGTTAAATCTAAAGCTGATTTAGTGGGTTTAATGGCTAAAATTCAAAAACAAGGTGGTACTTTACCGTTTGGTTGGTTTGTAAATAACGATGCTAAAAATTCAAGCGAGTATGCATTGTATTTATCTCAGTCGGGTCTTGGTTTACCAGATCGTGATTATTACTCAAACGATGACGAAAAATTCACTAAAATTCGCGCTTCTTACGAGCAATACATCACTGATATTTTAGCTAAGTCAGGCGTTAAGAATGCAGCAGAAGCTGCTAAGAGTGTACTTGCATTTGAAAAAACACTAGCTGATGCACAGTGGAGCCGCGTGCAAAGCCGTGACGCAACTAAATCTTATAACAAGATGACAGTAGCAGACGCAAGCAAGTTGATGGGCGACCTTGATTTAGCTGCATTCTTTAAAGATGCAGGTGTGAGTGCAAGTGACATTATTGTACGTCAACCAAGCTACTTAGAAGCACTAGCTACTATTTACAAAGACACTGATTTAGCGACGTGGAAAAACTACTTAAAATTTCATTTTGTAAGTGGTTATGCAGAGCTACTTAGTGAAGATTTAGTTAACCTTAACTTTGACTTTTACAGCACAACACTTCGTGGCGTAGAAGAACAAGCACCTCTTTGGAAGCAAGCGGTTGATGCATCTAACAGTGTACTTGGTGAAATTTTAGGTAAGGTATACGTTAAAGATAACTTCCCGCCAGAAGCTAAAGCACGCATGGAAGAGTTAGTTGATAACGTAATTAAAGGTTATGGCGTTGCTATTGAAAATCTTGAGTGGATGAGCCCTGAAACAAAGCTTGCAGCGAAAGAAAAATTAGACAAATTTACGCCTAAAATTGGTTACCCAGACACGTGGAAAGATTACTCTGAGCTAGAGATTAACTCAGATGAGCTAGTAGGCAATTACATTCGTTATAGCGAATGGGCATACGCAGACATGATTGCTAAATTGGGTAAACCAGTTGATCGCTCTGAGTGGCATATGACTCCGCAAACGGTAAATGCGTATTACAATCCAGTAAACAATGAAATTGTATTCCCTGCTGCTATTTTACAACCGCCATTCTTTAATTTAGAAGCGGATGATGCTGTAAACTACGGCGCAATTGGTGCAGTAATTGGGCATGAGCTTGGCCACGGTTTTGACGACCAAGGTGCTAAATACGACGGTGACGGTAACTTACGTAACTGGTGGAGTGAGACTGACCTTAAGCAATTTGAAGAGCGTACAGCGGCTTTAGTTGCACAGTATAACGAATATAAACCATTTGAAGATGCAAGTGTTAATGGCGAGCTAACGCTTGGCGAGAACATTGGTGACTTAGGTGGCTTAACGGTTGCGCATAAAGCGTATATGCTATCTTTAGGTGATAAAAAATCACCAGTGATTGATGGTTACACAGGCGATCAACGTTTCTTTATGGGTTGGTCACAAATTTGGCGTCGTAACTATCGCGATGAAGAGTTACGTAATCGTTTATTAACAGACCCTCATTCACCAAGTCACTACCGTGTAATCGGTATCTTGTCGAACATGCCTGAGTTTTACGAAGCGTTTGACGTAAAAGAAGGTGATAAAATGTATATCAAACCAGAAGATCGCGTAAAAATCTGGTAATTACATTGTATGTAAATAATAAAAACCAGTAAGTTTTTAGCTTACTGGTTTTTTTGTATCTTGAATTTGTTCATCGACTAAGCACGCGTGCATCCATTTTTCGTTACTCAGTATGTTTTTATAAAGCGCGAGTTGGTTTTGTACGCGCTCTAAATTGTGCTCTGCATGAGCCACTTTAAAGTACACATCGTTATTTAAGTAATCAGTTAAAAAGCGCACACTTAACATGAGCGGCATTATTTTAGCGCCTAGCAGCAGGCTTTCTTGTTCTTTTGTACTCATGCTACTTTTTAATGGCGTTACATAGCCTTTAACAATGGCTGAAAATATATCTTTTCGAATAACAACGTTGCGTAAGTTTGTTGAATCCTCGGCTTCGGGGGAGCAGAAAGTGCGTACCATGTCACCAAAATCATAAAGCCGAAATCCCGCCATGCAGGTATCTAAATCAATCACTGCTTTTGCTTTGTGAGTTGCACTACAAAACAGCATATTATTTATTTTTGTATCGTTATGACACACTCTTAGTGGTATCTGCTTAGCTATACTACTAAGCTCAGTAATTAAATGCTGCTGCGATAAGCAATATTCTATTTCGTCAGCGCAGTGCTTTACTCTATTTACAGAGTTATTTGTGATTGCGGTATTTAATTGCTCAAAGCGCATCGCTAAGTTATGAAAATCAGGAATTACAGTATGTAGTTGTTGTGTATCAAAATCTTGTAATGCATGAGCAAATACGCCAAAGGCGTAAGCCGCTTGCTCGCTTTGCTGCGTGTTTTTAACAACGTCTTCGCTGTAGCTGTCACTAATATAATTAAGTACACGATAGTGTTCGTTATCTATTTCTATTAAGTATTCATTGTTTTGCGTAGCTATATGCTTAACTGTTGCAAGAGGGTAAGTGCTTTGTAGTTGTCTGGTATTTAAATGCTGCTCAATTAGCTTTGCATTACTTACTAACTGAGCAGGGTATTTAAATACCTCAGTATTAAGTTTTTGCACAATAAACTGTTTATCAATACACGTAAGTAGCCACGTACTATTTATATGGCCGCTACCAATCACACTAACTTGAGTTAACTCAGGATTTAATGCTAATTGTTCGCTTAGCTTATTTTGTATTGAGATGTTCATTGCGCTCACTCGTACCTAGTTTGTTATGCGTATCGGGCTACTATTTTCTGGATAATTTCAGCATTAGCTTCAGGGAAATCATAATTTTCTAATTCACTAATTGCTACCCATTCACTAGGTTGTCCTTCAGCGCCATGTGCTTCACCGCTAAAGTTACTCACTACGTGTACATCTAATTTAACGCACTTATCGCCGTAGTCATGTTCAATCACCATAAGTTGACTAGAGCTGTGAATTGTTAATCCAACTTCTTCAATAAGCTCGCGTTTAAGTGCAACAAAAACACTTTCACCTGCTTCTACTTTGCCACCAGGAAATTCCCATAAACCGCCTTGATGTTGTTCATCTGCACGTTTACAAATGAATATAGCGTTATTTTTCTTAATAACACCAACAGCTACATGTACAATTTCTATAGTCATTACTTTAAAACTCCATAAAAAAAGCGACGCTAGCGCCGCTTTTTAATAAGCTAATAACAATATTGGGCTATTTTAATTTACCGCAACATTGTTTGAATTTTTGACCTGATTTACAAGGGCAAGGGTCATTACGACCTACTTTTGGTTCTGTACGAGCCATTACAGTCGCTGTTTCTGGTGCTGGCGCTTCGCCACCTACTTGCTCAGCTTCTTCATGTTGGTATTCGCGAGGAGCATTTTCACTTTTACGGTGTTGCTCTTCTACTTTTTCAACATCTTCTTCTGCGCGTACTTGTACTTTACTTAGGATGCTTACAACATCTACTTTCAAGTTTTCAAGCATTTCAGAAAACAACTCAAACGATTCACGCTTGTACTCTTGCTTAGGATTCTTTTGCGCGTAACCACGTAAATGAATACCTTGGCGTAAGTGATCCATCGCAGCAAGGTGATCTTTCCAATGTTGATCAAGACTTTGTAGCATAATCGCTTTTTCAAACTGACGTAAAACAGAATCGCCTACTTGCTCTTCTTTTTGCTTGTATGACTGCTCAACAGCTTCTTCAATACGCTCACGAAGCTTTTCTTCATATAGCTTATTGTCATCAGCTAACCACTGAGTGATTGGTAACTCAATTAAGAAATCTTGTTTTAAACGCTCTTCAAGGCCAGGAATATCCCACATTTCAGCAAGGCTTTGCGGTGCAATGTACTGATCAATTACACCAGCAAGAACATCACCACGAATTGCTGTGATAGTTTCTGAAATATCGCCTTCTTCAAGTAGCTCATTACGTTGAGAGTAAACAACGCGGCGTTGATCGTTTGCTACATCATCGTACTCAAGTAATTGCTTACGAACATCAAAGTTACGTGCTTCTACTTTACGCTGTGCATTTTCAATCGCACGGTTAACCCATGGATGTTCAATTGCTTCACCGCGTTGCATACCTAGTTTACGCATCATGTTAGTCATGCGTTCACCAGCGAAGATACGCATTAGTGCATCGTCCATCGATAGGTAGAAACGGCTAGAGCCGGCGTCACCTTGACGACCAGAACGACCACGTAATTGGTTATCTATACGACGAGATTCGTGACGTTCAGTACCAATGATATGTAAACCGCCGGCATCAATTACTGCATCATGGCGAATTTTCCAAGCCGCTTTAATATCAGCAATTTGCTCAGCAGTTGGGTTCTCAAGTTTTTCAACTTCACTGTTCCAGTTGCCGCCTAACACGATATCGGTACCACGACCGGCCATGTTGGTTGCAATTGTTACTGTACCTGGCAGGCCCGCGTCTGAAACGATGTCAGCTTCTTGCGCATGAAATTTAGCATTAAGTACGTTGTGCTTAATTTTTTCTTTGCGTAAAAACTGTGATAAATACTCAGAACTTTCAATTGAAATAGTACCTACAAGTACCGGTTGTCCGCGGTCTTGGCAGTCTTTAATGTCAATTAAAATTGCTTCGTATTTTTCTTCTTGCGTTAGATAAACTAAGTCGGCGCGATCATCACGAACCATTGGCTTATTAGTTGGCATAACAACAGTATCTAGGCCGTAGATAGATTGAAACTCAAAAGCTTCAGTATCGGCAGTACCTGTCATACCTGCTAATGTTTCGTATAAACGGAAGTAGTTTTGGAACGTAATAGATGCAAGTGTTTGGTTTTCGTTCTGAATATTTACACCTTCTTTAGCTTCAACAGCTTGGTGTAAACCTTCTGACCAACGACGACCTTCCATTGAACGACCAGTATGCTCATCGATAATGATTACTTCGTTTTCTTTTACTACGTAATCAACATCTTTTTGGTATAGCTTGTGGGCACGAAGGGCCGCATAAACGTGACTTAGTAGCGTAATGCTTGCTGCTGAGTAAAGCGAATCGCCTTCTTCAATTAAGCCGCGTTCAGTAAGTAGCTCTTCTACTTTAATTTGACCACGTTCTGTTAAATGAACTTGCTTAGACTTTTCATCAATAGTGTAATCGCCGTCGCCTTCAACACCTTCTTCGTCTTCTTTTTCTTGAAGTTCAAGTAAAGGAACGATGGTATTTATTTCAGTGTATAGCTCAGAGCTGTCCTCAGCTGGGCCTGAAATAATAAGCGGAGTACGCGCTTCATCAATTAAGATTGAATCCACTTCATCGACTACGGCATAAAATAATGGACGCTGAACACGTTCATCAATGCTAAAAGCCATATTATCGCGAAGGTAGTCAAAACCAAATTCGTTATTTGTACCGTACGTAATGTCAGCAGTATAAGCTAGCTTCTTCTGCTGTGGCATCATACCCGGTACGTTACAGCCTACAGTAAGGCCTAAAAATTCAAATAACGCACGGTTGGTTTCAGCATCACGTTTAGCAAGGTAGTCATTCACAGTAATTACGTGAACACCTTTGCCTGTTAAGCCGTTTAAATAAGCTGGTAGGGTAGCTGTTAGTGTTTTACCTTCACCGGTACGCATTTCTGCAATGCGACCTTGATGTAAAACCATACCACCTAATAACTGCACGTCGAAATGACGCATGCCATTTACACGCTTTGACGCTTCACGTACCACAGCAAAAGCTTCAGGTAGGATATCGTCAAGGCCTTGTCCGTTATCGTAACGTTCTCTAAACTCAGCTGTTTTAGCTCTTAAATCTTCATCAGAAAGCGCTTCAAGTTGCGTTTCTAGCGCATTGATTAGCGCGACCGTCTTTCTTAAGTTTTTAATAGTGCGGTCATTGCGACTACCAAAAAGCTTGGTAAATAAATTAGATATCATGATAAAACCGTTACAATGTATTCTTTGTCAGCCGAGTATCGGCTAACCCATTTTTAACAATTGGTAATTAATATGTGCTTTTAAATAACACTTAGAACATATTAATTAGCAATATTGTATTAAACCGCTCAAAAAGCACTGTTTATTACGTGCGCTACTATACCAGACTCTGCCAAACAACAAACTATCTCAATAAAAAGATCTGTGTATAAAATCGAAAAATTTGATCTGGTTCGTAAAAATAACTTTGTATTACTCAATTACAGTAAAAATAGTAGCGAACTGTAAAGATATGGTGCTAAATAAATTAAAAACAAGGGTTATAGCTGCGCTTAAGTTTGACGCTTAAACACAGCTATTAAATGAGTGTTTTATAATTTAAATTGGTTAACCGTTTTGTTAAGTGCTGCAGCTAAATCACTTAAGTCACGAGCTTCGTCAGCGAGGGTGTGCGCATGGTCAGCGGTACTGTTCACTAAGTTATTAATTGCCGAAAGGCTCGTATTAATATCTTCAGCAACGACTGTTTGCTCCTCAGTTGACGTGGCTATTTGATGACTTTGGTCTTGTACTTTAGTGACCGACTGCGCAATATTGTGAAGTGAGCTAAGTACTTCTTTAGTTTGCAGTACTGAGCCCTCGGTTTGATCTTGTCCTTGTTGCATCATCACTGAGGCCTGTTGAGCTATTTGCTGCAAGCGCGAAATCATATTACGAATATCGTCTGTTGATTCTTGTGTGCGACTTGCTAGTGAGCGTACTTCATCAGCAACAACGGCAAAGCCTCGACCGTGTTCACCGGCACGAGCTGCCTCTATAGCCGCATTCAGTGCAAGTAAGTTGGTTTGATCGGCAATTGAATTAATTACGTCGACTAGCGCACCAATGTTATTACTTTCTTGTTCAAGGCCTGCTACCACTTTAGATGCTTCGCCAATATGCAACGCCAGCTCAGTCATTACTTTTTGCGCCTGTGTAGAACGGCTTGCACCTTCAGCTGTAATTGCCTGAACTTCTTCAGCTGCGTTATTTGTATGTTGTGCATTACGTGATATTTCAAGCACAGTAGTCGCCATTTCAGTTACCGCAGCGCTGACGCTATCAACTTGCTGCTTCTCTTGCTGAATTTCAGAATTAGTTTGCTCAGAAACATGTCTTAGCTGAGCTGCTGCATTACTTAGCTGTTCTGCTTGCGCTGCGGTTTCTAGCATCATGGCGCGTAACTTATCAATAAAAGTGTTCATATGATTGGCCAGCTGTCCCACTTCATCTTGACTATTAATATCAATTTTTTGAGTAAGGTCGCCTTCGCCCGATGCTATATCACGCATAATGTGCGTAAGTGTTGTGATGGGTTTTGAAATCATATGGGTAGCCCATAAAATCATGGCTAATATAATAATTAAGATAATAACTACTGCAGTTGTTGTTGCGGTTACTGCGGCATTTACGGGCTCTTCAATCATGCTAGTAGGAATAAGTAGACCTACATACCAATCTATATAAGGCTGCTCTAGCTGCAGACGATGGTAAACCACATAAAACTGCTCACCTTTAAAAGTAACCATTTGGCTGCCTTTAAGGTTATTTCGCATTTGTGTATTTAATTCTTTAAAGCCTGCTGTATCTGTAAACTGTTGCTCAAGCGCATCGAGTCCTTCTTTACCGTTTGCACCTTCATCTGTAATTGAAAGTTTGTGTCCTGTGGCTTTTGAAAAGTGAACTACTTTTTGATTTCCATCGAGTAAAAATCCATAACCTTGGCCGTTAAAGCGAATATTTTCGACCATGTCGTTAATTTTGTTTAGTTGTAAATCAACACCGCCCATACCAATGAGTTTACGCTGTGCGTTATAAACAGGTTGTTGTACTACTGCGGATGCTACGCCTGTGGTTAAATCAACAGAGATTGGACCTACGTAAAGTTTGTTAACTTGCATGGCTTCTTGCCACCAACCACGCTTGTAGGCGTAATAAGGCTGGCCGTTGTAGTGACTTGTACGTTCATTTTCTTTAAAGTATTCACCGGTGGTTGCTGAGGCAAAAAAGGCCGATAAAATGTTTTCGTCATTTGAGCTTAAACGGACAAAGTCTTGGTTTACTTCGTTGTAGCCAGGGGCGCTTTCAAGTGCTTGATCGCGAGTATCCCAATTTTCAAAAAAGTTGATTAAATGTGGGTTATTAACAAAGGTTGATACCATTTTTCCGTACATCGCAAAGTAACTTTGCATTGAAAGTTGCTCGGTCTGTAGATAACTTTGCGCTTCATTTTCTATGTTTTCTCTAGAGAGGTTGGCAATGTGTTTAACAAAAAATGTTGAGGCAATAATTAGTAAAACGGTAATTGTTCCACCAATCAATAATAATATTTTCTTCCGTAATGATAAATTATTTAGCATGAGTACGCATATTTTTATTATTTATGAAATTATATCTAATCATATCTTACTTAAAATCTCTATAAAGTTAGATAGAAAGAACTAATTATGCGTTTAAAATAAAGGCTTATACAAAAATGACAAATAAAAGTAATAAATTAGTAGTATTAGGTGCAGGTTGGTTAGGACATGCGTTATGCGTAAGTGCGCAAAAAGCTGATTGGCAAGTACAAGGAACGCATAGAACAGATATACACGAGTTTGACTTTGAGCGTCAGTTTACACTTGAAGATGGGCAATTAAGACATCAAGTTGATTTACAAAATGCTTATTGGGTATGTGCTATTCCACCACGTAGCAGGCACAGTGAAAGTAATTATCCTGAAACACTCACCGCAGCGCTTAAGCTTTCAAAGGAGTTAAACGCAAAGGGCTTTTTATTATGCTCGTCAACCGGGGTATACGATCAAGAGCCTGGTGTATATAGCGAAAGTTGCGATATTTCATGCACAAACGAGCGCCAAATAAAGCTCTATGAGGCAGAAGAGCAAGTACTTGAGCAAGACGGGAAAGTGCTGCGTTTAGCTGGATTACTAGGGCCTAATAGAGAACCTGGTCGTTTTGTGGCAGGCAAAGAGCTTAATACATCAAGTGAGCAAGTAGTAAATATGGTGCACCAACAAGATGTAATTAATGCTATCTTTGCGGTGATAGAGCACTGGCAAGTAGGGCAAAATATTTATAATGTTGTTAATCCTGCGCACCCGACAAAAGCTGAATACTACGCAGTGAAGTGTGCAGAACATGGTGGCGAGTTACCACGCTTTACCAGTGATGATAAAGCTGAGCGCAAAGTTATTGGCTCAGCTATTGAAGCGCTAGGCTTTACTTACCAATATGGTATTTAATATGCTGAAGGCAGGGGACTGCTCTCTATGAAGTCGCATAGCTTACCTTCACTTAGTAATGTATTAGCAGCTTCGATATCGGGAGCAAAGTAGCGGTCTTTATCATAATAACTCACATGCTCGCGTAATAACGCTTTAGCGCTTTGCACTTTATTTGATGGTTCAAGCGGCTTTCTAAATTCTAGCCCTTGAACCGATGCTAACCATTCTATTGCCAAAACACCTTGGGTATTATTGGCCATTTCATCTAAGCGCCTTGCTGCAAAGGTTGCCATAGATACATGATCTTCTTGATTTGCAGATGTAGGCAAGCTATCGACCGAAGCCGGATGTGCTAATGATTTGTTTTCTGACGCAAGCGCAGCAGCGGTTACTTGAGCAATCATAAAACCTGAATTTACCCCGCCGTTTTCAACCAAAAATGGCGGTAACTTAGATAGGTTTGAGTCAATAAGTAATGCAATTCGTCTTTCTGCTAAAGCACCAATTTCGGCAATCGCAATAGCGAGGTTATCGGCAGCCATTGCAACGGGTTCTGCATGAAAATTCCCTCCAGAAATGATGTCGCCTACATCGGCAAAAACTAGCGGATTATCGGTTACACCGTTTGACTCGCATAGCAACACTTCTGCGGCTTGGCGTATCTGAGTTAGGCAAGCACCTAGCACTTGAGGTTGGCAGCGAAGGCAGTATGGATCTTGTACTTTTTCACAATTGACGTGGGAATCACTAATTTGAGAGTGCGTATCGAGTAGCTCTCTAAATACTTGAGCGGTGTCTATTTGTCCGCGCTGACCACGAATATCATGAATACGTGCATCAAATGGCGCGCGACTGCCCATTGCAGCTTCTATGCTTATCGAGCCGATAACGCAGCTTTGTGCATATAAGTTCTCGCTTCTAAATAGGCCTTGTAGTGCAAACGCAGTTGACGCTTGTGTGCCATTTAATAATGCTAAGCCTTCTTTAGCTGCAAGGGTAAGAGGTTCAAGCCCCGCTATTTTTAACCCTTGTGCTGCACTAATTATTTTTCCTTTATGTCGCATTTGACCTTCAGCTAATAAAGGTAGGCACATATGCGCAAGAGGGGCTAAATCCCCCGATGCCCCCACGGAGCCCTTTTTAGGCACGCACGGATATACTTCGCTACTAAGCAGCTGCATAAAAAATTGGATTACTTGCAGGCGAATACCCGAGTAGCCGCGCGAAAGCGAGTTTACTTTTAAGGTGATCATTAACCTTACTGTGCTGTCATCCATGTATTCGCCAATGCCCGCAGCGTGTGAAAGCACAATGGAGCGCTGTAATAATTCAAGTTCGTCGTCGGCTATTTTGGTATTAGCTAATAACCCAAAGCCGGTGTTAATCCCGTATACAGTGCGGTGCTCATTAATAACGTTTTGAACGGTTTGTGCGCTGGCAGCTATTTGTGATTCAGCATGCTGTACAAGGCTTAACTTTACTGGTGAATTATTAATTTTTCTTAGCGTGTTTAAATTAAGTGAGCCTGGAGTGAGAGTAAGTTCGAACATGATTATTCCTTGTCTAACATTGGTAGGTCTAAATTTTGTTCTTTAGCGCAGTTCTTTGCTATGTCGTATCCAGCATCAGCATGGCGCATTACACCCGTTGCAGGGTCGTTCCAAAGTACGCGAGCAATACACTCTTTAGCTTCATTTGTACCATCGGCAACAATAACCACACCAGAGTGCTGACTAAAGCCCATACCTACACCGCCGCCATGATGAAGGGACACCCAAGTAGCGCCACTTGCTGTATTAAGCAGTGCATTGAGTAATGGCCAATCCGATACCGCATCAGAGCCATCTTTCATACTTTCTGTTTCGCGGTTAGGGCTGGCAACTGAGCCAGAGTCGAGGTGATCGCGACCAATAACGATAGGGGCTTTAAGTTCGCCATTTTTAACCATTTCGTTAAAGGCCAATGCAAGGCGTGCTCTATCTTTTAAACCTACCCAACAAATACGTGCAGGTAGCCCTTGAAATTGAATGCGTTCACGCGCCATATCAAGCCAGTTATGCAAATGTGCATCATCAGGAATAAGCTCTTTTACTTTTGCATCGGTTTTATAAATATCTTCTGGATCGCCCGATAATGCTACCCATCTAAATGGTCCAATACCTTCACAAAATAAAGGGCGAATATAGGCGGGTACAAATCCAGGAAAATCAAACGCGTTGGTAACACCTTCATCAAACGCCATTTGACGAATATTATTTCCGTAATCAGTAGTGGCGGCACCCGCTTTTTGCAGCGCCAGCATGGCTCTAACTTGGACTGCCATTGATTGTTTAGCAGCTTTTACTACCGCTTTTGGATCTTGCTCACGCATTTTTGCTGCGTGCTCCATTGTCCAGTTTTGTGGTAAGTAACCATTTAATGGATCGTGAGCTGATGTTTGATCTGTGACTACATCAGGTGTAATACCTGTTTTAACCAGTGTACTAAATACATCGGCAGCGTTACCAAGTAAGCCAACTGATAGGGCTTCACCTTTTATGCACGCGTCGGTTATTAATTGCAGTGCGTGTTCAAGGTTCGTTGCTTTTACATCAACGTAACCTGTTTTTATACGAAAATCGATACGGCTTTCATCACATTCAACAACTAGCGCACTAAACCCTGCCATTGTAGCGGCAAGTGGTTGCGCACCGCCCATACCACCAAGGCCACCCGTTAATACCCACTTGCCTTTAGCACTGCCTGAAAAATGTTGCTTTGCCATGGCTATAAAGGTCTCGTAAGTGCCTTGTACAATGCCTTGCGAGCCAATATAAATCCAAGAACCCGCTGTCATTTGTCCGTACATCATCAAGCCTTTTTTATCGAGCTCGTTAAAGTGCTCCCAATTCGCCCAGTTTGGAACAAGGTTTGAGTTGGCAATAAGTACACGAGGGGCATTACTGTGGGTTTTAAATACACCAACGGGTTTTCCTGATTGTACAAGCAGAGTTTCGTCGTTTTCGAGTCTATCGAGGGTTTCTATAATTTTGTCATAACTTGGCCAATCACGAGCTGCTCGGCCAATACCACCATATACAACAAGTGCATGAGGATGTTCTGCAACTTCAGGGTCTAGATTATTCATTAGCATGCGCTTAGCAGCTTCAGTTTGCCAGCTTTTAGCACTTATTTTATCGCCATGAGGTGCACGTATTACGCGACTTGTGTCGAGTCGGTTGTTCATGTTTTGCTCCTGTTGTATATACAAGGTGATTTGTTATAAAAAAAGCGCAGTAAGCGCTATTGTTTGTTATTTTTTAAATGTTAAGTGTCCACCTAAGCGATATTTACTGCCTGGTGATACAAGGCGCGCAAAGCTTACAATGCCGTTAATAGACCATGTGCGTCGAATAACTTGTAAGCATGGCTCTTCGTTATATAAATTTAACCATTGGCACATTTCGCTGTTTGGCATAATAGCCTCTACGGTATGCCTCGCTTGGGTAAGTGGTGCAACACTAGATAGATACTCATGAGGTGTAAGCGTGCTAAAGTCTTGTTGTAAGTAACCAGCCGCAAGCGCAGGGTTTACAAAACGCTCTTCTAGCTGCAAGGGGCTGTCGTTTTCGTTATGAACGAGTACACTTCGATATACAACACTGTCAATCTCAACACCAAGCGCAATGGCAATAGGTGCGACTGCATTTATTGATTCAAGTATAAGTACACTACAGGTGTAGTTGCCGTTACGTTCTTTTACTTCATCAGCAATGTTTTTTATTTCGAGTAACGATGACTGCGATTTAAATGTGGCTACAAATGTACCTAACCCTTGGCTGCGGGTTAAAATACCTGCCTCGGTTAACTCGCTTAGTGCTCGGCGGGCTGTCATTCTGCTGACACTAAATTGACTACTTAGTTCGTTTTCAGAGGGAACACGTTGGTTTTCTTGCCACGTACCGCTGCGAATTTTATCAACAATGAATTGTTTTATTTGCGCAAATTTAGGTGTCGTCATTAAATTTATGGTTACATTAAAAATAAACTATATAAATAAGATGACACAATTGCCTTGTATATACAAGGTGGGTTGTTAGACTATATTTTCATCACTCTCGGCGTAAAAAGGGCTGTAAAATGCAAAGCACAACAAAAAATTATGAGTTAGAAGAAATCGACTTACTTTTAACTGATGCCAATATTGCCACTATGGATAGCAATATAAATGCCCCTTATGGCGCAATCGAAAATGCTGCTATAGCTATTAAAAATGGTAAAATTGCGTGGATTGGAGAGCAAGCAACGTTGCCCAGTTTTGATGTGTTTGCAACGCCGACATTGAGTATAAAAGGGCAGTGGTTAACGCCGGGCTTAATAGATTGTCATACGCATCTAGTGTTTGCAGGTTCAAGGTCGCAAGAGTTTGAGCAGCGCTTGCAGGGTGTAAGTTATGAGCAAATTGCGGCACAAGGCGGTGGCATAGCAAGTACGGTTAAAGCGACGAGAGCAGCCGACTGTGAGCAATTATTTGTTGATGCAAAAGATCGCTTAAATACGTTGTTAAAAGAAGGTGTAACCACTGTTGAAATAAAGTCAGGCTATGGGCTAGATACTGAAAACGAGATAAAAATATTAGAAGTAGCTCGTTTATTAGGTGAGCATCATCCTATTGATATTAAAACTACTTTTTTAGGGGCGCATGCTCTACCGCCTGAATACAAAGGCCGTGCTGATGAATATATTGATTTGGTATGTACTGACATGCTTGATCAGGTAGTGGCTAATAATCTTGCTGATGCAGTCGATGTATTTTGTGAAAATGTAGGCTTTAGTTATTCGCAAACCAAACGTGTTTTTGAGGCGGCTAAAAAGCATAACCTCCCAGTAAAATGCCATGCTGAGCAGTTATCTAATCAACATGGTGCTGAGCTGGTGGCGCAGTTCAATGGCCTTTCGGCAGATCATATTGAGCATCTCGATGAAGAGGGTGTAAAAGCCATGGCAAACGCTGGGACGGTCGCGGTGTTATTGCCCGGTGCATTTTATTTTTTAAGAGAAACTAAATTCCCACCTATTGAGTTACTTAATCAATATAAAGTACCTATAGCTATTGCGAGTGATTTTAATCCTGGCACTTCACCGCTGTGCTCAGTGCACTTGATGATGAATATGGCATGCACATTGTTTAGATTAACACCCGAGCAAGCATTGGCAGGTGTTACTCGCAATGCTGCTAAAGCACTAGGGTTAGACGACCGTGGTATTTTAAAGGTTGGTGCAAGAGCTGATATTGCGCATTGGCAAATAAGTCATCCATCACAATTAAGTTACCAATTTGGCGTAAATAAACTGTTAAATTTATGGATTTTGGGTAGAATTAACTAATTTGTATTATTTTTACCCACATATAACCTGGTTTAAACTTTTTTAGCGAATACGGATGCCGTTAATTTGAACATACTAACCGACAGTAATTTCCCAATTTTTTTTAGTGGTGCACTATTGATGGCGATGATTGCCACTTTATTTGCCGTTAAAAATGCCAGTATTAAATTTAGCTATTTATGCACAGCAGCTGTTGGTTTGGCTATTTTGAGTACGGGCGCAGCTTGGCTTGCCATTTTACTTGCCTTTGGATTTTGTTTTCATTTATGGCAAGCCTTCGAGCGAAATAATTGGAGCATGATTATTACCAGCTCAATGGCTGGTCTTTTATTTGTTGTTCTATTTTCAGCTCATTTATTATTGGAAGTTCCGTTATTTTGGGTTGTGTTAGCGATATTATTATTAGCTATTGTTGGTTTTTTAAATGATGAAAGCGCTGAAATAGAAGTAGTGATAGAGCCAGAACCTACAGGTGATGCATTTATTGAAGAGTCTCCGCTTTCGGTTTTTGCAGATAGAAAACAGTTACGTCAAGGTTACTATGCATGGTGCGACAATAAGCAAGTAAGTGCAGCGTTAATCGTTATTCGTCTTGAAGGATTTGAACAAGTTAACCAGCACATTGGACGTGACTTTGGCGATATACTGTTAGCACAATCGGCTAATCGAATAAAAGAACTGCTTTCAAGTGACGAAATAGTGACTTTAGTTGGGCAAGAAAAGCTAGCCCACTTAGGGGGCCTTAACTTTGCATTTATTTGTAGTTTTGCGAATCAAAAACATTTGCATGAGTTGGTTATTGAACAAATACTGGGTGCAACGCTTAAGCCATTTAATGTTGCTAACTGCACTGTAGAGGTAAAAGCGAGGGCGAGCTATGTTGATTGTAATGAGCAAGACAATAACTTTGATAATTTAATATCGTACGCATACCTAGCACTCGATAGCCATCCAAATCGCAAGGTTGTGCCTTATCATCAACAAATGATGATTGAACTGCGAGAGCAACAAGCGCGACTAAAAGAATTGGCAAATATTGATTTTTCGAGCGAATTAGAACTCTATTTTCAACCTATAATTTGTAACGAAAACGGTCAAATTGAGTTTTTAGAATTACTACTGCGTTGGCAGCACCCTAAGCAAGGAATTTTATCTGCTAATCGTTTTATTGACGACATAAGAATAGCAGGGCTTGGTTACCCGCTTGCTAAATTTGTAATGGAGAGAGCCGCTGAGCTTGCAATGGCGCTTAGAGTAGAAGGTATTTCTATACCGCTTAGCATTAACGTATTTGGCCCTGAAATGCTAAATGAAGAGTTTGTTGAATTTGTTGATGTTGTTATAAATGAACATCACTTAGAGGCGGGAGACTTAATTGTTGAATGCCCTTTACATATTTTTGCTGGTTTAGATGACAAAGGCCGAGGCATGATCGCAAGACTTAATAACATAGGCTTAAAAGTATGTGTGGATGGACTTGGTGATAATCCAGTACTACTTTCTAAGTTACCAAGTTTAGCGGTTGAGTATATTAAGGTTTCACCTTCACTTACCGCTGACTTTAGTAATCAAAACAATATACGCAGTTTAGTTGGTGGAATGGTTGATATGCATAGCCAACAAAAAACAAAAGTAATTTTTGAAGGAGTAGAAACACTTGAACAACTTAAGTTTGTAAAAAGCTTAAAAGGTTATGCTGCACAAGGTTATTACTTTGGTCATCCGCTAAGTAGTATCGGTTTAATGAGCTGGCTAAAAGAGTGGCGATCGGTTCAACAACGTTAAGTGTTTTCTTTGGCTTGTAGGTAGCTATTTACAAGTGCACTAATCACTTGCCCTACATGGGCAGATCCGGCCTCAACTCCGTTAGGGTGCTGGCTAGGCGCTGCTTCACATAAGTGTAAGTACTTAGAGTAGCGATGGCTTGCAGCTAAATGCACAAAGTGCTCAGTGTCACTCACACTAAATCCGCAATATGTATACGCACTAACTGGCATATAAGTAATACTATCTAAATCAACTTCAACACCCAGCGGTAAATCATTAAAATTACTTAGTGCACTTTCAATTGCCTGCGTTAGTGTAATTTTTCGCTTAACTTGTATAGATTGATAGCTATCAAATTTAAAGTTAGCTTCACTCATTGCATCTATAATTGCTTGATTGTTTTTTAATTCATGTAAGCCAATAACATGGTAATTACTTAGATGTTGCTCGTTATACGCGTAGCGAAAGCCATTACCACTATGGCGACCTTCACATTCTCTAAAATCGGCATGAGGGTCAAAATTGATAGTATTAACAGGCGTGTTTTTTGACTTACTTAGCGCGCGAATAATACCTAAGCAATTATTGTGACCTCCGCCAATGACGATTGGCTCAAGCCCTGCTTTAAAAATAAGGCTTAATACTGACTCTACGCGTTCATCAAGTTGTTGGCATAAATCTCGTAATTGAGTTAACTGCTGGGCTTGCTGATTATTAAGTTGGTTGCTTTGCGCCATTAAATCATCAGTATTTACTTCACCCAATAAAAGTACTTTTTGAGTGGCAATAAATTGATTATGAGGTTGGTTTAAAAAACGTTTTAAAAAAGCAGGCCATGCTTCGTTTGCACCGCCATTTCCTAAATTGGCTTTTGGGCCAATATCTTCGCAAATACCAAGAAGTACGTAGCGAATGCCAAATTGAGCTGCGTCAATAAGTGCTTGTTGCAGGTTTACTTGAGTGTCTAGCAAGGCCATTGATTGCCATGCTTTTTTTTCATTTACGCGGTTAGAGCAAAGTGCTCTAACCGCGCTTTCATCATATACTTTTAAATGGGAGGTCACGTTATACTTCTACAACTTCCAATTCTAATTCTTCTGCAGATAAAACAATGCCAGTACTATCGGCATAAATAAAGTCATCATCAAAAAATGATACACCGGCAAAGTTAACGCCTATAGCATCCTCGCCAGCACCTTCACTGTCAGCTGCAACAGGGATAGAAGCAATTGCTTGAATGCCTAAATCAAGTTCTTCAAGCTCATCAACGTGGCGTACTGCGCCGTAAACAACAATACCATTCCAGTTATTTTCAAGTGCAAGTTCGGCCAATTCAATATCAATAAGTGCACGGCGAGTTGAGCCACCACCGTCAATAAGAAGCACTAAGTCTGTACCGTCTTGAGAAAGTAATTCGCGGATCAGTTCATTATTTTCAAAACATTTAACCGTTTTAATGCGGCCACCAAAGCTGTGTCGACCACCAAAGTTGATGAACATTGGCTCTAGCACGTCAACCACGTCAGCAAAGTGGTCGCATAAATCAGAAGTGCTGTAATCCATTATTTTATCCTCAAAAGGTACATTAATTTATATCTCAGTATACCCTCCTTATAAGCAATAACAACGACTTAATCGCAGTAAATTTAGGCAAAACAAGCGCTAAATCATTAATCGCAATAATAGTGTATTAAAAGCGTCACTCAATTGTTATTTACAACACATAAGCTAAATCGGTGTTCATATGTTATGCAATGAGGGATGGTGATGAATAATAATATGCTTAAAAAGGTAACTCAGATAGATGAGCAATTATTTTTAACTTTGTTTAATTGCAATTCACCGAGGTGGTTTAAAACAATGGCCTTTGGTTTGTCTAAAAGCGGTGATGGTGAGCTTTATATATTAATATGCTTAGCAGTGTGGTGGCTTAGTAATAATGAACAGCATCAATTATTGCCTGTTACTATATTAATTGGTTTTGCTATAGAAAGACCTATTTACCTACTAGCTAAAAATAGATTTGCTCGGATCCGTCCATGCGACTGCTTAGTAACAAATGCCTATATAGTACCAAGCGATAAATTTAGTTTACCATCGGGTCACAGTGCAGCTGCCTTTTTAGTGGCAATTATATTAAGCCATTTTTTTCCAGAATATGCGTTACTACTATTTAGTTGGGCTACCGGCGTTGCTATGTCTCGTGTGGTATTGGGTGTGCACTTTCCTGCTGATATTATAATAGGCGCAACGATTGGTAGTTTTTGTGGTTTATTTGCGTTAGCACTTGTGGTGCCTGCATGAAAATATTGTATGGAGTACAAGGTACCGGTAATGGTCATATAACGCGCGCTCGGGTTATGGCAAGCTGCTTTAATAAGCTCGGTATTGATGTTGATTATGTGTTTTCAGGGCGCGCAAATAAAGATTACTTTGATATGCACGAATTCTCAGATTATAAAGCGTATCGTGGTTTATCGTTTAGCACTGAAAATGGGCAAGTTAAAAATTTAAAAACACTTAAAAACATGCGAATTTGTAAGTTGGTGAGTGATATAAAATCGCTTGAGATAAAACAGTACGATTTTGTACTTAATGACTTTGAGCCAGTCACAGCATGGGCTGCAAAACGGGCAGGTATACCCGTTATTGGCATTAGTCACCAAGCAGCATTTTTGTCAGATAACGTACCTATGTTTGGTCGTGGCGTCCTGAGAAAATCACTTATCAAGCATTATGCACCAGCGACTACCTACTTAGGCGTGCACTGGCAACCATTTGCAAATAATATAATACCGCCTTTTATTGCTCATCATAATCACGACAACCCTGTAGCAGTAATGAACAAGGTATTGGTATATTTACCTTTCGAAAACTTAGATAGCGTTGTTGATTATTTAAAAGACTTTCCCGAAAAAGAATTTTATTGCTATCACCCAAATGCCAGCAATCAGTCTTTTGGACATATACATTTACGAGCCCCTTCACGTTCTGGCTTTTTAAACGACTTAGCAAACACAAGTGGTGTTATTGGTAACGCGGGATTTGAGCTTGCCAGTGAAGCGCTTAAGTTAGGTAAAAAGTTACTATTAAAGCCTTTAGATGGTCAGTTTGAGCAAGCAGCAAATGCACAAACTTTATTTGCCATGGGCATGGCGCATGTTATGAACTATTTAAACCCACAAGCCCTTGATGATTGGAATAGCGCGCCGCAAAACAAGCAAATAAATTACCCCAGCGATCCCGCGCCTTTAATTGATTGGTTGGTTAAACAACAATGGAATAACACACAATCGTTACATAAAGGTTTGTGGGATAGTGTCGCCTTATAGCCATCACATTTAAACTGTTTAGAATTACCAATAATAAAAAGTTAAATTAATTAGTCGCTTTTGATCTATTAGCTATAATACAAATGCATATTTAAAAAAGGCGTTAGCGATGAATTTTTTACAAAACTTAACAATTAAACGACGTTTACAACTAAACGCAGTCGTTGTTGGTTTAGCAATGGTGGTCCTTTTATGCGTGATTATTTTTGAATCACGTACAACCTTGAGCTTAAACAAGACTATTCAATTAGCAGAAGAGCTCAACGTACATGCATTAGCATTGCGTAAACATGAAAAAAACTTTTTGTTTTATAAACAAGAAGACGCGTTAACTGCATTTGAAACGGATTTTGAGCAGTTAAGTGATATAGTAAAAAAGTTACAACAGTTAATGGCTAACCAAGGTATTGCACAGGAGCAGGTCCAGCGCTTTGAGCAACTAATAAATAGCTATAATAATGATTTTGATACTGTTGTTAAGCTTCAAAAAGAGATTGGTTTAACCCCGACCGACGGGTTATATGGCAAGCTTAGAAGCTCGGTTCATGAAGTTGAGCAACTATTAAAAGAGCAGCAAAATTACCAACTGCTGTCGTCAATGCTGCAACTAAGACGCTCAGAAAAAGATTTCATGCTGAGATTTGATATTAAGTACCTAGGGCGTTTTAATGAGGGAATTAATACATTTAAGCAGCAGATAGCTGCAGCACAGCTGCCAAGCGACTATAAAGCACAAATTAATCCTTTGATTGATATATACCAAAGCGAATTTCAAACACTTGTGCAGGCGCAAACTAAGCTAGGGCTAGATCTTGAGTCAGGCGCACTTGGAGTAATGCGTGACAGTGTAGATAAAAGCGACGCCATTGTTTCTAAAATCGTTAAAGACACTAAGTTACAAGTAGAGCAAAGTGTAGAGCAGGCTCAATTTTTAGCTATTTTGGTATTTGTGATTGCAGGTGTGATTGTATTAGCGCTCGTTTATTTTACAAGCCACTCCATTATTGTACCTATTGAGCGGGTTTATCACACCATTAACGATATTCGTCGTAATAATGATTTGAGCGTGATGATAGAGCAAACTGGTAAAGACGAAATTACCACCATGACGGTCGACTTTAATAGCTTAATAGGCGATTTTAAGAACTTAATTAACGAAGTTAATGGTGCTTTAAACACGCTTAATGTAGCAACAGAGCATTTATCACAAAGTACCGCAGCAACAAGCTCTGGTATGCAAGAGCAACTACATGAAGCCGACATGGTTGCAACGGCAGCCACCGAAATGCAGGCGACGATTCAGGATATTTCACATAATACTGAAGCGGCTGCGAAAAAAGCAGAGTCAACAAATTTAAGTGCACAACAAGGGCGTAGTGAAGTAGATTCTACCGTTAAGCACATTAGGGCCCTATCTGATTCGCTGGGGAATGCATCAAATGTAGTGTCGCAACTTGAAAAAGATGGTGAAACAATTGGTTCAGTGCTTGATGTAATTCGAGGGATTGCAGATCAAACAAATTTACTTGCACTTAATGCGGCAATAGAAGCGGCCCGTGCTGGTGAGTATGGTCGTGGTTTTGCTGTTGTTGCAGATGAGGTTCGTTCATTAGCAAAGCGTACTCAAGAGTCTACAAGTGAGATTGAAGGTATTATAAGTACCTTACAGCAGCGTACTCAAGAAGTGGTGAGTATTATGCACAAATGTCGCTCTCAAGGTGATGAAAGTGCCTCGCAAGCAATTAAAGCAGGTGAGCTATTAGGCGCAATTACTGAAGATGTACAAACAATAATGGAAATGAGCTCTCAAATAGCAGTTGCTATTGATGAGCAAAGCCAAGTGGCATCAGAGGTTAATAAAAATGTAGTAAGAATTCGCGATATTGCACAAGACGCAACTGAACATGCTGCTAACAATGCGCAAACAAGTGAAGAGGTCTCTGAGCAGGCTCGCGTTCTGTTCACTGCAATTGATAAATTTAAGGTTTAATAACGCTTAATAGAACGGGCCTATAAAGTTTAAGGAACAAATTTTATAGGCACGCTATCTTTACTTTTTTCGTGTTCAGTTACCCGCGCTAAATATTCACTCCACAATGTATCTTGTTGCTGTTGTAGTTTTTCAAAGTAGCGCCAGCTAAATAGTCCGCTGTTATGGCCATCGTCAAAATCTAAACGAAGTGCGTAATGCCCAACAGGTACAATACTTTTTATTCCTACAGCTTGCTTATTAAGTACTAGCTTCATTGGGCCAGAGCCATGGCCCTGCACTTCAGCTGAAGGGGAGTGTACACGTAAAAACTCACAGCTAAATACAGCTTTACTGTCATCATCAAAGTAAACATCTAGATTTTTACTTACACTGTGGTAATGCACTTTTGTTACGTGTTTCATTTAATATATCCCATTAAAAAGCCCCCAATCTGGAGGCTTTTAGTATAACGTTTATATTCGTTTTATAGAATAAAGCGGCTTAAGTCTTCATCTTCAACAAGTGCACCTAAGTGTTTTTCAACATAAGCGGCGTCGATTACTAATGACGAGCCTGCTTTTTCAGAAGCGTCGTATGAAATTTCTTCCATCAATCTTTCCATTACAGTGTGTAGACGACGAGCACCGATGTTTTCGGTTTTCTCGTTAACTTGCCAAGCTGCTTTGGCAATACGCTCAATTGCATCGTCGCTAAACTCAATCGATACCTGCTCAGTTTTAAGCAGCTCTCGTTGTTGCTCGGTAAGCGATGCATGAGGCTCTGTAAGGATGCGTTTAAAGTCATCTGCAGTAAGTGCTTCAAGTTCTACTCGAATCGGTAAGCGGCCCTGTAGCTCTGGGATCATATCTGATGGCTTTGCCATCTGAAACGCACCAGAGGCAATAAACAGCATATGGTCAGTTTTAACCATTCCGTGCTTAGTATTTACAGTGGAGCCTTCAATTAGCGGTAGTAAGTCGCGCTGAACACCTTCTCGGCTCACATCAGGGCCTGAAGAATCACCACGTTTACAAATTTTGTCTATTTCATCTATAAACACAATACCGTTTTGCTCTACTGCAAAAATAGCTTGTTCTTTTAGCTCTTCAGGGTTTACTAATTTAGCGGCTTCTTCTTCCGTTAATAGTTTGAAGGCCTCTTTAATTTTTAACTTACGTTTAGTGCGTTTATCGCCGCCCATGTTTTGAAACATGCTTTGTAACTGGTTGGTCATATCTTCCATACCAGGAGGCGCCATAATTTCTACGTTTGATTGAGCTTGCGCTAATTCAATCTCGATTTCTTTATCATCTAATTGACCTTCACGTAATTTTTTACGAAATGTTTGGCGAGTAGATGAAGTATCGTCGCGTTGGCTTTCGCCATATTGATCTTTAACCGGTGGTAAAAGTGCATCTAAAATACGCTCTTCTGCTGCTTCTTCGGCGCGATGTTTAAACTTTTTAGTTTGCTGTTCGCGAGTCATTTTAATTGAAACATCAACGAGGTCACGTATGATCGTATCTACTTCTTTACCAACATAACCAACTTCAGTAAATTTAGTCGCTTCTACTTTAATGAATGGTGCGTTAGCAAGTTTTGCTAAACGGCGGGCAATTTCTGTTTTACCTACGCCTGTTGGACCAATCATTAATATATTTTTTGGGGTTACTTCACTGCGTAAATCTTCATTTAATTGCATGCGGCGCCAGCGATTACGAAGCGCAATAGCGACTGCTTTTTTAGCTTTAGCCTGACCTATAATGTGCTGATCTAGCTCGTGAACAATTTCTCTTGGGGTCATATCAGACATAATAGTTCCTATTATAATTCTTCGATTGTTTGGAAGTTATTAGTAAATACGCAGATGTTGCCTGCAATAGTTAAGCTTTTCTCTACTATTTCACGAGCGCTTAAATCTGTATTTTCTAAAAGGGCGGTTGCAGCTGATTGCGCAAAGTTACCACCACTACCAATTGCAATTAAATCGTTTTCTGGCTGAACTACATCGCCATTACCGGTAATAATTAAAGAGGCTGTTTCGTCTGCTACAGCGAGCAGCGCTTCGAGTTTTCGAAGTGCACGGTCACTTCGCCAATCTTTAGCCATTTCTACTGCGGCTTTAGTTAGGTTACCTTGGTGCATTTCTAATTTGCTTTCAAAACGTTCGAAAAGAGTGAAGGCATCAGCAGTACCGCCGGCAAAACCAGCGATTACTTTGCCATTATAAAGACGTCGAACTTTGCGGGCGTTGCCCTTCATTACGGTGTTACCAAGTGAAACTTGGCCATCGCCGCCAATTACAACTTTGTCGCCGCGGCGAACACTTACGATAGTAGTCATGTTATTCCTCATCATCGAGCTGCAGAGGCAACTCGTAAAAAACGATTATGATGAGGTTATATGGGTGAATGGTTTATTTTCAAGTCCAGCCCCAAATTCCGCAGCCGACTATTTTTACACGTTTAAGTTTGTTTTTATCGCTTTCGGCTTGGCGTTTGGTTTTATAAGGGCCTAAACGTACTTTATACCAAGTGCCATTGCTGCCTTCAGCCTGTTTGATCTCAGAAATGAGCCCTGCAAATGCGATTTTAGCTTTTAATGATTCAGCTTGTGCATGAGTTCTGAACGAACCGCATTGCATAACATAAGGACCTTTTTGCTCAAGTTCTTTTACTTCAACTTGAATCTCGTGGTTTCTAATTTCTTTAATAAATTCCGGTGTACGTGGAATAACAACTTCTACTTTTGCGGGTGCAGTTGGGTTAGCTTGTTTTTCGACAAGCTTTGGATCGGCATTACTTTTTATAAACCATAGTGTGTAGGCAAAACCACCTACAAGTAAGATGGCTATAACGGCTAAAAGAATAGGAAATGGTTTTTTAGCGGGTGCGTTTTTTTTACTGTTTCTGCCTGCAGGCTTTTTATTAATATAATCGTGCTGTGCCATGGTGTTATTTTGGCCTTAACCTAAATCATGTCTATAGGGTCTACGTCTAAGCTCCAGCGTACTTTTTGTGCAAGTTTACTGGTACTTAAATAATCAACCATTTGCGCAAGGTACTGATGTAATATGCGACGATCTTGCGCTTGAATATGCAATTGAAAACGATACATACCTGCGACTCTTTCAAGTGGGGCAGGGATCGGACCGAGCAATTGTATACCAGATACCCCATTCACAGGAACCAAATCCGTCAAAAAATCGACGACTAGTTTAATACTATGTCCTTGTGCACGCACAATGGCCATATTTGTAATGGGCGGTAAGTCAGCATCATCGCGCTCACTAAGAGCAAAGCGGGCAAAGTCTTGGTAACCATTATTAACTAAGTCTTGCAAAAGAGGGTGTTCTGGAAAGTGTGTTTGTAATAACACTTGACCAGGCTCACCTGAACGTCCAGCACGCCCCGCTACTTGGGTGACTAATTGCGCTAAATGCTCTGTCGCTCTAAAGTCGCATGAGTATAAGCCGCTATCTACATCTAAAATTATAACAAGGCTTACATCTGCAAAGTGATGGCCTTTGGCAAGCATTTGTGTGCCCACTAAAATGCGTGCGCCGCCTAGGTTTATTTCATCAAGTGCTTTTTCAAGGCTACCTTTACGGCGAGTTGAATCGCGGTCTATACGAGTAACAGGTGTATCAGGGAATTCGGTCGATAAAAACTCTTCAATTTGCTCTGTGCCTTTACCGTTAGGAAATATTTGCGTACTTCCACAGTCAGGGCATTGGTGAGGGACAGGGTACTGGTCGCCACAGTGATGACAGATCATTTGCCCAATCGCTTTATGAAATGTAGCGCTGGTACTGCATCGTTTACACTCGCTCAACCAACCGCACTCATGGCAAATAAGGGTGGGTGAGAAACCTCGGCGATTTAAAAATACCATAACCTGTTTACCGCGATTTAAGTGCTGACGCATAGTAGCAAGACTTGCATGTGCAATACCTGCTTGGTCGGGCTGACCTTTCATATCGAGTAACTTAAACTGATTGTCAGTCGCTGTTTGCGCGCGCTCGGTTAAACTTAATAGCTGGTATTTGTTATTAATTGCTTTGTGAAGTGTTTCAAGCGCGGGTGTGGCGCTGCCTAATATAAGCGGAATTTTATGCTGAAAAGCTCTGTAAGCGGCTAAATCACGAGCATGGTAACGAAGGGTATCTTGTTGTTTAAATGATGAATCGTGTTCTTCATCAACAACAATCATACCGAGTTTTAAAAATGGCAGAAAAATACTCGAACGCGTGCCAATAACTATCGCGCAACTGCCTTTTTCGCAAAAACGCCATGTTTGTAAACGTTCGTTGTCGGTAAGTGCTGAGTGCCAAAGCATAATGGGTGTATCAGGAAAGCGGCGGCGAAAACGGTTTACGGTTTGTGGTGTTAGGCCGATTTCGGGCACGAGTACGAGGGCTTGCTCGCCACGTTTGAGTACTTCTTCTAGGCACTGTAAATACACTTCGGTTTTACCGCTGCCCGTTACGCCTTCTAATAAGAAGCTGCTAAAGCCAGTACTTTGATTTATAGCTGTGCAAGCAACCGCTTGTTCTTTATTAAGTACTGGTTTACTACCGACGGTTGGAGCAACACTTTGCCATTGGTTATCGTGCTCAATAGTTTGTGTTATGAGTTCTTTATCTATTAAGCTATCTATTGTTTTTTTACTAAAGCCCAGTGCTTTTAACTCAGTTAATGATGACTTACCTGATTGCGATAACTGCTTTAATAGGTTGAGCTGTGTTTTAGCTTTTAATGACGGTACTTTTGCACCTTTTTCTGTCAGGGCAACCATATTAATACTGGTTTTATCAGGCGATTCACCTTGGCGAAGTGCACCAGGTAGCGCTATATGAATAGTTTCGCCTAATGGATAGCAATAATAGCGGGCAGTAAAGCTAAGGAGTTCTAAATGCTGGGCACTTAAAATAGGGGCGTCGTCTATTACCTCTATAATATTTTTAATTTTATTTAAAGGGACGTCGGTACTGCTTTTAATACCCAAAACAACCGCTACTTTTTTTTGATTACCAAAAGGTACCAAAACTCGCATGCCAGGTAGTAAGGGAATTGATAAGCCACTGAGCTGTTCTTCTATTTTATAATCAAAGGTGCGTGGAAGCGGGACTTTAATAGCAACTTCAACAAAACTCATAACAACTCAACCCGTAAAATTAATGCTGTAATGTACTAAAAATAACGCTAAAAACCTACTAGCAATAGTGCTTGAGAAAGAGATTGTTCACTTTTTTGGCAAAAATATAAATAAATACTTGTGTGGGGGGAGGTTGTTGGATAAAATCCGCCACCAACAAATTTGTTTTAACGACGTATGGTGCCAAACTCCGGGTTTGGAGAGCGATGCGGCCTTAACTAGAGGTTCCTATGAAAGAAGGTATTCACCCTAAGTACGAAGTAATTTCTGCAACATGTTCATGTGGAAATAAATTCGAAACTAGCTCAACTCTTTGTAAAGACATTCACTTAGACGTATGTTCTGCGTGTCACCCGTTTTACACTGGTAAGCAAAAAGTTTTAGACACTGGCGGACGTGTTGATCGCTTCAACAAGCGCTTCGGTGCACTTGCCAGCAAGAAGTAATTATTGCTGTTTAGTTAAAAAAAGCACCTTAGGGTGCTTTTTTTGTGCCTAAAATTTGTTATTTATTATCTTAAGCCAACCTACATAAATCTTTGAGCAATTTAACGAATTAAATTGCACTATAACGTCGTTAAAATTTTTTTATTTAGAACAACTAGATACAAAAATTTTTGCCTAGTTCTAGCGTAATTTTCTTAACGTTAAATAGACCCCATATATAAGCAGATTGGTATTATTTCGTTGATTTTAACTATCCCCTCCTTTTGCATAACTATTTCCTATTCTTATTCTGAGTATGCATAATCCTTTACAGACAAATCGATAGATATTCTCTATATTTTAAATAGTACAATTTTTAACTAGGTTGATAAAAGTAGCTAACGTGGGCTTATCTGTTTTTAAAGTAGGGTAGTAGGCTGTTATTCTAAGTTTATGCTGATACTTTAAGTATACATTTTATAAGATTTTGATAGGCATAAAAGCACCTTAAAACTTACTTTTTAGGTGAATTTTTATTTATTAAATGTTGATATAATCCTGCAAAGTTACTGAAAAACCTCTTAAAATTAAAGGATATAGCATATAACAGGATAGACCTGATATTGCTTGGAATTTAAAAATAATAAGGGTATCGTACCCAAGACTCCATCTCTCACTTTAACTTAAATTGCAGGATACCATCGCGTTATGTCTGACTTTCGTGAACAAGCACTACATTACCACTCACATCCCGTACCAGGTAAAATTAGCATTGAGCTTACAAAACCAGCTGAAACGGCTCATGATCTTGCACTTGCGTATAGCCCAGGTGTTGCCGAACCTGTACGTGAAATAGCTGCAGATCCTGCAAATGCTTATAAATATACTGGTAAAGGTAACATGGTTGCGGTTATTACTAATGGTACTGCAATTCTAGGCCTTGGTAATTTAGGTCCTTTAGCGTCTAAGCCTGTAATGGAAGGTAAAGCGCTATTGTTTAAACGTTTTGCAGGGCTTGATTCTATCGATATTGAAGTTAAGCACAAAACAACAGAAGACTTTATTAATACGGTTGCCAACATTGCCGACACATTCGGTGGTATTAACCTTGAAGATATTAAAGCACCAGAGTGTTTTGAAATAGAAAAAGCATTAATAGAGCGTTGTAGTATTCCTGTTTTTCATGATGATCAACACGGTACTGCCATTGTTACGGCTGCTGGTATGTTAAATGCGCTAGAAGTACAAGGTAAGTCAATTGAAGATGCAATTATTGTATGTTTAGGTGCAGGCGCTGCCGCTGTTGCGTGTATGGAGCTGTTAATTAAGTGTGGTGCACTGCGTGAACACATTTATATGCTTGACCGCAAAGGTGTTATTCATACCCGCCGCGATGACTTAAATGAATACAAACAGCTTTTTGCTAACAATACCGATAAGCGTACATTGCAAGATGTAATTGCAGATGCTGATGTGTTTGTGGGTGTTTCTGGCCCTAACTTATTAGCGGCTGAAGATTTAAAGCTAATGGCTGCAAAACCAGTTGTGTTTGCATGTTCAAATCCAGATCCTGAGATTGATCCTGCACTTGCGCACGGCGCACGCAACGATTTAATCATGGCAACAGGGCGCTCTGATTACCCTAACCAAGTTAATAATGTTTTATGTTTCCCGTTTATTTTCCGTGGTGCGCTTGATGTACGTGCAAGTGCTATTAACGATGAAATGAAAATTGCTGCAGTAGATGCTATTCGAAGTATTGCCAAAGAGCCAGTACCTGCAGAAGTTTTAAAAGCCGCTGGAGTAGATAAACTAGAATTTGGTGCGCAGTATATTATTCCAAAACCAATGGATCCACGTTTACTGCCGCGTATAGCAAGAGCTGTTGCACTTGCTGCTATTGAGTCAGGTGTTGCACAAATTGAGCTACCTGAAAACTATATGCAGTAAATCTATACAGTAGAGCTATGCAATAAAATTTAGACATAAAAAAACCTCAGTAATTACTGAGGTTTTTTTGTCTTTGTAATATTTATTCTTCGTTTAAAACGGGTACTTCTAGACCCATTTCTTGCATTATTTTTTTAACTTCTTCTGGCACTTTTTCGGCGTTATCTTTACGTAAGTCATCGTCATTTGGTAAAGGTTGGCCAGTAAAAGCATGCAAAAATGCCTCACATAGCAATTCACTATTTGTAGCATGGCGAAGGTTATTGATTTGACGACGTGTACGTTCGTCAGTTAATACCTTTAATACATTTAGCGGGATCGAAACGGTGATCTTTTTAACTTGCTCTGATTTTTTACCGTGTTCTGCGTATGGGTGAATATACTCACCATTCCATTTAGCCATAAGATGTATCGTTGCCTCAGATTATTAATTTCTCACACGGTATAAAAAGCGTGTAAATATGCGTGAAATTCTATCGATTTAAAAAAGATAGTCAAATAATAGATACAGATCTATCTTAATAAGCCTATTGTAGGTGTAAAGATAAGCACACTTTTGTGAGCTAAAATGTGTTATTCGCAGAGGCCTCTTCTACTTTTAGCCATCTAGAGCTTTAAAATACTTTGACTTATCAAAACGGATAACTTACTCTTTTAGACGTCTAAACATCCAAATTAATCAGGTGACGAATATGAGCGAAAAAAACAAAGCGACCATTGCTGTACGTAACGGCGTTGATGCTGATAAACATCATGGTGCGGTGGTACCGCCAATTTATTTATCGACTACTTATTCGTTTGCCGACTTTGATACTAAGCGTGAGTATGATTATGGTCGTAGCGGTAATCCTAATCGTGATATTTTAGCTGAGACGCTTGCTAAGCTTGAAGGTGGCGCTCGTGGCATAATTACAGCTACAGGCATGGCTGCCGTGCATTTAGCTACTCAGCTACTTAATAGTGACGATACGTTAGTAATTCCACATGATTGTTATGGTGGCAGCTATCGTTTATTTACATCTTTACAAAAACGCGGACTACTAAAGCTCGAAATATTAGATTTAACAAAAGAAGAAAGCCTTCAACAAATTTTAGTAATTAAACCTAAGCTTATTTGGATAGAAACCCCAAGTAACCCAGTACTTCGTTTAACAGATATTAAAGCGGTTACCGATGTTGCAAAGCAATGCGGTGCATTGGTGGCTGCAGATAACACGTTTTTGTCGCCTGCTTTACAAAACCCTATTAAGTTTGGTGTAGATATTGTGGTGCATTCAACCACTAAATACATTAACGGACACTCAGATGTAGTAGGCGGCGCTGTTATTGCCGCAACACAAGAGTTAGGCGATGAGCTTGCTTGGTGGGCTAATAACATTGGAATTACGGGTGCGCCTTTTGATAGCTATTTAACGCTTCGTGGTTTACGTACTTTAAATGTGCGCCTAAGGCAGCATCAAGAAAATGCACTGGCAATAGCTAAGTATCTTGAAAGCTCTGAATATGTAAGCCAAGTTTACTACCCAGGTCTTGAGTCACATCCTCAACATGAACTGGCTAAAGCACAGCAACTTGGTTTTGGTGGCATGGTTAGTTTTGATATTAAAGGCGATATAAATGACGCTGCGGCATTTTTAACTAGTCTTAAAACGTTTAGTTTAGCTGAGTCACTAGGTGGCGTAGAGAGCTTAATTTGTCACCCTGCAACTATGACGCACGCAGGTATGGAGGCAACAGCACGTTTAGAAGCGGGTGTGGGCGATACGCTTATTCGTATTTCGGTAGGTATTGAAGATATACACGATTTAGTCGCTGATTTTGAGCGAGTGTTTGAACTTGTAAAACCAGGGCAAAATAAAAATGTTGGCCGTGTAGGCAAAGGTGCAGGCACTTCTGGTGGGAACGTTAAATTAAGTGCAGCCCGTCCGGCGCTTTGGTGATTAATATGGTCAATTGTGTACATAAATTTGGTGGTTCAAGTTTAAGCTCAAGTGAGCGATACCAAAGCGTAGCAAAAATAATAATTACACATACTCAACCGGGTGATTGTGTGGTGGTATCGGCTGCGGGTAAGACAACCGATACGCTAGTATTACTTTGGCAAAGCTATCAAAAACAAGATACTCAAGCAGTAGCTGATATTTTACTGCAGTTAAATAACCATCAAAGTGATTTAATAAAGCAGCTATTAGAAGCCGATTTCAAACGAAGTGCACTTAAAACACTAAGTATCGAACTTAGCTATATTGCAGAACTTGCTCAAGCTGAGCAGCTAAAAGAGGCTGCATTACTTGCACATGGCGAACTGTGGTCAGCACGTTTACTCGCTACTTATTTACAGCAGCTAAATATTGAGGCATGCGCTCAAGATGCACGTACTCTTTTTACCTTAAATGATGGCGAATTAATGCATGCGCAAAATGCGCAGCAATGTGGGCAGTTAATTTTGCCTAATAAAATAAATGTTGTTACTGGGTTTATTGCCGCAGATATCAAAGGCGAGACTGTAACACTTGGCCGAAATGGCAGTGACTACAGTGCAACACTACTTGCAAATTATTGCAATGCTAAGCAAGTATGTATTTGGACTGATACACAGGGGGTGTATAGCACTGATCCTCGCAAGGTACAAAAAGCGATTAAATACGGCAAAATTTGCCGTGGGCAGGCTAATTTATTAGCTCGTTTGGGTAACCCTGTATTACATGCAAAAACACTATCGCCTCTTAAAAACACAGATATTAAGCTAGCTGTTCGCAGTAGTTTTGACGTACAAGCAAGTCCAACAGATATAGTAAAAGAAGGTTCAGCGAAGAAAAAGCGCTTTATAACTACGTTGCAAAATGTTGACCTATTAATGGTTGAAGGATTAAGTGAAGGTGAGGTTGCAAGTGTTAGTCAGCTTATTCAGCATAGCCTTCATCACTTTAACCATAATGGTGAAGTGTATTTAGTAGTACCTGCAGCACAAACTTATCTGGTTATTAATTATTTTGCGGGTAGGGCAAATATTAGCGAGTCAAATTTAAACGGTTGTGCAATTGTAGCGCCTGAGCAAGACGTTAATACATTAAGCTTACAAGCATTAGATTTATTAAAACTCCACAGCATAAAACCTCGTTTTGTCCATCAAGATACTGGCTATGCTTTATTGCTTACCGATCAATTTATAGATAGTGATATACAAAGTGACTTACACGATAAGCTAATTAATAAAGGCCAAGAAATCGCAATTATAGTTGCGGGGCTTGGTAACGTTGGCGACGTTTTCATTAAACAGTTATCGGCACAATTTGAGCGTTTATCGGATGACTTTAGTATTAAATTAGTCGGTCTAATTCGCTCTAAAAAAATGCTGTTTAATGCAAGTGGTATTAATACACAGCAATGGAAAACTCAATGGCAGCATGAGGCAAATAGCTATCAATCTGCAGATTTACTGAATGCTATAAATGAGCTCGATTACGAGCATAAAATTGTAATTGATATTACCGCAAGTGAACAATTTAGCTTGTTATATCCAGACTTTGTAGATAGAAACTGTCATTTAATTAGTGCTAATAAATACGCTGGAACAGCACCGACTACTTGGTATAAAGCACTTCGTAGTAATATTACAGAACGTAATTTACATTGGCGATATAACACCAGTGTAGGCGCTGGCTTACCTATTAACTTTGCTTTGGCTGATTTGCAAAATAGTGGCGATAAAATAACACGTATAGAAGGTGTTTTCTCAGGCACGCTTTCGTGGCTATGCAGTAAATATGATGGAACAAGGCCATTTTCTGAGTTGCTACTGGAAGCTCAGAAAATGGGATTCACAGAGCCAGACCCTCGCGAAGATTTATCTGGGCGAGATATGCAGCGTAAGCTACTTATTTTAGCCCGAGAGCTAGGTGTTGAGCTTGAACTTGACGATATTAGCTTATCAGCATTGATGCCAGATGAGCTTGCGCTGGGAAGTTGGGATGACTTTTTAAATAAAAAAGCACAGCTAGACGCGTTCATCGAAGAGCATGCAGTGACAGCAAAGTCTAAAAATTCAGTACTTAGATATACGGGCTTGTTAGAAATCACACAAGGTGAAGTAATTGCTAAAGTGGGAATAGCGTATGTGCCTAATGGCGATGCGTTAGCAAACCTTACACCTGGCGATAATATTTTTGTAATTAATAGCAAATGGTATAGCGATAATGCATTAGTGATTCAGGGGCCAGGAGCGGGTAGGGAAGTGACCGCTGCGGGTGTGCACTCTGATTTATATTGGCTTGTTCAAAACTTAAAATAAAACTTTGGTTTAAACAAAAACGGCAGCTTAAATAAGCTGCCGTTTTTGTATTACATACATATTATTAAAATAGCTCTTCTTCTGTTTTAGTGTCTTCTTCAAATATATCGTTAGGCTGAGATAGCACATACTTTGTAGGTGCAGTACCTTTTTCAAAATATTCAAATCGACTCGTGTAGTCATTTTTATGGCTTAATAAACCAGTAGCTAAATCAATACGAATAGAAACAAGTCCCTCAGGCGGCTCAATTGGGGCTTCAGGCTTGCCTTCAAGTGCCGCTTTCATAAATTCAACCCAAGCTGGCTGCGCGGTTTTAGCGCCAGATTCCGCACCTGATATTTGGCTGCTATCTAGGTTGTTATTATACGTAGAGCGACCAAGAGCGTTGCCCGGGTTATCAAAACCAACCCAAACTGAGGTCATCACATTACTATTAAAACCGCTAAACCAGGTATCTACTGAGTCATTAGTTGTGCCTGTTTTACCTGAAATGTCGCGACGATCTAGCGCTTGTGCTCGCCAACCGGTTCCACTCCAACCTGTTTTATGAGCCCAGCTACCACCCCCCCAAATTGCACTATTCATAGCATCAGCAATTAAAAATGCATTTTGCTTAGAAATAATTCTCGGCGCACATTTTTTCGTTTGCTCCATTTCATCATCACTATTATGCATTGAGAGTGCATTGTGTGTTGGCAAAGGCTCTTCGTCACAGGCAAGAGCAGGGTTTGCTTTAAACAATACATTGCCGTAAGCGTCTTGAATTTCTGAGATAAAGTAAGGTTCAATTAAATGACCGCCATTGGCAAATGTGCTCATGCCTCTTGCAAGTTCAAGCGGGGTAATAGAAGCACTACCAAGTGCTAATGATTCACTACGGTTAATGTCAGCGTCTTTAAAACCAAATTTTAGTAAGTGATCAGCTGTACGTTGCAATCCAACACCACGTAGTAAGCGCACCGAAATAACGTTTTTAGACTGTGCTAAAGCACGGCGAATTCGAATAGGACCGTTGTAAACAGCAGGGCTGTTTTTAGGACGCCATGCTACGCCTTGGCTCTTATCCCATTGGTTTATAGGTGCATCATTTAATATAGACGCAAGCGTGTAACCTTTTTCAAGTGCTGCTGAATATATAAAAGGTTTTATATTAGAACCTACTTGACGCTTAGCTTGTATCGCTCGATTGTATTGACTTTGCTCAAAGCTGTAACCCCCTACAATAGCTTTTATTCTACCGTCTTGTGGATCGAGGGATACAATAGCGCTTGATGCTTCTGGTATTTGGCTTAATAAGTAGCTGTTATCTTCGTTTTGACGTACCCATATTTGCATACCTGGCGTTAAAATATCAGTAGCTGCTTTTGGAGCAAAGCTTTGGCGGTAGCGAGTAATATACTTACGCGCCCATTTTAAACTATCCCAACTGAGAGTTGTTTGCTCACCGTTTTTAAGTAGTACTGTAGCTGTTTTATTATTAACACTGAGTACTGCTGCAACTTTTAAAGTGCCTAACTCATTTACGCTCTGTAATTTATTGAGTATTTGTTGCTCAGTTAAAGCTGGTTGTGTTTCAGGATTCCATAAAACATCAGTTGGACCTCTAAAACCATGACGCATATCGTAACTGTGTAAGTTATTTACAAGTGCGTTTTGCGCTGCTTTTTGAACCTTTGACTCTACTGAGGTAAAAATTTTAAAACCAGAGTTGTAGGCTTTATCTACCCCATAGCGCGAAACCATTTCAGCGCGCACCATTTCAGAGATATACGGTGCGTATAAGTTTATTTCTGCACCGTGAAAATAAGCGGTGATAGGTTGGCTAGTTGCTTCGTTATATTCTTCTTGAGTAATATAATTTTCAGTTAATAAACGGCCTAAAACTACATTTCGGCGTGCTTTTGCACGCGTTGGGTTACGAATTGGGTTTAAAGCAGAAGGTGCTTTAGGTAAACCTGCAATCATCGCCATTTGTGCAAGTGTTAAATCTTTTAGCTCTTTACCGTAATAAACTTGCGCTGCTGCACCAATACCGAAAGCACGATTACCTAATTCTATTTTATTAAGGTAAAGCTCTAAAATTTCGTCTTTTGTTAACACTCCTTCAATATGAAGCGCTATAAATATTTCTTTAACTTTACGGATATACGCTTTTTCGCGTGTTAAAAAGAAATTACGAGCAAGCTGCATAGTAATAGTACTTGCACCTTGTTTTTTCTCGCCAGTAGATATAAGAACAACAGCCGAACGTACTATACCAATAGGGTCTATGCCTATATGATCGTAAAATCGATTATCTTCTGTCGCTAAAAATGCATTAATGAGTGTTTGAGGAATTTCATCAATAGTCACTGGAATACGACGTTTTTCACCAAATTGATTGATTAAAAGCCCATCTTTAGTGAATACTTGCATAGGAGTTTGTAATTGCACGTCTTTTAAAACTTGCACACTGGGGATATCAGGTTTAACGTAGTAATAAAGACTGATCAAAGTAATCAGACCAATTAACACACAAATGATAAAAAATTGTAAAGTTCGTTTTAATAAAATCACTTATATTTCCCTAAATGGACTCCCAATTGCGAGTTTTGACTGCTAGTATATATTGATTAAAAAATGAATAATATTTTTTCATATAAAAATTATAACTTGTTTATTATTAAAACAAAGGCCAAGTTGAAACATGCTAAGTCAACTATTTCAAAAACCGTCCCAAATGATGGTAGGAATTGATATTGGATCGCACTCTATTAAGGCTGTGCTTTTACGTGAAATTGAAACTGGATTTCGACTCGAAGCACTTGCAATTGAGCCGATGCCAAAAGGCGCTATGAGTGAGCGCACAATTCAAGATATTGAAGCGATTGGTAACGTAATTACAAAATTAAGAAAAAAATTACCAAAGTCGTTAAAATCTGCAGCAGTGGCTGTTTCTGGCCAAACAGTCATTACAAAAGTGATCTTCATGGATGTATCGTTAACTGATGCTGAACTTGAGTCGCAAATTGAAATTGAAGCCGATAGTTTAATTCCATATCCTCTTGATGAAGTGAGCCTCGACTTTGAGAAGCTTTCGACGAATGAGGCCGATCCTAGTAAAATGAATGTTTTGCTTTCAGCTGCTCGTACTGAGAGTGTAGAAGCGCGAGTTGGCGCTTTAGAAGCTGCAAATTTAGAAGCTAAAATAGTTGATGTAGAAAGCTATGCATTAAGTCGTGCAATGGATGTGTATTACCAACAATTACCTAGCGACGCATTTAATAAATGTGTGGCTGTGGTTGATATTGGTGCGGTTTTAATGCTCGTGAGCGTTGTTCAAGCTGGGGAAACAATTTATACACGTGACCAAGTTTTTGGTGGCGACCAATATACAAATAGTATTGTTGCTTATTATAATAAAGGATTTGATGAAGCTGAAATTGGTAAAACATCAGGTGATTTACCGCCAAACTACACATTTGAAGTATTAGCCCCCTTTCAAACTTCGTTACTTCAACAAGTGCGACGCGCGGTGCAAATGTTTTTAACAACCAGTGGCAAAGAGCAAATCGACTATATTGTATTAACAGGTGGTACATCGATGATTAAAGGTATTGACCGATTACTCATTGAAGAACTAGGTATTCACTCTGTCGTTGCTGAGCCTTTTGAAAATATGGAAATTTCTCCAAAAGTAGATCGTAATGTAATGCAGCGTCACAAAACGCAGTTTGCAATTGCGACAGGGTTGGCATTAAGGAGCTTTTCAACATGCCACATATAAATCTACTTCCTTGGCGTGAATCGCAGCGCGAAGAATCGAAAAAGAAATTTGTAACTATACTTATTGGTGTCGTTATACTTTGTTTTGCGAGTATGTACTTATTAAGCTCTTTTTATAGTGCATTAAAAGACGGTCAAAACTTAAAGAATAACTATTTAAGCTCAGAAATTAGCATGCTAGATAAAAAAATAAGTGAAATTAGAAGTTTAGATAAAAGAAAAGAAAACTTACAACAGCGTATGAGGCTCATTGAAGAATTACAAAGCAGCCGTAATTTGGGTACGCAAATAATGGATGAAGTTGCCAAAATAGTACCGGGTGGGGTTTATTTAACAAAACTCGAGCGCAGAGGCAGCCAAATACATGTATTGGGACGTAGTGAATCTAATAACCGTTTATCAACAATGCTGCGCCAAGTACAAAGCTCATATTTACTAGAGAATCCTTCAATGCAAGGCATTGTTGCAGGCGATCAATCTTCGCGTTTACTTAGTGATTTTAATATGGAATTTTATGTAAAACCATTTGATAAAATTGGTGAGGTTAGCGATGAGCCTTGATTTTAAAGCACTGAGTGAAATTGATTGGAATGAAATAGAGCTCGATAACATTGGCGATTGGCCTATTGCAGTTAAAGCAATTTGCTGTACGTTTGTTGCCGGACTTGTATTGTTTTTTAGTTATAGCCTATTAGTTTCTGATGAAATTGATAGTTACCACAGTGCAGTTGCGAAAGAGGTCGAGTTACGCACAACTTATCGCACTAAATACGCAGTCGCGAGTAAGCTTGAGATCTACCGTCAACAAATGATTGAAATGGAAGATAAGTTTTCACAATTATTAAAACGTTTACCTACCTCTAACGAAACCCCTGGTTTACTTGATGATTTGTCGTATGTTGGCACAACAAGTGGTCTGACTTTTTTAAAAATAGGTTGGTTACCAGAAGTCGAGAAAGAATTTTATACTGAATTACCGATTAAAATAGAAGTGATAGGGACCTACCATGAATTTGGTGAGTTTGTGGGTAAAGTAGCTCAGTTACCACGAATTGTAAGCTTACATGACTTTTCTATCTTATCATCGGGCGATAAACAGTTAACATTTAGTGTTGTTGCAAAAACATATCGCTATGAAGAAGGGGTTAAAAAATGAAGCTCCTTCGCGTAGTACCTGTAGTAATGGTGTTTGTTTTGAGTGGTTGTAATGATGATACGTCTGAGCAAAAAGAATTTATTGATCAAGTAAAAGCAAGCACAACACCAAAGGTTGAATCAATTCCTGAGCTGACAAAGTTTGAAATATTTGAGTACAGTGCTGGTCAGCTACGTAGCCCGTTTGTAGCGCCTCAGCCTGAGATAATCCAAAATAAATTAACGCAAGTAAAAAACTGTTTGCACCCAGATCAAGAGCGTCGCCGCGAACCGTTAGAAAAATACCCGCTAGATAACTTAGCAATGAAAGGCACAATTGGTTCTAGTGGACAAATATGGGCATTAATAACAGCAGCTGACGCTACTTTGCATCGTGTAACGGTAGGGAATTACCTTGGTAGTTATGATGGCAAAGTAAAAACAGTAAGTAACGACTATATAGAGTTAGTGGAATTAATCCCTGATGGGTCTGGCTGTTGGAAAGAGCGCTTGACTAAATTAGAAATGTTAGAGGCGGCAACAGATGGCGCAAATTAATAATAAAAAAGGTAAAAATAGCATGCATAAGGATGTACTTTGGCTTCATCGTATTTCACGAACATTACTGGCTGCTGTTGCTTTAGTCACTGTAAATTCAGCCGTTGCAGGGCCGTTACTTTATGATGTTCGTTATAATCCATTACTTAAAGGCGAAACTGAGTTACAGCTTGTTTTTGATGAAGAGTTAACGCTTGAACCAAAAGTTCAGGTGTTTAATAGCCCAGCCCGAATCGAAATGTTTTTTGATACCGCAGAGTTAGAGGTTGGTTTAAACGATGTTGAAGTTAATCAAGCTGGAATTAGCAGTGTTACTAATGTTTTAACTAACAGTGGTTTAAAGGTAACGGTAAACTTAGATAGATTAAAAATTTATGAAACTGAAGTTCATAACAACTTAGTATCAATACGCGTGTCTGATAATCCTCTTACAGAATCTGAAAATGAAGATGTAGCGATGGACTCAGGTGACGTAAGTGGAAATTACATCAACCGTATCCAATCAATTGATTTTAGACGTGGTGAAAAGGGCGAAGCGAAAGTACTCGTATTTTTACAAGACACTCAAGCTGCAATTGAAGTCCATGAAAGTGGCGGTAAAATTTACGCTGACTTTCATCACACCGATATTTTAGATGACCTACTTTATGAATTAGATGTATTAGATTTTGGTACTGTTGTAAGTAATATCGAGACTTTTAAAGAAGACGGATTAAGTCGTGTCGTTATTGAGCCAAACGCTCAGTTTACATTTACGTACCAGCAAATAGATAATATTTTAACGCTGACGGTAGAAAAAGATGAAACGCAAAACGCCTATTTAGATGGTGGCGTTGAGTATCAAGGTCGCCCTATGACCTTAAATTTTCAAGATATCTCTGTGCGAGCAGCACTACAAATTATTGCGGGTTATAACGATTTTAACTTAGTAACCAGTGATTCAGTGACAGGTAATATAACACTGCGCTTAGATGGCGTACCGTGGGATCAAGCGCTTGACGTAGTATTGCGTATTAAAGGGCTAGACAAACGCATGGATGGCTCTATTTTAATGGTAGCGCCTGCAGAGGAGCTTGCGGCACGTGAAGCTAAAGATTTAAAAGCTAAACAGCAAGTTGAAGACTTAGAACCACTCTATAGTGAATACATTCGATTAAACTATGCTAAAGCCGAAAATTTTGCTGACTTATTAAAAACAGATACGAACAGCATTATAACTGCCCGCGGTAGTGTATCGGTTGATCAGCGTACAAATACTTTATTGGTAAAAGATACTGTAAAGAGTATAGAAAACATTCGCCGGATGATAGAAACACTCGATATTCCGGTACAGCAGGTTGTAATCGAATCTCGAATGGTAACTGTGCGCGATAACGTTACTGAAGACTTAGGCGTACGCTGGGGCTTTAGTGATCAAGGCAGTAGTGTTGGTATTTCTGGCTCCCTTGAAGGCGCTGAAGGTATTTATAATGCGACATCAACTTCAAATGCGCCAAGTATTTCAGATCGATTAAATGTAAATTTACCAATTTCTAATCCTGCGGCCAGTATTGGTTTGCACATAGCAAAATTGGCTAACGGTACATTAATTGATTTAGAGCTAAGTGCTCTTGAAGAAGAGAATAAAGGCGAAATTATTGCTAGCCCGCGTATCATAGCGGCTAATCAGCAAAAAGCGCGAATAGAGCAAGGTACTGAAATCCCTTACACTGAGTCAGCTTCAAGTGGTGCTACTACTGTAAGCTTTAAAAAAGCGGTACTAAGCTTAGAAGTGACACCTCATATCACACCTGATAATAAAGTAATTCTAGACTTAATTATTACTCAAGATACTCGTGGTGATACTGTACAAACGGGAACAGGTGAAGCAGTGTCTATTGATACCCAAGAGATTCAAACTCAAGTGTTAGTTGAGAATGGACAAACCGTAGTACTCGGTGGTATTTTCCAGCAGCAGATCATTAATACTACGAGTAAAGTGCCAATTTTAGGTGACATTCCTTACGTAGGAAGACTATTTAAAACCACAAGTGAGTTTAATGAAAAGCGTGAATTACTTATTTTTGTGACACCAAAAATACAAATTGATTAAAATACAGTGGTTTTATGTTAACCAACGGGTGATTATTTAGATTAATTGCTCGTTATATGGCTTTTTATGCTAATTGACTTGAAATACCCCCGCAATTACTGAGATAATCCCCTCCTTAATTTTGGGGCCAGGTCGTTAGGCGGGGTTTTATTTCAAATTTTAGAGTTTGTTTGTACTAAAAGATATGGCTGAGAAACGTAATATATTTCTAGTTGGCCCCATGGGGGCTGGCAAAAGCACGATTGGTCGTCACATCGCTGACCAATTACACCTTGAATTTGTTGATTCTGATCAAGAAATCGAACGCCGCACAGGTGCAGATATTGCATGGGTATTCGATCTTGAAGGTGAAGAAGGCTTTAGACTTCGAGAAGAGTCTGTTATTGGCGATTTAACCGAGATGCAAGGTATTGTACTTGCTACCGGTGGTGGTTCAGTAATGAGCAAAGAAGTTCGAAACAAGCTTTCGGCTCGAGGTATCGTTGTATACCTAGAGACACCTATAGAGAAGCAAGTTGCACGCACGCAACGCGACAAGCGTCGCCCATTACTGCAAACTGAAGAAGCACCTCGTAACGTACTAGAGCGCTTAGCAGAAGAACGCGAGCCACTATACAAAGAAGTTGCTGATTTTGTTGTACGTACCGATGAGCAAAGCGCTAAAGTTGTTGCTAACCAAATCATCGAGAAATTAGATTTTTAAAAACCAATAATAAAGGAATAGCCAAGCATGCTTAAATTAACTGTTAATTTGGACGAGCGAAGTTATCCTATTTATATTGGGCAATCTGCACTTCAAGATAATGGCCGCCTGGTTCACCACATTGGTGATTGTCGGCCTATCATCATTACTAATGACACAATAGCGCCTTTATATTTGCAAAGGTTACTTGATTCATTAGCTGATCTAAATCCGCTATCTTTTATTATTCCTGACGGTGAGCAATATAAATCACTGGAATGGTTTGAAAAAATATCAGCATTTTTACTACAAAATAACTGTGGCCGAGATACGTGTTTAATTGCGTTAGGTGGCGGTGTTGTAGGTGACCTAACTGGTTTTGTAGCGGCTTGTTATCAGCGCGGCGTACCGTTTATTCAAATACCAACGACAGTGCTTTCACAGGTTGATTCATCGGTAGGTGGAAAAACGGCAGTAAATCATCCGTTAGGTAAAAATATGATAGGGGCATTTTATCAGCCTCAAGCGGTTTTTATTGATACGCAAACATTACACACTCTACCTGCACGAGAGTTTGCAGCAGGTATGGCTGAGGTAATTAAGTATGGTCTGATTTACGATACCGAATTATTTGCCTATTTAGAGCGAAATGTGACTAATTTACAGCAACTAGATGAAGCATGCTTACAGCATATCATTTTTAGATGTTGTGAAATAAAAGCGCTTATAGTTGCTCAAGATGAAAAAGAACATGGCTTACGAGCTTTGTTAAACTTAGGCCATACATTTGCCCATGCAATTGAGGCACAGATGGGTTATGGCGTTTGGTTACACGGCGAAGCTGTTGCAACAGGAATGGTATTAGCAGCTAAACTTGCCAAGACACGCCAAGATTTAAGCGCAGATGAAGTTGATCGAATTATTAAGCTGCTTGAGCTATATAATTTACCAACAGAAATTCCAAAGCAAATGACTAGCGAGCAGTTTTTAACGCATATGCGTAAAGACAAAAAGAATAAAAAAGGCACTATCCGCTTTATTCTACCTACCCAATTTGGCCAGTGTGCATTAGTTGATAATGTATCTGATGATCAAGTTAGAGACTTAATCGAGCAGTAAATGCAGTCACAAATTTTACCAAGCCGTGCGGCTTTGGTGGATAGAATCGCACTGCAATTTGAGTACGGGCAAAATTTAATTGTTTTACTTGGCACTTCTGGGCTAGGTAAAAGTTATATGCTCGAAACCTTCATTACAGATAAATACAACGACTTTAATAAAGCCTTCGTGCAAGTAAGTGCGCAAATGACTGATGCTCAGCTAATGAGTGAGTTATTAGAGCAAAGCTTTAACTCTCCCCTGATTGATCATAACTTAAGTTTACCTGAAAACTATTACCAATTACTGCAGCAGCAACCATGCGGGCCATGTTTATGGGTACTTGATGGCGGTAGGCAATTATCTGATGAGATGTTAATTGAGCTTGAGTTACTTTCTAAAAACAGCCCAAATACGCTATATATTATAATAGCTTCACAGTCTAAACTGGCTTTAAATAACGCTGTTGAAATTTATCTGGAGCCGCTAACGCTTCGAGAAAGCAAGATGTTATTGCAGTGGTACTTTACAGACTTACCCTATGATGAAGACCCTGTATTTAGTACTTTTTTAGCTGAGGCTCACGGTAATCCCAGCTTATTGCTTGCTTGGCAACCTAGTGAGCACATAGCCGATATTATTGTTAAAGACAAAGTGTCTTGGCGATTACACTTATTGATTTTGATGTTGCTGATTATGCTTTTAATTATTGGTCTGCTTTATAAGTCGGATATGACGCAGTGGTGGCAACAGTATTATCAGCAAGAAGAAACACAAGTAGTAAATACAGCAATATCTATAGAGCAAGTAAGTGAGCCGGCTATAAAGAAAAATGACTCAATAATTAACTTAAATGAACTTGAAGTAGTTGAGCCAGATATTAAGGCAGAGCGTGTACACATTAATGATGTGCCTGCCATAATGCAAAGCCTTACCGAACCTGGCAACACAGTTAACGTATTAGACAATGATGTTGATGATAGTACTAATAATAAAAGCAGTGTATCAAGTGACGTTAAATCTGAAGCTCTAAAAGTAAATACAGCAGAGCAAACCCAGAGTAGCCAAGATAATATATGGTACATGCAGCAAATAGATACAAATAGTGTTATTCAATTATTAGCCGTAACTCAGCAGGAAGTTAGCGATAATTTTATTGCTCAATTCAATCTACAGCAGCAAACTCATACTTACCAAACAAAGCGAAATAATAAAATATGGTGGGTTGTTACATTTGGCAGTTTTGAAAGTATAAACGAAGCAAAATCAGCAATGGATACTTTATCTGCTGAGGTTAGAAAAAATAAACCTTTCTATAAAAAAATTAGTAAAATAAAGCAAGAAATAGCACTCGTTGATCAGTAAAACACACTGCTTTAGTGTAAAATCGCGCAACACCAGATTGAAGTAAAGAGCCAATGCAGCAAAAGAGTAGAGCCTTCCTTAAATGGGCCGGCGGAAAATACAGCCTAGTTGAAAATATTAATGCGCGATTAAACCAAGCTAGCAAGAATGCTGATACGTTGGTTGAACCTTTTGTTGGTGCAGGCTCTGTGTTTTTAAATAGTGACTTTAAACACTATATTCTCAACGATATAAATGCAGACTTAATTAACTTATACAAAGAGCTAAAAAGCTCTCCAGATGAGCTGATTAGTGACGCTAAAAAGTTATTTGTAGATTTGAATAATCACGCAGATGCTTATTACGAATATCGTGTGCAGTTTAATCAAAGTCGTGATGTATATGAACGTTCAATATTGTTTTTATACATGAACCGCCATGGTTACAACGGACTCTGTAGGTATAATTTAAAAGGTATTTTTAATGTGCCTTTTGGTAAATATAAAAAGCCTTACTTTCCTGAAAAAGAAATGTATTTTTTTGCTGAAAAAGCACAAAAAGCAACCTTTACCTGTTTAGATTACGATGACGTTTTTAAGTTAGTGCCTAACAATGCAGTTATTTATTGCGACCCACCTTATGTACCATTAAGTAAAACCGCTTCTTTTACGTCTTACGCTAAAGGGGGGTTTAATTTAGATGATCAGGCTAATTTGGCTAATCTGGCTGAGAAGGCTGCCTTTGAAAATGATACACCAGTGCTTATCTCTAATCACGATACCGTATGGACTCGAAAAATTTATAGCCAAGCATCACTTGACCAAATTCAAGTAAAGCGCACTATTAGCCCCAAAGGTGGCTCTAGAAATAAAGTTGACGAGTTGATGGCTATGTATTTAGCACCCAAGCAACCACTGCGTAAATTGCGATAACAAAAGCAATAAATAGTACAATCGCAATTAGGATGATAGAGATAGGAGAGTGTTGTTTAAAATCGACTTGGCGTTTATTTTCAGATTGAACACCAAAAAATGCTGCTAGTACACTTTGCAACGCACTAAAAAATTGCAGCATTATTTAAAATAAAGGTTTTAAAGATGGAGTGTTTTTAGAATCATCAGAGCTAGTAAGTAGCTCTAGTAAATCGAGGTAATGAAACTGAGCACTACGGCTATCGCCAGTTAACCACGAAAACCACGATGACTCTTCTTCAGCTTTAATACACGTGATTGTAGTTAATGTGTTTTGAGCACTTACCACTTGTGTATTATGACAATTACCCACTGAGCTTAATTCTTGCTCAGAGCTTGAACCAAAGCTAAGCGCCCCGATAAGCAGTAATGCCGACGCAATTAATATCCCAGTTTTAAAAGCACGCATGATGAAATCCAATAATTTGTTACTTTTTTAATCATAGCAAATATTGATTAAAAATCAAACTTAAAGTTACCTGAAATAGGGGCTATTACGCCATATTACTTGGGTAACATCTTCAATTAAGTTACATTAACGCAATACACTATTTATTGATGGAGTTAATCATGTTTAACCCAGAGCAAAAATATTTAATAGCCCCTTCTATTTTGTCTGCTGATTTTGCAAAACTAGGCGAAGATGTTGATAAAGTACTCGAAGCGGGCGCTGACGTGGTTCACTTTGATGTAATGGATAATCACTATGTACCTAATCTCACAATTGGTCCTATGGTGTGTAAAGCACTAAGAGATTACGGCATTACAGCACCTATCGACGTACACTTAATGGTTAAGCCTGTAGATAGTCTTATTCCATTGTTTGCAGAGGCTGGCGCATCAATTATTACTTTTCATCCAGAAGCCAGTGAGCACGTCGATCGTACAATACAGTTAATAAAAGATCACGGCTGTAAAGCAGGCTTAGTGTTTAACCCTGCTACAAGCTTAAGTTATTTAGATCATGTTATTGATAAGCTAGATACCATTTTACTTATGTCGGTTAACCCAGGTTTTGGCGGGCAAAGCTTTATCCCTCATACGCTTGAAAAATTACGCCAAGCTAAGCAACGCATTATTGAATCGGGTCGAGATATTCGCTTAGAGGTTGATGGCGGCATTAAAGTCGATAACATTGCAGCAGCAGCACAAGCAGGCGCTGATATGTTTGTTGCAGGCTCAGCTATTTTTAACCAACCAGATTACAAAGTTGTGATTGATCAAATGCGTGAGCAGCTTGGAAGTGTTAAGTAATGAAATACGATATAGCCTTATTTGATTTAGATGGTACCTTAGTTGATAGCGTTTACGACTTGTATATTTCTATTAACCTAACCTTGAGTGACCTCGCTTTTCCTATTGTTAGCCAACGCTTGGTCGAAAGCTGGGTCGGTAATGGGGTTGAAGTCCTCGTTAAACGCGCTTTGAGTGGTGATATGCAAGTGAGTGAGCATCTAGATGAGTCACTTAGTAGTAAAGCAATATTACAGTTTTATAAGCACTATGAACAACAAGTTGGTGAGTATAGTGTTTTGTACCAACATGTAGAAACCGGGCTTGCAGCACTTCGTGGTATGTCTAAAGCACTAATCACTAATAAGTCTCGAATATTTACAGAAAAACTACTTGATAAACTGGCACTAACGAGTCATTTTGATGTGATTGTATGCGGTGACGATATGGCAAAAAAACCATCGCCAGATCCATTGTTATTTGCCTGTAAAAAACTAAAGGTTGAACCTAGTAAAGCGATAATGATAGGTGATTCTAAAAGCGATATACTTGCAGCTAAAGCCGCTAATATAGACGTAATCGCACTTAGTTACGGCTATAACCAAGGTGAAAATCTCAAGGATTATAATCCACAGTACCTATGCGATCACTTCTTAGATATAATACCTGTTCTAACGCAGCGTTAAATATTATTAATTAAGCAAAATAAAGGAAAATCATGAGTAAACCAGTAGTTTTAAGCGGCATTCAGCCAACCGGTGGTATGACAATAGGCAACTATGTTGGCGCTATTAACCAGTGGCTAAAGTTACAGGAAGACCACGAAAGTTTCTTTATGTTAGTAGACTTACACGCTATTACGGTTCGCCAAGAGCCTGAATTACTGCGCTCTCGAGTGTTGGATGGTATTGCTCTTTACGCGGCATGTGGCATTGATCCTGAAAAATCTGCGTTATTTGTACAATCACAAGTACCTGAACACGCACAGTTAGCGTGGGTATTAAATTGTTACGCGCAAATGGGTGAGCTTAATCGAATGACTCAGTTTAAAGACAAGTCATCTAAGCATGCAAATAACGTAAACGTGGGCTTATTTTCATATCCGGTATTGCAAGCTGCGGATATTTTATTATACCAAGCTGATCAAGTACCCGTTGGTGAAGATCAAAAGCAACACTTAGAGCTTACTCGCGATATAGCAACACGCTTTAATAATTTATACGGCGACGTATTTAAATTACCAGAGCCGTACATTCCTGAGTTTGGTGCACGCGTAATGAGCTTGCAAGACCCACTTAAAAAGATGTCTAAGTCTGACGAAAACCCAAATGGTTACATCATGTTATTAGATGAGCCTAAACAAATTGTGAAAAAGCTTAAAAAAGCAGTAACAGATTCAGATGAACAAGCACGTATATATTTTGATCGCACAGAAAAGCCTGGCGTATCAAACTTGCTTACTTTATTGAGTGTTGCAACTAAGCGCTCAATAGAAGACCTAGTTCCTGAGTATGAAGATAAAATGTATGGCCATTTAAAGAAAGATACAGCAGATGCAGTTGTAAACATGATTGAGCCAATTCAAGCTCGCTTTAAAGAGATCAGAGAAGATCAAAACCTACTTAATAGCATAATGAAATCAGGTGCTGAAAAAGCAAGTGTACGTGCTGAGAAAACATTGAAATCGGTATACGATGCGCTTGGTTTTATTCCTCGCGGGTAAGTTTATTAAAATAAAAAAATGCCGCTTGTTAGCGGCATTTTTTATATAGCACATATCAACATGATAGACCCAAATAGAAACAGTAGCGATATCGCTAGTTTATCTGTTTTATCCATTATTCAGCCCCTCTTACTGTTATATCTGCCGTGCTATCAATATCAACTAGAGAAACTTTATAGCCCTTATTTTCAAGTAAGGTAAGTAAACTATCTTGTCCTGCGAGGTGGGCAACTCCAACAAGTACAAACTCATTTTTGTCGTTGTTAAACATGGCTTCTACTTTTGGTAACCAATCATTATTTCTATCTGTAATGATTTGTTTATAGCTATTCGGATCATTTTGCTGCATATCTTCAAGTGCCACTTTATTCAGTGTGTCTGTATCACCTTTGCGCCAGGCAGCTAAAAGTCCTTTAAACATATCGCCATAGTTGTGAAGCTCGGCTAAGTTACGTTTAATGAAATCGTTCTCGTTGCCTTGACCCATTGTTTTAAAAAACTCTAACTGAAATTCCATTGTTTCTAAGTAATCTTTTGTTTTGTTATCTTCAGTCGCTTTTTTAGTAAAGTAAGCATCAACCCCTTCACCCATTAAATTTTGCTTTTGAAGCTCCATCGACATTAAAACAATACTAACCATAGCAGGGCGAAAACCATCTAACTTAGCTAGGTTAGCGCCAAACTCGCTAAGCTTATTTTCAAGTAAAGCCTTAATCTCGGGTTCTAGCTTTTGACTTAACGTTTCGTTATTTGTATACGATAGCGCACCTAACATTTGCATTTGTGCATTGGTGTCGGCTGGGTCAGGTAACGGTGCTTCTAAAATAATTGTATCTGCTTGTTCATAAGCATGGTTAAACTCAGCGGGTAGTGGCATTTCAGCTTTAGGTAGTATGTGAACTGTACCGCCAATAAATAGTGAGTCATTGCCATTACTTACTTGCCATACAGAGCTTTGAGCCTGTGCTGTATTTGCTAAAAGGCTGCAACTAAGTAATACGCTGGCAGATACTAATTTTTTTGTGAATTTTTTCATGATAATTCCTTAATATAACTTTTAATTTTATTGTTTTTAGTTCGATAACACATTGCTGAAATATGTAGTGATTGACGATGTTACCTTTGAAAGATTTTTATCAATTTGCGAGTTTATTTTGCTCATTGAAGAGTCAAGCTCAGCTGATATTTTTTCATCTATTGAAGAAAGTAACGTTTGCTTATCAACATTACTTTTTAAAGACTCAGAAGCGTCTATTTTGTTTGTTTTTTGTAGTTTTTGATTAACAGGGCTAATTGCCTTTATGCTTTCACCAATCATGCATTTCTCAAAATTATTTTGAACGGTGTTTTGTTTAGTGTCAGCTGCAATAACTGAAGTAGTATTAAAAGCAGTTGCTAGTAGTAAAGCCGGTAGTACTTTTTTCATTGTGCTGTTCATAATTAAACCTTTTGTATTTTTTGCTGCAGCCAATTTAGAATCACAAATGATTTTTTACTAAGCTGCTTGTTGATGACGGTTTAAAGAATATCGCTGAATTTATTAAGAGTCGCTTATCTAGTTATGAGCAATTAATAGATAAGGTTTTAAAGCTAAATAATTGTTTAAATTTAGTATGTTAGCTTTAAACCTTATAATGCTAATATAAGGTTTAAAATGCTTTTTCTATAAAATAAAGTGTAGATGTGATACGGTTTATAAAAATAAAAATACGTAAAGACTATGAATTATCAAATCGGACCTTGGCAATTTATTAGTAATCGCTGTGTGATTACTTCAAACCATTTAGAAAGGGAATTAGATCCACTTTTAGTAAAGTTATTACTCCACTTTATAGATAAGCCTCAACAAATCGTTTCCCGCCAAGAGCTTATTGAGAGTGTGTGGCAACAAAGCTTTGTTGACGATAATGCGATTAACCGTGCAATCTCAGAGTTAAGAAAGCAGCTTGCCCACCCAATTGAAAAAGCGCCGCTTTTAAAAACGCATTACCGTAAAGGATATAGCCTAACAGTAATACCTGAGCGTTTAACGCAAGCAAACGTTTTGAAAGAGCCTGCAAACATTTTGTCTGACTCACCGGGTATTTCTGCCAAAAATGAAGAGATAGCTACTGCAACTACTTCTCAACCAGTTCAAAGAACGAATAGTAAAAAGTTTTTGATTTATTCTTTATTCGCCATTATTTGCCTGTGCTTTTTAGTATGGTTTGGGTTGTTTTTTATTAATGCACCTTCTAGCGAAAAGATTAAACAGATCACGGTTAATAAGGTAGCAAGCACGTGGAATATAGGCAGTGAGGTTCATCCTGAGATGTCCTCAGATAAACAATATTTAGCTTATACAAATGTTGAACCTGAAAATGACGTAATGCATGCATTTGTAAAACGACTATCTGATCAAAGGGAAGTTGAAATTACCTATCCTGGCTTTCAAGTATCCATTTTATCGTGGCAGTTAAATCAGCACTCTGTGTTGTTACAAGCGACTAACTTAAAGCAGCAAAAGTGTGAAATGGTTCTCGTTGATTTAAGCCAGTTTCCTGTTATAGGAAAGGCTACATTAATTAAAAAGTGTGACCTTAGATACACAGGTTATGCGCAAGTAGACGAAAGTGGTGAGCATATTTATTACACCGAATATAAAAATGAGCATGAGGGTTCAGGTTTATATAAATATGATTTAGAACTTAAAAAAGAATTCATAGTGATCCCACCACCAGGCGTCATGTATGGCGTAATCATGCCTCGTTTATCTCATTCTGGTAGTAAAATAGCATATGTACTTAGTCAAAAGGGTAAGCCTTTTTCTGTATTTAGCTACAACTTTGAGACCCATGAAACCAAGCGGTTATTTAAAGCAAAGAAAAGCATAATTAGCTTCGCGTTTGACTGGCTTGCAGACGATAAAGGCGTGATTGTTTTTGAAGGCTCTGAACTTTCAACCATTGTGGTTGAGGAAAATAATATTATTAAACGCACATTAACGGTTACCCCAGCAATTTCACCTTATTATATTGCAGTTCACTCTGATAACAGCCTATTTTACTCGGAAAATATGACACAGGCATACTCGCTTATTAAAGCTACAGACCCTTTTGGTGATAATCCTGAGTATGAAGCACTTTATAAAAGTGATAAAGACGAGTACAACATTGCTGAAATAATTAATAAGGAAGGGACAGCACATGTTTTTGTATCAGAGCGTTCTGGCAGCAGTCAATTGTGGCTCTCTCAAAATGGTCTTACAAAGCAACTTAGCTTTTTTAATTACGATGATGGCTCATCAACTTTTGTATTAGGAGGACTAAGAGCTTCTCCTAATAAGCAACGCATGATATTCATGAAAAATAAAGGTTTTTCACTTTATGACGTAAACGCTCAAAAATTTTATCCATTTGAAGAATTTAATAAGCATAAAATAGTAAGCTATATTTGGTCAAAAAATAACGACAGCATTATTTATGTTAAGCGACTTGGTTCAAAAAATATATTGGCAGAATTTAATTTAGTAACACGTGATACACGTGTAATAGAAGGTATAAAAGCTAATAAACTCATTTCAGATAGTAAAGGTAACGGGTACGTAACCAATGATAATCAGTTAATTCGCCTTTCAGATAGGCAAAGCTGGGAATTACCTAAAAACGCCAAAAAGTCAGTTGCGTATGGAGTTAGCAAAGACTATTTCTATTATTCAGATTCTATTTCTAGAGTCGCTAGACTAAATTTACACGATCAAACTATACAAGATATACACGTGGACTTTCGACCTATTGGTTTTGAAGTGAGTTCAGATAACGAAATTTTATTCACGGGTGCTAAATATAAAGACATGCAAATAATACAGATAAGTTGGAATGACTAGGGCGTGTCTATCTTTCTAGATTAAGCTTGTAGCAGTGTGTTGTTTTTCTTTAATAGCATTTTCGATTGTTATACCAATTCGCTTAATTAAGTGATCTATTTTGAGGATGGAAAAACGTGTTGGTAGCTAGGCAAAAAATTCGCTATTTAGTTGTTCTCGGCAATTGCTCCTGCATTGCTCTACCTTCTACCTTCTGCATCCATGCAGTCGTAAATGAGAATTTTTTAACACAGGTAGCGACACGTTTAGCCCCGCAAAATGATTAAGTATTATTGCGGATTGGTATTATGTTGATAAAAGAAAAGTTAGAGCAAAAAAATAGCGAGAAGTGAATCTTCTCGCCATTTTTAATCAAGTGTAATCTCGACAGTTAAATAACCTTAATACCGATTGATTTGTAACAACCGAACCTCTATTTATTTAATAGAGGTTTTAAGTAATGCCCAGTATGTGAACGCTCACATTCGGCTACTTCTTCTGGTGTACCGGCAATGAGTATTTCACCACCGCCAGCTCCGCCTTCAGGTCCTAAATCGATAACCCAATCTGCTGTTTTAATTACATCGAGGTTGTGCTCAATAACAACAATTGTATTGCCGTGATCGCGCAGACGATGAAGTACAACAAGCAGCTGTTCAATGTCAGCAAAGTGTAAGCCTGTTGTTGGCTCATCTAATATGTAGAGCGTTTTACCAGTATCACGCTTTGATAGCTCGCGTGCTAATTTTACACGTTGCGCCTCACCACCAGAGAGAGTAGTAGCGGCTTGACCTAAACGAACATACGACAAACCAACGTCCATCAGCGTTTTAAGCTTACGCGCAATAGCCGGTATTTTATCAAAGTAATCATGAGCGTCTTCAACAGTCATCTCAAGCACTTGGTGTATGTTTTTACCTTTGTATTGTACTTCGAGGGTTTCGCGGTTATAGCGTTTACTCTTACATACATCACACGGTACATACACATCAGGTAAAAAGTGCATTTCAACTTTAATTAAGCCGTCACCTTGGCAAGCTTCACAGCGTCCGCCTTTAACGTTAAAGCTAAAGCGACCTACTTTGTAGCCACGTGAGCGCGCTTCTTGTGTACCTGCAAATAACTCACGAATGCCGGTAAATATACCTGTGTAGGTTGCCGGATTTGAACGCGGAGTACGACCAATTGGGCTTTGATCAATATCGATCACTTTATCAAAATGATCTAAACCACTAATTGATTTATACGGTGCCGCTTCGGCAGTTGTTGCGCCATTTAGCTCTGTATGAGCAAGTTTAAATAAAGTGTCGTTTATTAACGTTGATTTACCCGAGCCCGATACACCTGTCACACAGGTCATTAAACCAAATGGGATTTTTAAATCCACATTTTTAAGGTTATTACCCGTTGCGCCAAATAGCTCTAGCCATTTGTCGTTCGTTGGGTGACGTTCTTTTGGTATTTCTATTCTACGTACGCCAGATAAAAACTGGCCCGTAACAGACTCTTTGCTTGCTAAAATATCGTCGCGTGTTCCTTGAGCAATAATATGCCCACCATGAACACCCGCGCCTGGGCCAATATCAATAATATGGTCAGCGGCACGAATAGCATCTTCATCGTGTTCTACCACAATAACGGTGTTACCTAAGTCGCGTAAATGTACCAATGTTTGTAATAAACGGTCGTTATCGCGTTGATGTAATCCAATAGATGGCTCATCTAGTACGTACATTACACCTACAAGGCCAGCACCAATTTGGCTCGCTAAGCGAATACGCTGAGCCTCACCACCTGATAGTGTGTCGGCGCTGCGTTCAAGTGATAAGTAATTTAGGCCAACGTTAATTAAAAACGATAAACGGTCGCGAATTTCTTTTAGTATTTTTTCAGCTATTTGGCCTTTTTGTCCGGTTAGCGTTAACCCTTCAAAAAACTCCATAGCTTCACCAATGCTCATGCACGTGATTGCAGGTAAGTTGGTTTTTCCAATAAATACATTTCGAGATTCTTCGCGTAAACGCGAGCCATTACAGCTAGGACATGCTTGGCTTGTTTGGTATTTAGCAAGTTCTTCGCGTACAGAGTTTGACTCAGTTTCGCGGTAGCGGCGATTCATGTTATTTAAAACGCCTTCAAACTCATGATTACGCGTAATTAAATCGCCACGGTCGTTACGGTAATTAAACGCAATTTTAGTGCTACCAGAGCCATCTAAAATAATTTTTTTCGAGTCGCTGTCTAAATCTTGATAAGGCACATCTAAATCAAAACTATAATGCTCAGCAACGGCTTGTAGCATTTGATAGTAATAAAAGCTGCGTTTATCCCAGCCTTTAATTGCACCGCCAGCAAGGCTTAACTCTGGGTTATGCACTACGCGATTAGGATCAAAATATTGACGTATACCTAAACCATCACAGGTTTGGCACGCACCAGCAGGGTTATTAAACGAAAACAAACGCGGTTCTAGCTCAGTCATTGCATAGCCACAAGTAGGGCAGGCAAAGTTTGCTGAGAATAGAATTTCTTCAGCGCTGCTATCATCCATGTATGCTACATGTGCAACGCCATTAGACATTTCAAGCGCGGTTTCAAATGACTCTGCTAAGCGTTGTTGTAAGCCATCTTTTACTTTAAATCTGTCTACAACAACTTCTATTGTATGTTTTTTATGAAGCTCAAGTGTTGGTGGATCAGACAAGTCACATACTTCACCGTCTATACGGGCGCGAATATAACCTTGGCTTGATAGCTGCTCTAATAACTTAACATGCTCACCTTTACGCTCTTTTACTATTGGCGCAAGCAGCATTAATTTACTGCCTTCAGGCAGTGCCAAAACAGTATCTACCATTTGACTAACGGTTTGCGCAGCAAGTGGTAAATCATGTGTAGGGCATCGTGGTTCGCCAACGCGGGCAAACATAAGTCGTAAATAATCGTAAATTTCGGTAATAGTACCCACAGTTGATCGTGGATTATGAGACGTTGATTTTTGCTCAATAGAAATTGCAGGAGAGAGGCCTTCGATGTGATCTACATCTGGCTTTTCCATAAGCGATAAAAATTGTCTTGCATACGCAGAGAGTGATTCAACATACCGGCGTTGTCCTTCTGCATAAAGTGTATCAAATGCAAGTGATGACTTCCCCGAACCAGATAGACCAGTAATAACTATTAATTTATCACGTGGGATGGTTAGGCTGATGTCTTTTAAATTATGCGTACGGGCGCCTCGGACTTCAATGTTTTCCATGCTATCTCGTTTATTACCAAAATTATTTACTCAGTATCGCATAATACGAAGCAATATTAATCCTTGATCAATGAAAAATCCTTACTTATAGGCGATTAATTATTGCCAAGCTTATGGTAGAATCCCAACCTCAATTTTTCATAGAGTAAGATCACGCAGATAATGACCGCATCTTCACTTAATTCACGAGAAAAACGCGCCGCAGTATCGCTGGCGAGTGTGTTTGCATTTAGAATGCTCGGCTTGTTTATGCTGATGCCTGTATTGGCTATTTATGGACAATCGCTTGAAGGTTTTTCGCCTATTTGGATTGGTTTTGCCATTGGTGCGTATGGTTTAACGCAAGCCGTATTGCAAATACCTATGGGTCGATTATCCGATAAAATTGGTCGTAAAAAGGTTATTGTTGGTGGTTTAGTCGTGTTTGCTATTGGCTCTGTAGTTGCTGCATTAGCTGACTCTATTCAAATGGTTACCGTAGGCCGCGCTCTACAAGGTATGGGCGCAATAGCCAGTGCACTACTCGCGTTTGCTTCAGATTTAAGCCGAGATGAGCAACGACCAAAGGTAATGGCCGTTATTGGTATGAGCATAGGAATGAGCTTTGCCTTTGCTATGCTACTTGGGCCAATTGTTGCAGCTTCGTGGGGTATTGCGGGTGTATTTTGGTTGACTGCTATTTTAGCTGTTTTTGGTATATTTATAGTGACTATGCTAGTGCCAAATGCGGTAAATAAAGCGCCCAAAGGCGATACATTAGCAAGCTTTAGCGACATTAAAAAACTAATTAAGCACCCTCAGTTAGCACGATTAAATGCAGGTGTATTGCTATTACACTTAACGCTAACCACAATATTTGTCGTACTGCCGAGTCAATTAATTAAAGATGGCTTAGTTGCCGACCATCACTGGTATTTATATATTCCAGTGCTATTTTTAGCATTTTTATTAATGGTACCAATAATGATTGTAGCCATTAAAAAAGAGAAAGAAAAACAAGCATTTATTGGCTCAGTAGCCTTGTTAACTATTAGTATGCTAGCAATGTCGGTATGGGTTAATAGTGTAGTAGGCATTGCTGTGTGTATGCTGCTTTATTTTGTGGCGTTTAACTTTTTAGAAGCCACTATGCCTGCGCTTGTATCGCGAATAGCACCTGCAAGCCAAAAAGGTTCAGCAATGGGTGGCTACTCATCTAGTCAGTTTTTAGGCGCCTTTTTAGGCGGTATGTTAGGTGGTTATGTAGCACAAACTACAACGACGCAAGCTGTGTTTGCGGCAGCGGCACTTGTTGGGTTAATATGGCTTATTATTGCGTGGAAAATGCAAGTCCCACCCAAAAGTAAAGTTATTAGTTTAATGACCAAATTAGATTCTGAAGAGCATGCTCAAACACTTGCTTCTCAGTTAGTTGCTTTACCAGGCGTAATAGAAGCAACTGTGGTTCGCGATGAAAGTCGCAGCTATTTAAAGATTAATGATAAAGAATTTGACCTAGACCAAGCACGTAAAGTAGCTGGTTTAATCTAACATTTATAGGAGATGGTTCCATGGCACGCGGTGTGAACAAAGTAATTTTGGTTGGTAATTTAGGGCAAGATCCTGAAGTTCGTTATATGCCTAACGGCAATGGTGTAGCAAATATTACCTTAGCAACTTCGGATAGCTATAAAGATAAAAACACTGGCCAAATGGTTGATAAAACTGAGTGGCATCGTGTTGTGTTCTTTGGCAAATTAGCTGAAATTGTTGGTGAATATTGTCGTAAAGGTTCACAAATTTATGTTGAAGGTAAACTTCAAACACGTAAGTGGACCGATCAACAAGGCCAAGAAAAATACACTACAGAAATAGTTGTAGATGGATTTACTGGTCAAATGCAAATGTTAGGCGCACGTGGTGGCGATCAGCAAAGTGGTGGTTACCAAGGTAATCAGCCGCAAGGTGGACAACAAGGTGGTGGTTACCAAGGTAATCAGCCGCAAGGTGGTCAACAAAGCGGTGGTTACGGTCAAAATAACCAAGGCCAAGCTGCACAGCAAAGTGGCTATAATCCGCAGCAACAAGCCGCACCAGCAGCACAACCAAAACCGGCTCCAGCACCACAGCAGCAAAGTAATCAATATCAGCCGCAAGGTGGTTATGCACCACAGCAAAAAAGTGCACCACAACAGCAAGGTGGTTTCGCTCCTAAACCACAAAGTGCTCCGCAAGGTGGCGCATCAAACCCAATGGAACCAACCATTGATTTTGACGACGATATCCCGTTCTGACCTAAGACAAAATACAAAATGTTGAAAAAGTATTTTAAAGCCGCTTAATAGCGGCTTTTTTATACGAGTTGTGTAGTGAGGGCAACCCAGAACTATCAATGAATATCGTCATTAAGCAATAAAATGAAATAGTATTAGTAAACATGTTAAATTATGGTGGTATTTACATTTTATTTAATTGATATATATATCGTTAACACTTACCATTAAAAGACTTTTACCTTGATTACACAATGAGAAACATGAAAACTAATATCTTATTTTTATTTCTTGTTTTTCAATTTGTGAGTCCAATTTCAAACGCTCAACCTTCTTCAAATGTTACTCATGTTTTATTTATAAATTCAACAAACCAAGATATGCCTTGGCACAAAAGTGTTGATTCTGGACTGCGTAAAAAACTTATAGAACGTTCTTTTAGTTATGAACTCTTCGTTGAAAATATGGATGTAAACCGATTCGATGAAGCAAATCAAAAACAGTTAATGAAGGACTACCTCAAACAAAAATATAAAAATAAGCACATCGATATCATTGTTACTCAGTCTCCTTCTGCAGCAGTACTTTTATCGCAATTAGATGACTTTTTTATAAATGCTCCAAGAATATATTTGGAACCAGGCGCTCAATTTAGTTTGCCTAAAAATACTAACGGAGCAGTAATCCAAGCTAAATTAGATTACGCGCAAGCAACAGCAAGCGCTGTTAATTTAATGAAGCCTAAAAAATTAATCGTTATATTAGATACAAAAAACGATATTGGGATGAGCTTTTATCGAGGGCTCTTTTCGGTTATTAACCGTGACTTTTCGTATTTAGGCGTAGAGAAGTGGTTTGATCTTTCAATGCCAGAGCTGCTAACTAAAGTAAAAAATGCGCCAGATGATTCAATTATATTGTTTACTCCCATTTTCAGGCATTACGATAATAAATCCCTTAGCCCTTATCAGCTCGTAGAGCAATTAGCTAAAGCAAGTTCTGCGCCCGTTTTTAGTTATTGGGAGGTACTATTAGGCTCAGGTGTTGTTGGTGGGTATGTGTTGTCGGGTGAAAAAATAGGCGAACGTATTGCCGATTCGATAATTTTATACAATGAAAATAAAAGTTTAAGTGAAATCAGTGGTGAAGGGCTAAGTGTTTACGCTTATGACTGGCGTCAATTAAACAAGTTCGATATAGCTCCACAAAGCTTGCCAGAAAAGTCGATCATATCTTATTACGAGCCAACCTATTTTGAGAAAAATAAAACATTAATTTACAGCGCTACTGCGATTATTTCTATTCTTAGCAGCTTTTTAGTTTTCGTATTGTTTTTAAATCAACGCCGCATTCAACTTTTAAAAGAGCTTGATGAAGAAAAGCAAAGATTAGAGTCTCGCGTTGATCAGCGTACTGAAGAACTGTTGCAAGCCAAAGAAGAGGCCGAAAAGCTGACATCCGCTAAGTCTGAATTTTTAGCAAATATGAGTCATGAAATTAGAACTCCTATGAGTGGGATTATTGGCTTAACCAACATTTTGCTCGAAAAAGGTTTGCCTGGGGAATATGAGCATTATTTAAATAAAATTAAATATTCTTCAGATCAACTCCTTGTAGTTATTAACGATATTTTAGACTTTTCAAAAATTGAGTCTGGAAATATTAACCTTGAGGAATTTCCTTTTTCTGTAAATTCGGTTGTTGACTACATCAAAGCAACTTTTGATGAGCTAGCTCAAAGTAAAGGGATCACATTTGATATTGTCATTGGTAAAGAGGTTAAGCTCGATTTAATAGGTGATGTAGTTCGAATAAACCAAGTACTGCTAAATTTATGCTCTAACGCAATTAAATTTACTACACAGGGCTTTGTATCGGTATTAATAGAATCAAAAAGATCGTTAGCTGATCCTAAGAGCGTTTGTTTGTATTTCATTGTTAAGGATTCCGGTATTGGGATTGCCGAGCAAAGCCTTACCAATTTATTTGAATCTTTTACTCAAGCTGACAGCTCTACAACCAGGAAATTTGGCGGCACAGGTTTAGGTTTAACTATAAGTAAGCGTTTATGCCAATCGATGGGTGGGGATATAACGGTAAAAAGTACTCAAGGTGTAGGTAGTGAATTTATAGCTTCGATTAAGGTGAAATTGAATAACCAAGCGTTGATTGATAACACTCCCGACCTAACATTTACTGATTCGTTTGAGGTATTAATTATAGATGATAATGAAGATGATCTTAAGGTAATTGAAAATCAGCTAACGGCTATGGGGCTGGTATGTACGGCCTGTCAATCTGCTAAACAAGCTATTGATATTATTGAACACAATAAAGAGAAATTTAAAGTTATTATTGTCGACTGGGCTATGCCATCAATGAGTAGCGAAACTTTTTTAATACGCATTTTCAATATTAATCCTCAACTTTATAACAACACGATTGTGCTTATAATGAGTGACGAAAGTTTACTTAATAATGCAGCCAAAAAAGTAAGTATAAAAACTATTTTGCAGAAACCTGTATACACGAGTGTTTTGTATGAGGCGATTGAAAGTAAAGTAGTAGGCCCTCTTAATGAAGTGCCTATAGTAAACACCGTAAGTGAAGCGTCGCTGACAGGTATAAAAATATTGGTTGTGGAAGATAACTCGATCAACAGGCTTATCGTTACAAACATACTAGAGAAGGCTGATGCTCAAATTTACTTGGTTGACAATGGATTAGAATGTATTCAAGCCGTGAAATCACAATCGTACGATATTATTTTGATGGATATTCATATGCCTATTATGGACGGGGTTGAGGCGAGTAAAATTATTCGTAGCGATAGTGACAAAGCAATCGCAAATATTCCAATAATTGCTTTAACAGCTAATGTTATGAAAGATGATATTACACGATACTTATCCATTGGCATGAACGCCCATGTTGCAAAGCCTATTAAAGCGCAAAATCTACGTGAAACTATAATCCGCTGTTTAAATAAATAGCTGAGCCATTAAAGTGATTTAATAATTATTCATATTAAGTACCTATCGTAATATTGTCCGCTGGCTTGAGCCTATTTTGGATAACTTAAAAAGAAACTTCATAAAATAGAATTTGACTCACCGGTTGCTATATGAAATCTCATACATTCTTTTCCCCATATGTTTATTTCAGCAAAGGTTGAATTATCAATGTCAGAAATTAGTGAGTTAGACACCATAAACAAAGCACATCGCTTCGCTGCACACACTACAAACAAAACGCGCTCAAGCTTGAGGATTCAATTTAATCTATTTATAAAATAAAGGGCATAGTTGTTTGTTTTTGTAAGTTCTCGTTTATCTGAGTGTTTTTTGTTTAGCGCGATTAATAAACGTTTAAACTTAGTTTATAGCCTTGTACTTCTATAGATATTGAACAACACTTTAGTTAATAATTTAACGAGTGGCAGGCTATGCAAAAGAGTAAAATCTGGCTTTTCAAACACTTCAAGGGTATCTCTTTTGTCTTATTTTTAATGATGCTTATTAGTTTTAATTTCGTTTTAAATGATGCATTACATCAAAAAGTTCATGCTTCTGGGCAGCAGTTCGTTAAACACGTTTACGAGCTGAATTTATCTCCTTCTATAAACAATGAAGTGTTGGCCGCATTAGCTAAAAGTGAAGGTTTTGTGTTGGAGGTGCCAAAGCCTGCAGAGCATTTTAGGCATTTAGTGAATATAGAGCGCGAAGTTTTTTCTTACAAAACATTAAGTTTGAGCCTCTATCACTATCCTGCTTGGGTAACACAAAGTTACTTATTTATATTGCTAAACTTGATCATATTAGGCGCCGCTGGCTGGTCTTATCGTTGGTGGGGCTTATTAAATGTAAGCCGTAGAATTATACCCAAAAATACAATGATACAACCTACTAAAACTATTAAACAAAATAAAATACGATTAATTAAACAAGTAAAAAAATGCGAATTAAGTTCTTTGTATGGGGTTAATAGAGCATCACATAGCTTATTTTTACTCATTGAATGTGACTTTGATAAGAAAACCGATAAAGAAGCTATTTTTAAAGTGTTAATCACTAGAAAATTGACTGAATTTAAAGATGTGTCGGTAAAAATACTAAATTCCAGTTACTTGGCCGTCACCTTGCCACATATACCTACTCCCGAGTTAGACAGCTACGTTGAAAAGCTCCATCAGAGCGTGTTTTTACTATGCCAAAATTATCAAAAAAGTATGACTCATAAAAATATTAAAATAGGTGCGTGCGACTATCGATTAGGCGCAGATAAAATTGCGGTTTATCAGTTAGCAAAATCAGCACTTATGCTATCGCAAAACAGCTCAGTACAGCACTCTCACCGCTTAGCGTTAAATTACTGCCAAGAAAAACCACTTTCTAGTAAGCAAGTTATCGAAAATATTAAAAAGAACAAATTTATATTATTCTTCCAGCCTTTATTTGAGCTCTCTAGCGGGGAAATTTTAGAACATGAAGCTCTTATCAGAGTTAGGCATAGCCAACTTGGTTTACTAGCTGCTCGTTATTTTATTAATCAGGTTTATAGTAATCAAGACGCTTTAATATTAGATAAAGCAGTAATAACACAAGTTAAAAAGCTAATGCTGAGTGAATCTTCGGCCTTAACAGTTAGTGTAAATCTACACCCTAAAAATTGGTTTAATAATGTATTTTGGGAATGGTTACCTAGTCAAATAGCAGAGCTTAAATTAAGTGCTAAATTACAATTTGAAATAAGTGAGGCTGAGTTTTTTACTCATAGAGAATCGATAACTAATGCACTAAATGTAATTAAAAAAAGCCGTTCACAAGTTGTGATTGATAATGTAAAAAGTAGTGAGAAAGTAGCGGTATTAGCTGATTATAACCAAGTATGCGGGCTTAAATTATCATACGAACTAATTCATTTATTAAATGAAAAAACTCAAAATCAAAGGCAAATAAAAAAGATAGTCGAAGCCGCAAACCTCTTAAATTTGCCTGTGTATGCCGTTGGTGTAGAAACTCAAAAAGAGTTGTTTACGCTTGCCAAATTGGGAGTGGTGGGAGCTCAAGGGTTTTACTTTTCAGAGCCACTTCAAGAGTTTACGCAAGCGGTATTTAATTAAATTAACCCTCTATATTTAAGTCCATTTAAGCCTTGAAGCCCGCCAGTATGAACCGCAATAATTTTACTCCCAGATGGGAAATAATCTTGCTCAATAAGCTGCCACAATGCATACATCATTTTTCCGCTATAAATAGGCTCAAGCGGTAGATTATGTGTACGGCTCATATCTTGGCAAAACTGCCATAACTCAGGTGAAAACTTACCATAGCCACCACCATGAAACTCTGTGAGTAACTGCCAGTTGTTTTGATTATTAGCTTTAGCGCTCAGCTTTTTTATTTCTTCATTTAAATAATTAGCTTGTTTTAATACTGCTACACCAATCACTTGTGTTGTTGAAGCACTGCCTTCTATTAATCCAGCAAGCGTGCCACCACTACCGGTAGGGCACACTAAGTAGTTATGCTCAGGTAAGCTTTGTACTAACTCTTTACACCCTAATAAAGCATGTTCATTTGTACCACCTTCAGGAATAATATAAGCATTTGGAAAGCGCTCTTGCAGAGCATTAAGGTAATCGATGTCGTGGCGTTTTCGATATTCTATACGGTTAACAACATGTAGGTGCATACCACAATGTTTTGCAAATTGGATTGTTGGGTTGTTGTTATCAAGTTCTGGTCCGCGAATAATCGCGCGAGTTTTTATATTAAATTCTTTTCCGGCAGCTGCACAGGCGTGAATATGGTTTGAAAACGCACCACCAAAAGTCAGAAGTTCTGTTTTATTTATTTTTTGCATGTACGCTAAATTATATTTTAATTTACGCCATTTGTTACCACTTATTAGCGGATGTAGTAAATCGTCACGCTTTACACCTAAATAAATATTTCTCTTTTTTAGAAACGTTGTATCTATTTGTTGAATATAGTTATTTTCATCTGTTTTGAATGTTTCATGCATTTTTTTGGTTTTCAATTTGGCAAAGTAGTTAAAATGTACGACACTTATTTCATACACAATTAACAATAGTAGCTATATGAAAGAAAAGCTGTTTTCATGGTTAAATCGTAGTTTAGATCCAAATACAGCTATTGGTGTTGCAACTTACGCAGATACTGTTAACGCAGTATGTTTAAAAAAACAACGCGACCAATGGATGGTTCACAGTTCTCACAGTGTAAATGTGTCTGAGCAAACCGATTATACCGCTGCAATTGTTGCTTGTACAAATGAGGTTTCTACTGATATTTGTGCAGTTAATTTAGTCATACCGCACTACTTTTATCAAATAGTGCAAATGGATAAACCAAACCTTAGTGATGAAGAAATTATTCAGTCACTCCCTTGGACTACAAAAGACTTAGTTGATATAGCTTCTGAAAATATTGTGGCTGATTTTATCGATTATCCAATAACATTACCGATGCAAAGCAGCAAAATGAATGTGTTTATTACGAATAAGCTGCAACTACTTCCGTTTATAGACAGTTTTGAACAAACTAAACCTGTTTTGCGTGCAATGACCTCTGAAGAAATGGTTTTAGTTACCTTGTTTGGCTCATACAAAGAGGCGCATATGCTGATTGTGCAACATGCTAATCATGAACCTCGAATCTTAATTATTCGTGATGGGCAATTAGTATTAGCTAGGCGATTAAATGGTTTTTTAGGTATTTCAGATAAAGATCAAAATCAAGAATTGGTAGAAGCGTTAGGATTAGAAATTCAGCGTTCTATGGACTTTTTTGAAAGCCAGCTCAAGCAACCACCAATTCGCAGCATTCAGTTACAGTGCGATGATTTATCTTCATTAACTCTTAGAGCCGGGCTTGCAGAGTTTTTACAAGTAAAAGTTGTAGATTTTGAGCCTAACTTAGAATTAGCGCAGCAATTAGAGCCAAATTTTTATTATGCGCTTGGGGCAGCCTATCAATTAACAGATCCTGAGTCTGTGTTATGAAAACCCGGATTAACTTTTATCAAAAAACCTTACGCGTACGGCGAGACCCAGTCCCTTTATCGGGAATGATTACTTTGTGGTTAGGTGCGCTATTAATTATTGCAATCACGTGGGCTTTTTACAGTTATAAAACATATTCTAGTGAGCTTGATTTAGAACAAAATAGGCAATACCTCAAACAAGGAAAAGCTCAGTTAGAAGTTGTAAAACAACAGTTAGCAGAGAAACAAAATAAAACACTCTTTATTAATGAGCTAAAAACACTTCAGCAAGAGGTTTTGCACAAGCAGCAAATATTTAGCTATTTAGAGCAAAGTTCAGATCAGTCTGCAACCGACTACGCACAGGTAATGCACGATTTAGCTAAGTATCATGAACCTAATATTTGGCTGACCCACATTAAGTTTGTAGGGCAGAGTGTGACGCTTCAAGGTCAAACATCGCAATCAAAATTCTTACCAATTTGGTTTGATAATTTAAAACAGTCGCCATTTTTTATTGATAAAGAGTTTTCAGTTTTAGAGTTATCTACGCAAGCAGGTGTGAGTGAATTTAATGTAGCGACAGACCTTAGTGATGAGGGCGATAAACCATGAGCCAAACAACAAGTAGCCAGAATAATAAAAATAAAGGTTGGCCATTATGGGTCAAATACCAAGCTCAGTTTGCATCGCTGCAAAAACGTGAGAAGTATTCCACCTTATTTGTTGGTTTGTTTATAGTGATTTACCTCGGTCTCTGGTTCGTTATTTTTCCACAGCAAGATGAAGTTGCCAACATACGTTCAAAGCACAATACAACGCTGCAAGAGTTACAGCAGATAAATGCGCAACTCTCCATGTTAAACCAAGCACTAAACTACGACTACACTAAGGTTTTACGCGGTCAAATTGCGCAAACCAGAGATGAATTAGCCGAAATAAATAATCAACTTAATAGTTTTAGCCAAGGCTTTGTAGCGGCTAAAAATGTACCTGCCGTTTTAAAAGATTTGCTCGTAGATAGTAGCGACGTAAAAGTGAGTAGCTTTAATGTAAAACCAGCACGGGCTATCGATGTAGAAAAACTAGGTGAACATGATACGCAAACATTATTTTTTGAGCATCAGATGGTAGTTACTTTGCAAGGTAGCTACTTTAGCTTACAAAAATATTTAGCCGCATTAAAAAATAATCAAGATAAGTTATTAATACAAGAGTTTAGCTATCAGGTACTAGAGTACCCTCAGGCTGAATTAACTTTACAAATTGCTACAGTGAGCGCTAATGAAAAATTTATCGCGTTATAGTATTTGTACTTTGGCTTTTTACATTATTGCGCCGAGTGCGCTTGCGCAACTTCGCGATCCGACTCAGCCAAATATGTTTGTGAGTAACAATAGTCCAGTTAAGCAAAGTACAGAACTTAAATTGCAATCTATTATTAAAAACAGTACAGCATTTAAGGCCATTATTTCAGGCCATATTTATCGAGTTGGTGATGCTGTAGATGATTTTCGGGTGCTAAGCATTAACTCAAAACAGGTTGTGTTAGCAAATGATGATAAACAAATAAAATTAGAATTATATGACTATGAAATTAAAAAATAATTTATCTCATCCGTGGCTTGTTCTTCTATTGTTACCTACATTTTTAACTGCGTGCCATAGCTTTAAACCAGGTAAAGAGGTTAAAAATCATATAGAGCAAGAGTTATCTGAAAGACCTACAGAGCCTAAAGTAATTGTGCCTTTACAAATGCCAAGCGAACTTACACAAAGCTTATTGTCATCTATAAATAATGAGCAAACTATAAGTGATGATTTATCTATAAAGCGTTTTGATGTCGCAGCAAATGATGTCGAAATAGGCGCTTTTTTTGCAGGCTTAACAGACGATACCCCTTTTAGTGTTGCTGTGCATCCTGAGGTAAATGGCACAATTAATTTAAATCTTAAAAGCGTTACGTTTAATGAAGTCATTAATGTTATTAAGCGTATGTATCCTTTAGATATTGTTAATGAAGGACGAATTGTACAAGTACTACCAGCCAAAATGCGCACAGAAACAATACCTGTAAATTATTTAATGATGCAACGCCATGGTCAGTCTACAGTGAGTGTTGTTGCTGGTGGGGTGAGTCAATTTGCACAAAGTGGCAGTGGTTCGAGTGGTTCAAGTTCAGGTAATAGTAACCAGCAAAATAGTGAATTTGGCGGCGATAATCAAAGCTTAGATTTAAATGGTTCTCGAATCCAAACAATTAATAAAAACGATTTTTGGAAGGAATTAGAAGTTGCCCTTAAGTCTTTAATTGGCGCAAGCGATGGGCGCTATGTTGTTGCAAGCCCACAAGCTAGTTTGGTAACCGTAAATGCATTACCAAGCGAAATTAGTCAGCTAAAAGAGTTTTTACGTCAAAGCCAAGAAAACCTGCAACGCCAAGTTATTCTAGAAGCAAAAATAATAGAAGTAACCTTAAAAGATGAGTACCAACAAGGAGTCAACTGGGAGCGCATAGCCAGTGGTTTAGAAGGCGGTATTTCGTTTGCTACAACAGCGGGTTCTACAATTAGTAATAGTATTTCGGCTGCCATTGGCGGAGCGTCATCGCTGACAATTCAAAAGGGTGACTTTAACGGGGTTATTAATTTGCTAGAAACCCAAGGTGATGTGCAAATGTTATCTAACCCTCGCGTTACGGCTACAAACAATCAAAAAGCAGTTATAAAAGTAGGGCAAGACGAATACTTTGTTACTAATGTATCAAGTACGACGGTAACTGGTACTGCTACAACTACCTCGCCTGAGATTGATTTAACACCGTTCTTTTCTGGTATTGCCCTTGATGTAACGCCGCAAATTGACAAGTACGGCTCAGTTATTTTGCATGTTCACCCTTCAGTAACTGAAACAGAAGAGCAGCTAAAGGTAATTACTTTAGACGATCAACGTTTTGAGTTACCTCTAGCGCAAAGCAACATTCGAGAGTCAGATACCGTTATTCGCGCTCAAAGTGGCGAAATAGTGGTTATTGGTGGTTTGATGCAAACGTCAACACAGGATGAAGAATCAAAAACACCCGTGCTGGGTGATATCCCCATATTTGGCAACTTATTCAAAAGTATTCGTAAACGCCAAGAGAAAAAAGAACTAATTATTTTAATCAAACCAACCGTTGTTATGCCCGATACTTGGAAAAAACAACAAGGTGAAAGCCGTCAGCTTTTAAAAACATGGTATGAAAACTAACTATGTATTTAAGCTTTTTTAATTTAAGTGAAATGCCTTTCACGTTAACCCCTAACACACAATTTTTTTGTGCACTTGAGCCGCACCACGAAGCGATGCAAGTGCTAACAACAGCCATTGAAATGGGTGAGGGGTTTATTAAAGTCACCGGTGAAGTTGGGACAGGTAAAACGTTGCTTTGTAGAAAGCTATTAAACCAACTTGAGCCAGATTACATTGTGGCTTATTTACCTAACTCTTATTTAAGTCCTGAAGAGCTTAGATGGGCGATTGCAATTGAACTGGGTATGGATGTAGATAAAGCATTGGACCAACAAGCACTAGGGCAGCTTATAAATCATCACTTACTCGACTTACAAGAAGATAATGAGCGCGTAGTACTTTTGATTGATGAGGCGCAATGCTTGAGTTGGGAGACTCTAGAGGCGCTGAGATTATTTACAAACTTAGAAACAGAAAGCGAAAAGCTGATTCAAGTTGTGTTATTTGGGCAACCTGAACTTGATGAAAAACTGGCAAACAATAAAGTAAGGCAGTTACGCCAACGTATCAGTTTTTCGTATAAGTTACGGGCGATGACTGGCGCTGAGGTTGTTTATTATATTAATCATCGCTTACAAGTTGCAGGATTTAATAGGCCTCCTTTATTTAATAATAGTATGGGGCTTAAGATTGCCAGAGCAAGCCGTGGAATTCCTAGATTAGTTAATATTTTATGCCACAAAGCACTATTACAAGCTTACGGTGAAGGGTTAAATACAATAACAAATCGCCATATTCAGCTTGCCATAAAAGATACTGAAGACTGCGCAAAATATCGAACCGGTCAATATTGGAGCTACAGCGCGTTAATGTTTAGTGTTTTAGCTATTGCTGCCATATGGGTATGGAGGCAGTGGTTATGAGCGTTATAAATAATATGCTTAAAAATATTGAGCAACGTGAAGCTAAACAAGTGAATATTCAAGAAGGTATAAGCGTAAAGCCAATATATGATGTAAAAAACATTGTATTTAAAGCCGCAATTTTACTTATTATGCTAAGTGTCATTTTTTTAGCATACCTGTATTTACCGACCGCCGACAGAAAAGAAACTCAACGTGAGTCTGTGCTACCACAGCAAAAAATGGTCGCGGTTTTGAGCTCTAATTTATCTGATTCTCAAGATCAAAAAAGCACTGTAGAGCCTTTATTTGAGCAAGAAGTTGTGAAGAAGGCTGTGCAAGTTGAGCAAATAAAACCAGAAGTGAATGATTTAGCTGAATCCAAGTTGAGTGAAGCAACATCACTGGTTTCTCAACCAACGGCTGAGCCGGTTGTAATTGCCGAGGTTAAACAAAGCCCTGCACTAGCTAAAGATAATATGTTAGTGGCTAGCAAAGTTATTGTCAGCAAGCCAAAAACTACTTCAGTGACTAAAACTAAGCCACAAAATACTATGATCAAAAGCGCGGCAGAAACTAAGTCACCACAGGCTTTATTAGTCGAGCAATTAGCAGCAGCTAAACAGGCAATACAGTTTGGCTTATACAACGAAGCTATTAGTGATTTAAACATTATTTTAGCGCAATCGCCTTTACATGTTGAGGCTCGAAATTTACTGGCTGCAACTTACTTTAAACAACAAGATATAAATTCTGCACAGCAGGTTTTGCAATCAGGTATTCGCCAAAACCCTAACGTACTTGAATGGCGTGTAATGCTAAGCAAAATACTCATTATGCAACAACAGTATGAAGGAGTATTACTGCTTTTAAGTGATGAATTTGAATCCCAGGCGAATCTTGATTTTTGGGTGCTGCAAGGTACTGCTGCGCAAAGTGCGAGTAAGCACCATAAAGCACTTGAAAGCTTTAAACATCTTACACAGCTCCAGCCTAGTCAAGCCAAGTGGTGGCTTGCACTTGCAACCTCAAAAGATGCACTAGGAGAGTACCTCGATGCTAAACAGCTTTATAAAGTAGCTCTAGATTTAGGTGGGTTAAATACCGCTATGACCCAGCATGCATTACAGCGTTTAGTTGCACTAAAGGAGGCCGTATGAGACCTAGTTTAAAAATGCGCTTAGGCGATTTACTTGTCCACGAACACATGATCACCGAAGCGCAACTAAGTGAAGCATTAAATGTTCAAGCTGCAACGGGCCGTAAATTAGGTTCGACACTTATTACACTTGAGTTTATTAGTGAGCCACAATTATTACGCTTTTTAGCGCAGCAATTACAGGTACCTTTTTTAGATATATCACAGCGAAAAATATCACACGATGTATCTAAGCTTTTATCTGAGGTATATGCGCGTCGTTACAGAGCACTAGTAATCGAAGACAATGGTGACTCTGTTTTGGTCGGGATGAGCGATCCTGCTGATTTAAGGGGCCTTGATCAACTTGCGACTATGCTTGCTCCTAAACGAATAGATTTAGCTGTTGTACAAGAAAGCCAAATCATGGCTGCGTTTGACAACGTATATCGCCGCACAGATGAAATTACCAACTTTGCAGCACAACTCCATGAAGAATACCAAGACGTAGAAGAGTTTGATTTAAACTCTTTAGGTGATGAGACATCTGATGCAACCGTTGTAAAGTTACTGCAATCAATATTTGAGGATGCTGTGCAAGTTCGCGCATCTGATATTCACATTGAGCCAGATGAAGGTTTGCTTCGCATTCGTCAACGTGTAGATGGAATATTACAAGAGCACACTCTTAACCAAGTAAAAATAGCATCGGCACTAGTGCTACGTTTAAAGCTTATGTCGGGATTAGATATATCTGAAAAACGCCTCCCTCAAGATGGCCGGTTTAATATAAAAGTGCGCAGTCATAGTATTGATGTGCGCCTATCTACCATGCCGGTTCAGCATGGTGAATCAGTTGTAATGCGTTTGCTTGATCAATCTGCAGGATTATTATCGTTAGATGAAACAGGCATGCCGGCACACATATTAAAACGTGTGCGCAGCATCATAAAACGTCCACATGGCATGGTTTTAGTTACTGGGCCAACAGGCTCGGGTAAAACAACCACACTTTATGGTGCATTAAGTGAGTTAAACCAACAAGAAAGTAAAATTATTACAGTAGAGGATCCCGTTGAGTATCGTATTGGCCGTATTAACCAGGTACAAATAAATAATAAAATAGGGCTAAGTTTTGCCAGTATTTTACGGACCGCTCTAAGGCAAGATCCTGACATCATAATGGTTGGCGAAATGCGTGACCAAGAAACCGTAGATATTGGATTAAGGGCCGCTTTAACAGGCCACCTAGTACTATCAACGTTACATACCAATGATGCAATTACCAGCGCTATGCGCTTAATCGACATGGGTGCACCAGCTTACTTAGTGGCAAGTTCACTGCGAGCGATTATTGCTCAGCGATTAGTAAGGCGAGTATGTAATGACTGTAGAGTACCGTACTTGCCAGATCGCCAAGAAATAAGTTGGTTAAAATATTTAGGCGAAGAGATTACAGATGCTCAATTTTCTAAAGGGCAAGGTTGCACAGCATGTAATCACACTGGTTATAAAGGACGTGTAGGTATTTTTGAGTTGCTCGAAATGGATGATGCAATGATGGATGCATTGCGCGCTAACGATACACAAGGCTTTGCAAAGGCTGCTAAAAATAGTGCTAACTTTTCACCACTCTCGGCTATGGCATTAAATTACGCTAAGAAAGGTATTACCTCTTTAGATGAAGTATTTAAAGTGGCTGAATATATCCCAGAAATAGTAGGGGATATTGATGCAACTATATAGCTATAAAGCGAAAGACAGCAAAGGTGTATTGGTAAAAGGCCAATTAGAAGCGAGTAACCAAGCTGGCGTAGCTGATAGTTTAATGAAGCGTCAATTTATACCCATATCAATTTCTTTAGTTGAAACAAAAAATAATATTAAAATTTTTGATAATTTATTTGTCGAAAAAATAACGCTAGACGACATGATTATGTTTTCTAGACAAATGTATTCGCTACTAAAAGCGGGTATTCCAATTATACGAGCAATGATTGGATTGGCAGATACAACACAAAATAAAGAATTTAAAAATGTATTGATGGAAGTTACCAGGCAACTTGAGCAAGGCCGCGACTTATCCAGTGCAATGGCAATTCATAACGAGGTGTTTAGCCGCTTAACTGTGTCAATGGTAATGGTTGGTGAAGGTTCTGGCCGATTAGAAGATGCATTTTATCAACTCGCTATTTACTTTGAAAAAGAACAGGAAACTCGTAAGCGTATCAAAGCAGCTATGCGCTACCCTACTTTTGTTATTTTGGCTCTTGTAGCAGCTATGGTCATTTTAAATATTTTTGTAATTCCTACCTTTGCGAGCATGTTTGCCAAATTTGATGCCGAATTGCCGTTAATGACACGAATATTAATTGGCACCAGTAGCTTTTTTGTTAACTATTGGTGGTTGCTATTAGTTGTGGGGATTGGAGCGGTATTCGCTTGGAAGCGTTATTTAAATACAGAACCAGGACGCTTCAAGTGGGATCAATATAAATTAAAAATCCCCTTTATTGGCGATATTTTAAAACGTACGTTGCTTGCACGTTATAGTCAAAGTTTAGCTATGGTATTACGGTCTGGTGTACCTATGACCACGGGATTATCGCTAACAGCGCATGCTGTAGATAATAGCTATATGGAAAAAGCGATTATTACTATGCGCCAAGATATAGAAAAAGGCGATAGCTTACTTAGAGCCTCAAAAAGTTCTGAGCTGTTTTCTCAGCTTGTATTACAGATGGTCGCCGTAGGTGAAGAAACCGGTCGGGTTGATGAGTTACTTCAAGAAGCAGCTGATTATTATGAGCGTGAAGTTGATTATGACTTACGAAGCTTAACTGCAAAAATAGAACCTATTTTAACTGTGTTTGTTGCCATTATGGTGCTGATTTTAGCATTGGGTATTTTTATGCCTATGTGGAACATGATGTCGGCAATTAAAGGGAATTAAGGTGAACACAACAATAGCTTACTCAAAAGGTTTCTCATTATTTGAGTTAGTTATTGTTGTTATTTTACTGGCAGTAATTTTGAGTTTTGCTATACCTCAATATATAGGTATTAAAAATCAAGCGCATAATGCAAGCGTAGATGCTATTGCGGGTAGTTTTTCATCGGCTGTTGGCATGGTTAGAGGTCAATGGGAGTTAGAAGGGAGACCAAATAGTAAGTCAAATATAACATTCGTTAATTATGGAGGAGTGATAGTTGCTGTTGATGGATCGTTAGGTACACCAACGGGTGACGAAACAGAAAAAAAAGGTACTCGCGCAGAGTCTATAAATGCTCATAAATGCCGCCAAGTATTAAATGTAATTTTACAAGATGCACCAAGCAGTACCTTAAGTAGTGAAATATCGATAATAAAAAGTGTAAGTTTTTTAGTTAGGTACAATGCAGAAAGTACGCAATGCGTCTATTATTTAACTCATACCATTGATATTAAAAGTATACCTACCAATACGGGTGAAATATCAGGTTTAACAGGTTTTTCATACTTTGCTAAAACAGGCAAAGTAAAAATATTTAAAAACTAAGTAATTAAAAAGAGGCTTATCTATGAAAACGCAATCGTTAAAAAGTTTACCAATAAATAAACAAGCAGGTTTTACACTTGTTGAATTGATCATCGTAATTGTTATTTTAGGCATTTTAGCTGTTACTGCAGCCCCTCGTTTTTTAAACTTGCAAGGTGATGCGAATGCTTCAACACTTGAAGGCTTACAAGGGTCGATTCGCAGTGGTATGAATATTGTAAATGGTAAGTCTATTATTGCTAGTGATCACAAAAAGGCAACGGCTGAAGTTACTGTAGATACAGGGGATGCAGTCGATACAGTTTATGGTTACCCAGCAGCAACACTTGCTGCATTTGAAGCATTTTTAGATGTTAGTTTCGCTACTGATGATTCTGCGGATTTTAATCTAGATGATTCAGCAGCCGATGGTACTTTAATTATTTATCCTAACAGCTATGTAAAGGGAGATGATTGCCGTATTGATTATAAGCAAGCTACTGCGACGACGGGCCCTGTAGTTGTAACTCCTCCAGTAATAACACTTGTTACTACGGGCTGTTAATTACATAAATGATAAGCAGTAGTAAGCAACGATTGCGTGGCTTCACACTCATTGAGTTAATTATTACTCTAGTGATATTGGGAATACTGTCGGTAACGGCAGTTCCCAAATTTCTGGGCAGCTCAACAGAAGATGCATACTCATATCGAGACCGTACTTTAAATGCACTTAGAACAGTGCAGTTACGTGCAATGCAAAATACAGCGACAACAAGTTGCCATACTCTTTATATAACCTCCACACTTATTGCTCCCCCCACATCTGATACATGTATCGGTGGCGCTGATACCAACAACACCGATCATTTAGTGGTACAAATAAACACGCAAAGAAGTGATATAACATTTAGCGCTTTAGATAGTAACGCAAATATATTTACCCAAATTAGTTTTGATCCTTTAGGTAAATCAAATCAAACCTGCACTTCGCAGTGTCGAATAGATGTTGGATTAGCTGGCGTATGCATAAGTGGTGAAGGGCTTATATATGCGTGCCCTTAAAGTAAAAGGTTTTACTCTAATTGAGCTTATTATTGGCATAGTGATGTTTGCTATTGCATTAAGCATTATTACCGCTTTAATTGCCCCGCAAGCAAAAAAAAGTGCAGAGCCAATTATTGCTTTAAGAGCCTCTGAATTTGGTCAATCACTAATGAACGAAATTCAAAGTAAATCGTTTGATGAGCACAGCGATAGAAGCGCACCTTTTAGGCGTTGCGGCGAAACAACCTTGGGTGCTGAGCCTTGTACCGCAGAGGGCGATTTAGGCGTCGATAGCTTAGGGGCAGGCCTAGAAACCCGAACCAGTTATAACGATGTAGATGACTATATTGCACTGTCTAACCAGCCTATCACCAATAGCTTAGGTGAGGTGTTAAGCCAATACAGTGACTTTAACTTAGTTGTTACTGTTGAGTACGATAGCGACTTTAACGAATTGACCATCAACGATGGCACAACCTTTAAGCGTATTACTATTGAAGTAACATCACCCTTAGGCGAAGTTTACGGATTTAGTGCATATAAAGGGAATTACTAATGCAAAGAGCTAAATACCAAAATGCATTTACCCTTATAGAACTATTACTTGTCATGGTTATTATTGGTATTTTAGCCGTAAGTGCATTTTCATTTATTGGTGCTGGGGTCAGTATTTACTCACAAGGGGTTGAACGCCAAGAAGCAGTAGCCCAGGCCCGTTTTTTAATAACGCGACTTAGTAAAGAGCTTCGCCACGCTACGCCAAATTCATTAAGGCTTTCTTGTGATAATAATACTAGCGGGGCCTGTAGTGCTCAGCAGTGTTTAGAATTTACGCCGTTTTTATCGGCCACTCACTATACAAATTACCTACCTACCGTAGCGCCTTTTAATGTTAGCGCTGTTGATTTTGAACTTAATAATTTAACGCAGCCGCAAGCTGGAGATTGGGCAACTATTTACCCATTAAGCAGTGCTGATATATACGATGAAAACAATAATAAGCGCTTGCAAGTATCAGCATTTAATAGTTCAGCGAGCGAAATTGATGAGTGGCAATTTAGCAAAGCATTTGCCCAAGAGTCGCCGAGTAAACGCCTTTATTCACTTTCAGAACCTGTAAGTTTTTGCGTTGAAGGGCAATATTTATATAGATATACCAATTACGGTTTTACTGTTAATCAATTAGATGCCGTGAGCTTACAAATAAGCAGTGGTGTTAAACGTGATTTATTAGGTATTTACATTGCCAATAATTTAGCGAGCGATTTATTTTTTACTCTTGATGCGCTCTCCCTACAAAGAAACGCTGTGCTTAATGTGAATGCGCAAATGCAATTTAACGATACTGAAGTAATGAACTTTAACCATGAGGTACATATTCCTAATGTACCTTAAAAAAAATCCTCACGGAAAAGCCTTACCCAGTAAACAAAAAGGGAACTTAATAATTGTTTCTTTGGTAATTATTGTTGCTTTATTAGCACTAGGATTAGCATTAGTTAAAGTGCTTTCTGGTGCATCTCAACAAAATACGATTGAGTATTATGGGGCTCGCGCTTTTATGGCAGCACAAAGCGGCCTAGAAAGTGGTTTAACGCAACTATTTCCAACAAATAGCTCAGTTCAAAGCTGTACATCAGTCACTACTGATTTAACCTTCCAAACTGCATATTTAGCTAACTGTAAAGTAGTGGTGAGTTGCGATGAATATATAGACTTACCTGATAGCAGTACAACCAACGGGCTTGTGAATATATATTACTTACAAAGCAGTGCAACGTGCGCCGCAATTGATTGCCCTGCAGGGAGTAGCTGCAGAAAAGATTATTGGCAAACACAAAGAACGCTCAGTGTGGAGGCTAAAACTTTACCATGATGAAAAATGCATTGGTCATTATATTTTTTAGCTGCGTGTTACTTTGTAATTACGCAAATGCAGTGCCTCCAAAAATCGAAGGCCGTTATATAGAACTGCAAGATACATATACATCGCCTGTTTGGACAAAAGTTAATTTTCAACAGCAATATATAACGCCTCCTGCTGTTTTTATGCTCTCAACAAACCAAGGCGGAAACCCTGCAATAATAAGAATACGTAATATAACCACAACTAGCTTTGAGGCCTTACCGCTTGAACCTTCAGGAGAGGATGGCGGGCATATTAGTATGGGAGCGCACTATTTAGCTATTGAGTATGGTGTGCATCAATTTCCAGACGGCACAATTATGGAAGTAGGTAATACTGATCTATTGCTCGAATTACAGTATGGCTCTAAGTCTGGCTTTGCTCCACTAACACCTAAAGGCTATAAGCCTTTAGCATTTGCTGAACCGTTTACTCAAAGGCCAAACTTTTTCCATTCGTTACAAACACTCAATAGCATAGACAGCAATCCACCAACGCAAGCATTAATACCATTTTTAACAGTTGCAGTAGAAAGTAATTCTCTATCTGCCAGCGGCGTTAATATTGCTTTAGAAGCATCTGAAACAGCACTTGGGCTTATAAAAACCGAAACTGTTGCCTATATGGCCGTAGAGCCTGGAAGTAATCGCACATTTTCTGACGATAATGGCGTTGAGGTATCGTGGGAAACTTTTTTCACAGGCTTTGAAATTGACGGCTGGAGCAATGGCTGTAATTACTTTAGTTTTACTAATAATTTTAGTGTGGCTCCGTTAGTTGTAGCAAGTAAAAACTCACGCCAAGAAGATGATGGCGGGTGGCTACGCAGCTGTAACCTAAGGACCGACAGGTTAGGGCTTGTTGTTGACGAAGATCGTGATGGCGATAACGAGCGCCGTCACGTAAACGAGGAAGCATCAATACTCGCCATGACCAGTACCTTTGTATTTAATGGTGATATTTTAGATTGTGATACGTTATTCCCGGGCGCTATTTCTACTTATAACAATGGTGAAGTGCAGCTAGTGCAGGGAGTAGAAATAACCGATGGTAATGCGCAGTTTGTCACCACCACAAGTTTAATTTCTACAGCGCTGACAAGCCCTCCTTTGTGTAATGGTCAGGCGTGTGTTGCTGGTGGTTATAATTCTTTAGAACCGAATCAAGCGGCGCAGGTGCCAACGGTTACAAATGATGGTAACTCAACAGGACCCGTACCTACTTCTTTAGCTGGCGACTATTATTACGATGAGTTGCAGTTAAGTATGCTGGAAACAGAGTACAGAGTAACAGCGCCTACACGTATTTTTTTAAAAGACACAACCTCACTTCTATCAACTTCATTTTTGAATATAGGTAAAACAAATATAGTAGTAGAAACTGGCGCGTACTTGGCTATTTATGTGGATGGTGCGGTTGCTATTGCAGCCGATGCAAATATTGCGGGCTATATTGTTGCAACTGGAGAGGTAAGAATCGCTCAAAATGTAACGTATCAGGGATCAATTACATCGGCTACTCAAATTATTACCGAAGGGAGCTCAACGTTTGACGCTCTACCAGTACCCGAAAGTATCCCTGGTTTTTGTGGTATTTATACACCAGAAACACTGGATCATTATCGTTTAACAATAAGCGATAACAAAGGTCTAACGTGTGAAGCTAAAGAAATGACACTAACAGCCTGCGCTAATGATGCCTGCGATTTATTATTTGCGGAACCCTCTAGTTTAAACCTTTCTCCAGATAATAGTGGTCAGCAAAGTTGGGTTACGGGGGAGAATATTAATTTTACAGGATCAGCGGTTGTCGAATTTGCTAAACGCACCACAGGCAGTGTTACATTTGGATATAACACTGCTGATCCTTCTGCACCTCTTCGTTGTTATATCGGTGGTAATAATGTTGGTTTGAGTGGCTGTAAAGTTACGTTTTCTGATGCTGGATTTATTTTTAATAATGATACAGATGGAAATACTACAATTCCTACTCAGTTATCAGCAAAGCCTTCAAATACTGGATTTAATGCAAAAGCGCTATCTATTCAAGCGGTAAAAACAAATACCACTACGGGCGTATGCGAAGCTGCATTTCCCGCTGGTGGCGATGTAAGCTTAGATTTATCGTATACATGCAGTGCTGGTGCAAGTTGCTCTGATACGGTTTCACTTAGTAACAACAATAATACCTTTGCGGTCGAGCAAGCAGCTAAATCGTTCACGCTAAACTTTGATAGTGAGTCTAAAGCCCCGATTGTTATAAATTACCCCGATGCAGGAAAGTTGAGTTTAAATGTAAATACCAATTTAATTTTAGACCCACTAACTAATTTATCAGTAAATTTAACGGGTAGTTCAAATGAATATGTCGTAAAACCATTTGGATTAGCCATGGAGGTAGCAAGTGATGGTTATGCAGCAGATGCCAATGGGAGCTTATTTAGATTAACGGGCGAAGCATTTGATTTAAAAATGAATGCGGTGCAGTGGCAAACAGGGCAAGACACTAACAACGATGGTTTCCCAGACAACTACAGCAATATTACAAATAACACCATTGCCAAGCATTTTATTACAGAGCAACCGCTTGTAGAGGCATCGCTTAAAGCGCCTACGCCAGGCATTCAAGGTACGCTTGAAGCTATGAGTACTGTTGCGTTTAGTGATACAGGTAATTTGAGTGAATCTATATCGCAATATAATTACGACCAAGTTGGCATCATTGATTTAACTGCAGGCCTTCAAGATGCCGATTATTTTGGTGCGGGAGATGTAAAAGGTGAGCTATATAACGTTGGTCGTTTTGCACCTTCGCAGTTTCAGGTCGTGGGGGTTCAAGCTGCTGCGCAATGCACGCAATACGGCAGTAATTTAACTTATCTTGATCAACCTTTTGAACTTGGCTTTACAGTACAAGCACAAAATCAAAATGGTGAGCTAATGGCTAATTATAAAGCGGGCTTTAATAAATCGAGTGTAGACGTTAATGCCGAAAATAATGAAGTAGGTAACTATGTACCTGCAACTAATTTTACTAGCCGCTTAGTAAACCTAGGAAATAACAACTGGGGAGATATAAGCGACGGCCAATGGCAAATGAGCCAACTCAACACGACACTTAAAAGATTAGGTGTAGGGCAAGCAGACGGACCGTTCGCTATGGTGAGCTTAATGGCAACGCTTTCTGACATAGAAGGGGCAACACTCATTGATGCAAATGATAAACCTAATACACAAACAGCATGCTCGGGTGGTTGTAATAGCGTACGACTAAATGCATTACCAATAGAGTTTAGGTTTGGACGTTTAGTCCTTAGCAATAACGCAGGCTCCGATCTCGACCCTTTACTTATTCCTATGCAGGCTCAGTATTACAACGGCAGTGGATTTGTAAATAACGCTGAAGATAACTGTAGTATATTTGATCATACCCAAATCACTCAGATATCACCTAGCAGCCCACAATTAACCTATAAATATGGGACTGGTGTATCTGGCCAGCTAGAAGCGGGAGTGTATCCTGCAAACAATGGTATTTATGCACTGCCAAATGGTTTGGGTGAATTTACCTTAGAATATAATACTTATGATTGGTTAAAGTGGGATTGGCAGGGCGATGGAATACAGCTTGATCCTCGTACTATTTTACAATTTGGACGCTTTAGAGGAAATGATCGGGTTATTTACTGGCGTGAAACACGCGAATAGTTGTAAACTAATATAATAATTGAACAAAGCTTGTGTTTTGTGCTGCAAGTACATAGCATAAGGCTTTAATTATAAAAAATAATAACGACCAAATAATTGCCGCTTTTTGGGACTGGAATATATGCGAATTACTCCTTTATCTCTGTTAATTTCAGCTAGTTTGTTAGCTAGTAGTGCATTTGCACAAGACACAGCTACAGTGACTGGAATTGACTCAGAGATTAGTGTTAAACAGACAGAATACGATAACTCGACAAGAATACTTGAAAAACATCTTAAAGAAGAAAGTCAGTTACAAAATCAATTAGAGCTACTTCGTTCTCGTTCTACAGAGCTAGATAAAGAAAAAAACCAAGCGCTCGATGCGATGAACGAAATGTACCGTCGTTTAATTGACGATCCCACTATTAATATTAGTGCGGCTCAATCACGCTATCAAAAAGCGGTGATTGATCATAAGCAAAATAAAGATGACATTTCTATGCAGTTGGCGGCAATTGCATCCCACCGTAAAGATATAGAACAAATTCGTGTTGCTAAGCATACGCTTTTAAATACATTAGAAAGTTTAAAAGAGCAATTAACTACAGCCCGCGTAGAGCGTTTACGTAACGAGTTTACACGTGAAGGTACGCTTGAGGTTAACCACACTATTAACTGTAAGCGAACAGAAACGCTAGCAGCATGTGAGCAACGCGGTCAGCAAATGGGTCTACAAAAAGCAACTAAACGCTTTGTTGATCAAATTTTTGCAAATCTAACAGAAGAGCGCATTGTTGAGCCAAAACGCAATTTGGCGGGCGCTCAAGTACAAATATTAAGTAGCCATGTAGTTAACAGTGCATTTAGCGGCCAAGGTAATTACAACGTTAACTTAAGCGTAACTATGCGCGGCGAAGTTAATAGCAGCCGTTTATGTAGCTTATTAAGCATAGATAACCGCTATTGTTCTGAGTACGGCACGCCACTTACGGCTGCTTATCAACCAGCGTATAACAATACATTTACTGATAGTCAGTTAACATTCAGTAATAGCGCGGATAATAGCAACACAGTGTCGGTTTCTCGTTTAAATGAGCAGCCAGTACGTGATTATTCAGTTAAACCTGCATCGGTGAAAAAAGATTACCCTTCTATCCTTAATAAGAAGAAGGATCAATCAGTAGAGCTAACATTACGATCAAACGTATACGACGATGAAGTGTTTATCGATGGTGTAAGCTTTGGCTCAACACGCTTGATTACACGTTTACCGCCGGGCATTCATAACATTGAAATACGTAAACTTGGTTATAAACCTTATCAAGCACGTGTTGATTTGAATAAAGCGCAAACAATTAATGCAAATTTAGTAAAAAAGCCTAAGTCGATTGCTGCACCGACCTATACTCGAGAGCAACCAGAAGTAACAACACGCCAGGTTAGTGAAAACGTTAATGTATTAAATGCAAACGTTGAAACGCCGGTTGTCGTTATTCCTGCAGGCAAATTTAAAATGGGCGATATTAACGGCAATGGTTTAGCTAATGAACGTCCAGTAATTGAAAAAGTAATAGCAAATTCTTTCGCTATGCAAAGTAAAGAAGTAACCGTGGGTGCCTACGAAAAGTTTGTAGCAAATACAGGTTATAAAACTCAAGCGGAAAAAAATAAAGGGTGTGCGTATTATTTAAATGGCGAACCAGTATGGGAAGCAAATTTAAATTGGCGTAATCCTGGTTTTGAGCAAGGCAGTGACTTTCCTGCTGTATGTTTAACTTATAACGATGCAAAAGCTTACGCTGAGTGGTTATCTGGTCAAACAGGACAGCAATTTCGTTTACCTAACGAAGTTGAGTGGGAATACGCAGCACGCGCAGGAACTGAAACAGAATACCCTTGGGGTAACGAAATTGGTAAAAACCTAGCTAACTGTGGTTGGTGTGGTAGTGAATGGTCAAACAGACGTGCATCACCAGTAGGTTCTTTTTCTCCAAATGCATTTGGATTATACGATACCGTAGGCAATGTATGGGAATGGACCGATAAAGAATCAGGTGAGTCTGATGTAGCAGTAAGAGGCGGAGCGTGGAACTTTGCACCAAGCCTTGCTCGTGCATCTACGCGTTTAATTTTAGCGCCTGATTTTAGATCTAACTACATTGGTTTTCGCTTAGTTCGCGAACGATAAAACTCAATTAAGGAAGCTTTGCTTCCTTTTTTCACAAATTTACAAAGGCGCTGCGCTTTATATTGCTCATATAGTTGAGCATGTTAAAGTGAGGCAGCTAATATAAGAACGTATTTCAAAGGTCATCCAGCCTCATGTTTAAAAAACTCCGTGGTATTTTTTCTAACGATCTATCGATCGACTTGGGTACAGCCAATACCCTAATTTATGTAAAAGACGAAGGCATTGTATTAAATGAACCTTCTGTTGTTGCTATCCGCCAAGAGCGTGCTGGTGGACCTAAAAGTGTTGCATCTGTAGGTACAGAAGCAAAGCTTATGTTAGGTCGTACACCGGGTAATATAAAAGCAATTCGTCCAATGAAAGACGGTGTTATTGCTGACTTTTTTGTAACAGAAAAAATGTTACAACACTTCATTAAACAAGTGCATAACAATAACTTTATGCGTCCAAGTCCGCGTGTACTAATTTGTGTACCGTGTGGTGCCACTCAAGTAGAAAAACGTGCAATACGTGAATCTGCAATGGGTGCAGGTGCTCGTGAAGTTTACTTAATTGAAGAACCAATGGCAGCAGCTATTGGCGCAGGCTTACCAGTATCAGAAGCAACAGGTTCTATGGTTGTTGATATTGGTGGTGGTACAACTGAAGTTGCTATTATTTCACTTAACGGCGTTGTTTACTCATCATCTGTTCGTATTGGTGGCGATAAGTTTGACGAAGCTATCATTAATTATGTACGCCGTAACTTTGGTAGTTTAATTGGTGAAGCGACAGCTGAAAATATTAAGCATCAAATTGGTTCTGCGTTTAAAACTGATGAGCCAATCGAAATTGAAGTGCGCGGTCGTAACCTTGCTGAAGGTGTTCCGCGTTCATTCACACTTAACTCACACGAAATCCTAGAAGCTCTACAAGAGCCATTAATGGGTATTGTGAGTGCAGTAATGGTTGCGCTTGAGCAATCACCACCAGAACTGGCATCAGATATTTCTGCACACGGTATGGTACTTACTGGCGGTGGCGCATTGTTAAAAGATTTAGACCGTTTATTAATGGAAGAAACGGGTATTCCGGTTGTTGTTGCTGATGATCCACTTACATGTGTTGCACGTGGTGGTGGTAAAGCACTTGAAATGATCGATGTTCATGGTGGTGACGTTTTTAGTTACGACTAATGAAATTAATGTTTGGACGCACAGTCTCTTTGCAACTGCGACTTTTTGTCGCAGTGCTTTTGAGTATCGCACTCATTGTTGGAGACAGATATACGCAAGGTGGTACCGTTGTTCGTACCAGCCTCAATACCTTAGTTAGCCCACTAATTTATGTTGCTAATTTACCCTACGAATTATTTAGCTTAAGTGCTAAAAGCCTGCATACGCGAGAGCAACTTCTTACTGAAAATGAAGCGCTGAAAAAAAAGCAAATGCTACAAAGTGAGCAACTTCAGCAGTATCAATTTCTAGCCAGAGAAAACCAAAAACTACGCGCCTTATTAGGCTCATCTGCAAAGCAATCAAATCGTAAAATTATTGCTCAAGTACTTTCTGTGCATTCAAACCCGTATAGCCATCAAGTTGTTATAAATCGTGGTACCACCGATGGACTTAGTGAAAGCCAAGCCGTCATTGATGAGATGGGTGTAGTAGGGCAATTAACTAAAGTAGGGTCAACTACGTCACGCGTATTACTCATGACCGACACTACGCATGCCACACCTGTGCGTATACTGCGTAACGATGTGCGAACGGTTGTTGAGGGCATAGGTAAAATTAACGTCGTTAAGCTCTCTCACGTTCCGCACAGCTTAGATGTGCGAATTGGCGATGTACTTGTTACATCAGGATTAGGTGGCACATTCCCTGAGGGATACCCGGTGGCTGTAGTAACCGAAATAAACCGTGATGAAGGCCGCCCGTTTGCACAAGTTTTTGCAGAACCTATTGCGCAATTAGATCGCATTCGTTTGCTGGTTATTTTATGGCGTAATCAACAGGAGCAAATCAGCGATGATTAATCGTTATTCATTGTTAATTGCGCTAAGCATCTTTTTTGCGTTAATAATGGCATTAATGCCGCTCCCTTTTTCGTTTGAACCATTTAGACCTGACTGGGTTTTACTTGTACTTATGTATTGGTCGTTGGCAGTACCGCATCGTTTAAATATTGGTACTGCTTGGGTTGTTGGTTTATTAATAGATTTAGCATCTGGCTCACCGCTAGGTGTGAACTCGCTTACATTTTCAATATGTATATTTGTAACCGCGAGCAACTTTCAAAAAATTCGTAACTTTTCGCTTTGGCAACAAAGCTTATTAATTGGTTTGTTTTTAACGCTGTATCATTTAATGCAGTTTTGGCTAAATCACTTTTTGTTAGGGGTTTACTTTAATCCACAGTATTTATGGCCAGTAGCAACCGGAATGGTTAGTTGGTTTTGGGTGTTTTTACTACTTCGTAAATATCGCAGACATTTTAGGATCAGGTAATGACTACCGCAGTATATTTGGCATCAGCCTCTCCCCGTCGTAAAGAGTTATTAAGCCAATTAGGTGTCGAATTTACACAATTTAGTGTTGATGCAGATGAAAGCCCACTTCCAAACGAGCAACCTAGAGCACTTGTTGAGCGTTTAGCTCGCTTGAAAGCCCAAAGCGGTGTAGAGCTTGGATATACCGATCGCCCTGTACTTGGTAGTGATACCGTAGTTGTTATCGATAATGAATCACTGGGTAAACCTCGTGATAAAAACGATTTTATACACACATTAAAACGTTTATCAGGTAACACACATCAAGTACTTACCGCAGTAGCATTTGCGACGCAAAATGATGTGCTTAGCTGTGTTGTAAGCACAGATGTCACCTTTAAAACTTTAACTGATGAAGAAATAAATACCTACTGGGATTCTAATGAGCCACAAGATAAAGCCGGTGGCTACGGTATCCAAGGTTTAGGTGGTCGCTTTGTAACTCACATTGCGGGTAGCTATTTTTCTGTTGTAGGCTTACCTTTATATGAAACCGAACAATTATTAAAAACATTCTTAAGAAGGTAACATGAGTACAGAATTACTGATCAATGTCACACCGAGCGAAAGCCGTGTTGCCCTAATAGAAAACGGTGTACTGCAAGAAATACAGCTAGAGCGAATTGGTAATCTAGGTATTGTAGGCAATATTTACCTAGGAAAAATAAGCCGTGTACTTCCGGGTATGCAGGCTGCTTTTGTTGATATCGGCCTTGAAAAAGCGGCATTTTTACATGCATCCGATATTGTAAATAGTGCCTCTATTGTTGAAGGCGTAGACGACGTACCAATAAAAAAAGTACAAGATATTAGAGAGTTAGTTCGTCAAGGCCAATACATTATGGTGCAAGTGGTAAAAGATCCGCTAGGCACTAAAGGCGCAAGACTCACCACTGATATAACTATTCCTTCTCGCTATTTAGTGTTTATGCCAGATGCGACCCATGTCGGGGTTAGTCAGCGCATTGAAACTGAAGAAGAGCGCTCACGCCTTAAAAAAATAGTCGCAGAATATGGCGATGAAAATGGCAGCTTTATTGTACGTACAGCAGCCGAAGGCGCTAGCGAAGCAGAATTACGACACGATGCCGGTTTTTTAAGAAAACTGTGGGAAAAAATTACGGCTCGTCGCAAAAAAACCAGTAAAGCCAGCATCCTTCACGAAGATTTAACGCTTGCCTTTAGAACCCTACGTGATTACGTAGGCGAAGATATGGAGCGCATTCGCGTTGACTCTAAACTTACTCATGAAGAGCTAAAGTTATTTACTGAAGAGTTTGTTCCACAACTGTCTCAAGTACTCGAATACTATCCAGGTGAGCGACCTATATTTGATTTGTTTGATGTTGAAAACGAAATTCAAAAAGCACTACACCGTAAAGTTACGCTAAAATCTGGTGGTTATATAATTATTGACCAAACAGAAGCAATGACGACTGTTGATGTTAATACTGGTGCATTTGTAGGACATCGTAATTTAGAAGAAACAATTTTTAATACCAACGTAGAAGCAACCTCTGCAATTGCTCGCCAGCTTAGGCTGCGTAATTTAGGCGGTATTATCATTATCGACTTTATCGATATGGTAAGTGAGGATCATAAGCGCCGAGTATTACATTCACTTGAATCAGCACTTGCAAAAGATCGCACTAAAACAAATATCAATGGGCTTTCAGCACTTGGGCTTGTTGAAATGACGCGTAAACGTACACGCGAAAGCTTAGAGCATATTTTATGTGATGTATGTCCTGCGTGTTCTGGTCGTGGTTCACAAAAAACAGTTGAAACGGTTTGCTACGAAATACTACGTGAAATAGTGCGTGTTAACCGAGCATACGCTGCCGATAAGTTTATGGTGTACGCAGCGCCTGCTGTGAGCGAAGCCTTACTAAACGACGAGTACCATAACCTTGCCGAGCTTGAACTATTTATTGGTAAGCAAGTCAATATTCAAACAGAAAGCTTATACAGCCAAGAACAGTTTGATGTGGTAATGATGTAATGAAAGCAAAAGCGGTCTGTTTTTTTTGTTTTAGAAAGTTATGGCAGACCTGCGCCATAATTTTGGTATTACTGGCCGTTATTGTTTCAATTTTAAAATATACCCTCCCGTATGCAAACGAATACAAAGGGAATATAGAAAGCTATTTACACGAAAAGTTTGAAATAAGCTTATCTATAGGTGAAATATCAGCTAGTTGGCAGGGCAGTGGTCCTGCATTAGTATTAGAGAATTTATCGTTTAAAGATAACGAAACTGCACCAATATCACTCACCATTGCTAAAACCAGCTTAGAGCTAAACTTATGGGAAAGCTTAAAAGCGCTGCAACTTAGATCTAATTATTTTGTTATTAATGGTTTTCATACCAGTGTAAATATCACCAACTTATTTAAAACCGGTGACAACGACGAAGTCTCTTTTGAGCAAAAAGAGCTAATTGAAGAACTGTTTTTGGGTAAAACGGGTCATTTTGCAATAGAAAATTCCAGTATTAACTTTGTTCTAGAAGACGGTAAAGAGCGTAAGTTACTCCTCAAAAATATTGTTTGGCAAAATGAAGATGAGCAGCATCTTGGTAGTGGGAGCTTAGCACTGCCGGGTATTTCGGTCGGTGATTTTGATGCGCGCATAGCACTCACTGGCGATACTCTAGAGCAAGTTGCGGGCGACATTTATGTGCAGGCTAACAAAGTCGATGTATCTAACTGGTTAGCGCAATATATAAATACGCAAAAGCAACAACTGCATAGCGATATTAATTTACAAGCGTGGCTAAAACTAGATAAAGGTTTTGTAAGCGATATAAAAATGCAGTGGCTACCAAGCTTTGTGCGTTGGCAGCGAGAAGAGCAAAGCCAACAAGTTAGCTTGAGTGAAGGTGGATTCCATCTATATCCCGAGCAAAATAGCTGGCACTTAAAAAGCACCGGTTTAACATTTAATAGTAACGATAAAGCATGGCCAAGTTTAGAGTTTGAAGCTCAACTAGGGGCGACAAATGAAGTGTGGCTCCATCAAGTTGATTTTGAATTACTGAGTAACCTAGCAGGGCTAAGTAATTTTAATGCACTTGAACCATTTTTAGAGCGTCAACCTAGCGGGCAAATAGATCAAGCTTATTTAAATTTTTCCAATGCACAGCAATGGCAATTATGGTTTGAGGCTGACAATATTGGTTGGCAAGAATTAAGATCAGTACCTGCAGCACAAGGACTTAGAGTAAATGGTTTACTTAATCAAAGTAGTGGTCGAATAAATTTATTTGGCGAAAATGGCACATTAGTTACAGGCGAAAGCTTTAGTAACGACATAAATTATAATCAGCTAAATGTAGAGCTAGATTTAGCTAAGCGAGATGATGGCTGGCATATAAGTAGTGACAATATATGGTTTGATAATGATGAAGTCACTCTTGCTGCAGAATTACAAATTAGTCTAACAGATGATCCTCGATTAGATCTTTACGCTGAAGTCTTCGCCCCAGATGCCAAAATTGCAGGTCATTACTTCCCATTAAAAGCGATGAGCCCTGAGCTCGTTAGCTATTTAAATGGCGCAATTAAAGGCGGAGAAGTATCTAAAGCACAAGTCTTATTTGCAGGTCCTTTATCTGGTTTTCCATTCACCGATGGTAGTGGCCAGTTTGGTGTATTAGCGCAAATAGACAACGCAACCTATGAGTTTGATCCTGATTGGCCTTTGGTCACCAATGCCGACGTACAGCTACATTTTGATAATGAGCGTATGGACATATATAGCCAGCAAGGTAAGTTGGTTAATTTAGATATTGGTAATAGTGTACAGGTAAGCATTGCAGATTTAATGCATGCTGATGAACTTATTGTGCAAATTGATAAAAAAGCACAAATGGAAAAGTTACATGACTTTTTTGCAGCGACACCTATTGCCAAACCTCTTGCTGAAATTTTTAAAGTTGTGCAGGGCAAAGGCGAAGCCGATGCCAGTATTGAGCTTTTAGTAGGCTCAAAATTTAAAGGTGGGGCCAGTGTTAGCGGCAAGGTTAATTTAAATGACTTGCCAGTATTTATAGCAACGCCAGGGATTGAGCTTAAAAACTTAACTGGCGAGCTTAATTTTAAAAACGACAATATCACACTTAAAAATGCGACTGCGAAGTGGCTGGGCATGCCGCTAACTATTGATTACAGCAGTAAAAGTGATGCAAAAAATTACCAAGCAAACATAGATATAAACGCCAAAATTGATGCCGATACACTAATAGATAGTGGACAAGGCATATTGAAAAATTATTTAAGCGGGCAAAGTGATGTTGATATTGGCTTAGTACTTAATTTTGAAGAACAAGGTTTTAATTACCGCGCCCAAGTTACTTCGGAGCTATTTGGTTTAACAAGTAATCTACCTGCACCTTATAATAAAAATAGTGAACAAGTGTGGGCGCTTGATGCAGTAGTACAAGGTGATGATATTTCTAATCTCATTACAGCAAACGCTAATCAACAGTTTTACTTTAATGCTATTTTAGAAAATGGAAAATCACAGTTTAGTAATGTCCATTTTGTGCTCGGAAAACAAGACTTAGGATTAAACCAAAAAGACTTAAGCGTAAATATAAATCTTGAGCAGAGTGAATTAGTGCCTTGGTTTGATCTGATAGATCAAATAATTAAAGCAGGTAAATCAAACCCAGATAAAAAATCAAAAGGGATTATGCCACCGCTTAATGAGGTGGTCGCAAATATAGGTATGCTTGATGCGAGTAACATCATCTTTAATGATTTTGAAATGCATTTAGCACCATCAAAAGACGATTTATACCTAAAGCTAAATGCTAAAGAACTTAGAGCTGGGGTTTTTATTCCTACATCACAACCTAGCCAGCCTATACGAATTAATGCCGATTACTTAAGGCTTAATTTTGCACAGCCTAGCGAGCAATTAATTGAAATAACAGATGTACTTCCTGAGGAAGACTTGAGTTGGCTTACTAAAATACCTGCCATTGAGTTTGAATGTAGTGACTGCAAAATTGATCGCTACCAGCTTGATAAAGTGAGTGCGTCATTATTAGGTGATGGCGAGCGCTTATCGATATCAGAACTTGTAATCGATAAAGGAGATCATGTACTGCGCACTAAAGGGCAGTGGCAAAATGGTTTAACAACGCTAAGTGGTGAGCTTAAAAGTGATGATATAGGCGCATTGTTTGGCGAGTTTGATATTACCTCTGCAATTAAGGACTCTAAAGCTGATCTAAATTATGATCTTACTTGGCAAGCAGCACCTTATGATTTTGATGTGAAAAGTTTAAGTGGCGAGATAGCTTGGGATTTAGGAGAAGGTCACTTAACTGAAGTTAGCGATGGTGGTGCACGCGTATTTTCGTTACTGAGTCTTGATTCATTAGTACGTAAGCTAAAACTTGATTTTAGAGATGTCTTTTCAAAGGGCTTTTTTTATAACAGCATGCAAGGCTCTATGCAGCTAGAAGAAGGTATCGCTTACACTAAAGATACCAAAATGGACGGTGTGCCCGCCGATTTAACTATTAAAGGCTACGCAAATTTAAATACGCTAGATATAGACTATGACCTTGCTGTAGCGCCACAAGTAACCTCGAGCATTCCGGTTATAGTTGCATGGATGGTAAATCCAGTAACAGGGCTTGCTGCCTTAGCAATTGATAAAGTTATTCACTCTGCACGCGTTATCTCAGAGATAAATTTTAAAGTAACGGGTAAAATGAACGATCCTATAGTTCAAGAACTCGACAGAAAAAGTCGTGAAGTTACACTACCGCAAGCTGCGCAAAATCAGCCACAAGCATCAGTCGATTTAAAACTTAAAGATGCTCAAGTAACAGTAATGCAATGAACAAAACAGCAAACATAAGCACACCCACAATAGTTGCCCTACAAATGTGTTCAGGGCTAAGCCCTGATGACAACTTAGCAAGCTTAAAGCGCGTACTTAAAACCCTCCCAACAACAAGGCCATTACTTGTTTGTTTGCCTGAGGCTTTTTTAGTGTTTAGTAAAAGTGGTAACGATACGTTACGTGTTGCTAAGCAAGTTGAGCGATACAAACTACAACTTAGTGAATTGTGCCAACACCATAATATTTGGTTAAATGCAGGAACAATGCCTGAGCCATTTAACGAACATAAATATTATGCAGCATCGCACTTATATAATAATCAGGGCGAGCTGGTTGCAACGTATAACAAAATACATTTATTTGATGCAAACGTGGATGATCAAACAGGTAGCTATCGAGAGTCAGATTTTACCCAAGCAGGTAGCGATGTGGTTGTTGTTGATTCTCCCTTTGGTAAAATAGGCTTAACAGTATGTTATGATCTGCGCTTTAGTGGCTTATTCAACGAACTAGTACGCCAAGGCGCCGATATTATTTTAGTACCCAGTGCATTTACAGTCCCTACAGGGCAAGCACACTGGCAGCCGTTATTAACAGCGCGCGCAATAGAAACACAATGTTATGTGGTTGCAGCGGCTCAACACGGTACACATGAAAATGGCCGACAAACATATGGCCACAGTATTATTATTTCACCTTGGGGAAATATCCTGAGTGAACTGCCAACAGGCACCGGTTTTATAAGCTGCAGCGCAGACTTAGACCAGTTACAAAAAATTAGACGAGATATGCCCGTGCAGTCTCATCAACGATTTAGAGAGCATTTATTATGAATTCGGTTGAACAGCATTTACTACACGACAGCCAGTTAAATAGAGAAGAGCTCGAAAAAACGCTCGCTTACATACATCAGCATAAAGTGGATTACGCCGATTTATATTTTCAATCTAGTCACCACGAATCATGGGTGCTTGAAGACGGCTTAGTTAAAGAAGGCTCTTATAACGTTGAACGTGGCGTTGGTGTACGTGCTGTAAGCGGCGAAAAAACAGGTTTTTCTTACTCTGATGCAATAAATCTTGAAGCGCTTAATAAAGCGGCTACAGCGGCTCGTAGCATTGCAGATGCTGGTGAAGATAGAGCGATTAAAGTATTTAGTGATGTTAAAGCTAAAGAGCAGTTTGCAGCGCATCAGCCAATCTCGAGTATGAGCGATACCGACAAGGTGAGTTTATTACGCGAACTTGAAAACTATATTCGTGAACTAGCACCAGATGCAGAGCAAGTAATTAGTTCAATGTCAGCGGTATACGAAGAAGTATTAATCGCAGCAAGTGATGGTACGTTTGCCACCGATATTCGCCCGCTTATTCGTTTAAACTGCTCAGTACTGCTTGAAAAAAATGGTCGCCGTGAACGCGGTGGCGCAGGCGGTGGTGCACGTTTAGATTATGGTTACTTTAAAGAGCTTGTTGATGGTAAACCGCGTTGGATGGAATTTGCAGAAGAAGCGGTACGCCAAGCTAAAGTAAATCTTGAGGCTATTGATGCACCTGCAGGCACGATGGAAGTTGTACTTGGTAATGGTTGGCCTGGCGTGCTTTTACACGAAGCGGTAGGGCATGGCCTTGAAGGCGACTTTAATCGTAAAGGCGCGTCTGCGTTTAGTGGTAAAGTGGGCCAAAAAGTAGCATCTGAGCTGTGTACTGTGGTTGATGATGGCACCATGGCCGATCGCCGTGGATCACTCAATGTAGATGATGAAGGCACACCAGCCGCTTACAACGTACTCATCGAAAACGGTATTTTAAAAGGCTATATGCAAGATAAGCTAAACGCGCGTTTAATGGGTGTAAATCCTACCGGTAACGCACGACGTGAGTCGTATGCACATTTACCAATGCCTCGCATGACTAATACTTACATGTTAGGTGGTGAGCACAGCCAAGCCGATATTATAAGCTCAGTTAAAAAAGGGGTATTTGCGCCTAATTTTGGCGGCGGACAAGTTGATATCACGTCAGGTAAGTTCGTATTTAGCGCATCAGAAGCGTATTTAATCGAAAATGGTAAAATTACCCAACCAATTAAAGGCGCAACGCTTATTGGTAATGGCCCAGAAGTAATGCAGCAAATATCTATGGTTGGTAACGACTTAGCACTTGATAAAGGTGTTGGTGTTTGTGGTAAAGATGGTCAAAGCGTACCGGTAGGCGTAGGCCAACCAAGCCTTAAAATTGATCGGTTAACAGTTGGTGGTACAGCTTAAATATTACTCAAGCGCGAAGTGAATTCGCACCTACGTGCTTGATGTTTATTGTAGGTGAGGTTTTACACCTCGCTTTTTACTTTTAAGCTGGGCTCTATGCGCGAAGTAAATTCGCACCTACGATTTGTATTTTTACTTTGTGTAGGCGAGGTTTAGGCTTCTCCTTCATCCTCTTTATTTTTTTCAGCCTCTTTGTACCATAACGCAAAAAAGCACTCTGTTAATTTATGCTCTATCTCAAGCGCTTTTTCTGTTGGGCAAAACAAGGTAAAGCTTGCTTTAAATTCACCTAAATCGGTTGTACCAAAGTGAATTACTGGTTCTGGGCCAGATATTTTTGCATCAAGTTTACGCTCAATCATCGAATTATAACGGCTTGCTACTTCTTGAAACTCTTCGCAATACAGCTTAGCTTGCTCAGTTAATGTGTCGTGAATAGGATACGGGTTAAAGCTCTCTCGACGAACAATAATAAAATGATGTGTAACAAAGCGTTTTACAAAGTTTAAGTTTTTAATAGAGCTGGTAATCAGCTTATTATTAGGTATGTATATGGTTTTTCTAGAAAATTGATAAGTATGTATATCAATTTCATGCATGGTTGTTTTTATCCAATCAGTTTCAGCTACTTCACCAAAGTAATCACCTACTTGTATCCAATCACCCACTCTAAACGGGCGAGTTGTTACGAGGTAAAAAAAGCCTATTACACACTGAATAAACTCGCGCGTTGCAAGCACAATCGCCACAGCAAAAGCAGCAATAGAAAGTGCAAAGTTTTGAATTTCAGTAGACCACACAAATAGCAGCGATATCATCATTACAAAATTAATAAAGTGCTTAATATTGTGTGCGATGTAGCGAATATCTTTTTCTTTTTTTTCTGAGCGATTTTTAGCGAGCTTATCAACAAGTACTTTTAGTACAAATGCAATTGTGATCATCACTAATGAAATAAGAAATGGGTGGGATAATATATCTGTTAGCATGATTTCCAGTTCGATACGAGTTGATTCAGTTGTAGTGGTACAGTGGTTTTTGGTACCGATTAATAAAGAAATGTTATGCTATTTAATAATTTAACCAGACCGATACTTATTCTACATAAAGACCTTTGCTTCGGCAATATTGCGATAACTCAGCTTGGTTTAAAGAGGCCGTTTCCAACACGACTGAAAGTTTATTTACTGATGCCTACTGCTCAGCATTCTTTTCATTACCTGACACCTAATATCCCTTATCAATTTCTTACTTTCGCCAGTTATACAAGATTGATTCAGCAATACCCATATCGATAGATAGTTTGGCTATTGCTATTTTATTTGGTGGCATCATCTTCTGAAAAGTCGATGACTCTCTGCTTTGCGCTGAATAATGTTTTATTGTTACTCCACGGCCTCTATTTAATGGTCAAATATCAAGCGCGACAACTAGTTTGACAGAAAGGGCTTTTATACTGGGATAGAGATACCATATAATTCTTCTAAAAACTCGTTTACTTTCTTTTGATCATTCTCATTAACGATATACTCTTTTTGCTCTTCGTTAAAATCATAGATACCAAAAGATTTTATATAATTACGGCTTAACGAAAAATAATTTGAACCGTATGGTTTACTTGTATTTATAATATAAAACCAAAATAGATTTGATTGCATTATTTTTTGAGCCAATAACATAGAATTTCTATCTTCACTTATCAATGACATGCCATTATGGAATAAAAGTAATTCTTCATTTGTTAAAACAAAATTTGGTATTATCGGTGTTATATGTGGGAAAAATAATTTATATTTTCTTTTTTCTAAACCTTGAGTTCTACCGTAGGCGTACCATTCAGGGTAATTTCCTTTTCCTTTATCTCTTGACAATAAATCCTTTTTATGACGTTTAAGGTATGTGTATGCAGCACTATATTGTTTTTTGAATTCAATTTCAGGAATTATAGAAATACCTTTTTCAGTATAAACATATGGAAAAATAATTTTATTTTTTATCCTATCTATATTGTTTGATCTTATAAATTTATTTGGGTTTATAATATCAACACATACTGATTTCTCTACCCTCTCACCATCAGATAAATAGTAATATTCCTCATCTTCATCGATATAATCAATTATAAATACATTATTTTTTAATGTTGCTATGCCGCAGCTTGAATTGAAAACTTTATAGAAGGGAGTTCCTATCGATTCAATTTTATTGATAATTTTATATGACTGAAAATACCATCCGTTATGATCATTTAGCTTCTGATACGTCATATTTTTCAGACTTTTCAGACTAAGTTTATCTATGGAGGTCACTTTTTTATAAGAGATATTATCTGTTGGGTTATTTTGAATTAAACATATACAAGTGTAAGTGGAGCGAGAATCAAAAACTTGAAGGCCTCCAAAATCTAGAATATTCATATGAAATTTATTGCGGCTGAAATAAGCTCTCAATGCTCTTCCGTTTAAACTTTTAAAGAAAGAGTTCATAGTTATATAACCTAGGTACCCACATTCCTTTAAAAGGCTTAGACCTATTTCAAAAAACGGAATATATAAGTCAGGGTGTCCCGTTGAAGATACTTCCCATTTATTTAACAGGGTCTTGGATACTACATCTAAGTTTCTTGAACAAACGTAAGGTGGATTACCAACTATTGCTGAAAAACCGCTAAAGTTATTTACTACAGAATTAAAATCAAAATTTAATGAGTTTCCTACATATAAATTAAAATTAAACTCCTCTTCATCTTCTCCTCCAATAATGGCTTGTAAGGATAATAATATTTGAGAGCGTAAAATAGAATAGTCCATCAAGTCAATCCCAAAGATAAGCGTTTCAAAAATTTCTTTATATGAAATGTTTAAGTTTTCTTTAAGAGTTTTTGCTGATGTGTATAAGAATCCGCCACAACCGCAAGCTATATCACATACACTTGGTTTATCATCTAACGTTTGAGATAGCACACTGGTAACTATAAACTCTCTAATTTTTATAGGTGTGTATATCGCGCCCGTAACGACTTTTTCTTCAGGAGAAATGACAAATTCAAATGCTGTAATTAAATCTTCTATTGTTAATATTTGATGTTTATGATTAAATTCTATAAGTTGTTGAAAGTCAGAATCATTTGTATTAATACACAAAGAACTAATTAATTTGTTTCGCGTAACCTCAACGTTATTAGCCATCAAGAATGACGAAACAATTAGTCTATTGGTTTCTAGGGTGCCGCAGGAGTACGACTTTAAAAAATTAAATATATCTTTCTTCATTTAAACAGCCATTGGAAATACATTTTTCATCGTATAATCTTCATTAGTACAGCCTTCACTGAAAGCCTTAAAATAAGGAATAAACATTCGCTCTTTTGCTCTTTTAACAATATCTTGATAATCAGGCTTAGCAAATAGCTTATCAAAAAATGGATAATCTCTAGTACTACAGAAATTCCTTAAAATAAAATGTATACCTAAAATAACGTCCATTGGAGGGTGCGGTAATCTAGGTGCACCAATGAATACAGCCCCTATTATATCTTTTCCCTCTAAATTATTTCCCCCCGGTTGAAAATGATATAGAGGATGATCGTATCTTGGATATCCTGAATTAGGCTTACGTATGTCTCTATCAAGATGCCAAGCGTTATGATGTTCTCCTTTACCATTAATACCTTTAACTCCTATTTGAAAGTTATATGTATCAAGAATCCTATCTTTCACTTCTACATCTATAGATAAATCAAACTCACTTTTAGATTCAAAAAGAATTGTAATTGATTGAAGATCGCATGGAATTGTTCCTGCTATCCTTTTCTTTAGAATAAGTTCTATTCCATTTGCTTCAATTGATAAAATATTTCCTTTAGCGCCATTTAATTTTCCTTGAGCAACACTTAAGATACTATCCAAGTTTTTAAAAATTTTATCTGGATCATGTTTCTTAACCAATTTTGCAAATTGTGCGAGATCATTTCCATATCGAATTCTATTCCATTCCATTTGACTAACTCCCTCTAGCGATTTCTTTATAACGAGATTTTTCAATATCTGTTAATTCATCATTTAAGTCATAATCTCTAACTCTTTCATAAGAATAATATTGTGTATCTAGCCAGGGCATTAATGTTAAGTCTGCTTTAATTTCAAAAGCTTCGCTAGGATCTACAGGTAGGAAGCTGCATTGACAGATAGTCCAAAAGTTATCTGTTTTAGTTGTTGGATCACCTTCTACTTTTTGAAGTTTAAGATCAGGGAATTTATCACAAATAATTTTTAATTTTTCTTCAGAGTTAAATCTCCTAAGGTGATTTGACTCTCCAATAGTTTCATTCCACCAGACTTCAACTCCATCAGCCCACCACCTTTGATATGAACCTGAATAAATACCTTTATATTTACACTCTTTAAGTAGAGCGCACAGTTCATACCAGCTTTCTGAGGCCTTACTAATCCCAAGCCGTGCAGAAAGAACGTCTTCCCCGATTAAGACACCTATAGACTTAACAACATTATTAAAAATAAATGTTGAAGCCATATAAACGTTAGATTGATACTTCTTGCTTCTTAAAGTTTCTTTGATACGAGGATCTATGTCTAGCTCTAGCTTCTCTGGGACACTCAATAATTCGGCTAAATCATTATCTTTAGCCTGCAACGTTGAAATTAATTTATAAGACTCAATATGTTCCTTCATTAGAAGTGAATACTTTTCTTTATTTTCCGATAAATTCTCTTTAATTATAAAAAAATCAAAGAGATCATGACTAGTAAAGTCATCATAAAATCCATGGATCTTAGTATCATTTGACAATAAAACTATAGGCAAACATAAAGTAGGATCATCAATAGACAAACTTCTATAATATTGAGCAATTGCAGGTGCATTAACTTCACCACCTCCTTGCATAAGCCTAAAGTCCATTAATATTAAATCAGGCTCAGTATTGTTTACTTCCGTAATAGTGTCTTTAAATGATTCTGGATGGCAGTGAACTGCTTCTAAATCACACTGTGATAAATCATGGATAACTGATTTCGCATCTTGATCTTCTATGTAAACAATTTTATATGCCATGCTCATCTAACTCCTTATCTGTTGCTTTACCAATTTCGATTCGTATACAGGTTGAAAATTCATTTTTCGGTGAAACAACACGTATATTCCCACGATATCCTTTAATAATGTCCTTGGTAATTTTTAATCCTAATCCAGTCCCTAAAATTTCTGTATTTTGGTCTAACTCTGCCAATGAACTTACGCTTGTAGTTGTGTAAAATTCATCAAATATTTTTTCTTCAGCACCAATCTCTATTCCATCGCCATTATCTGAAAACTCTATAAAAATTAAATCCTCTTCTTCACCGCACTCAATGAATATCTTCCCATTTGATTTTGCTCTTTGAATTGCTTTTTTAGAGTTTGTATAAAAATTAAATAATACAGAAGACCATTCAGAAGGATGCATTGATTTTGTATATAGCCAATCTTTACTAAACTTAGGAGGTAATAACTCAATTCCAGATTTCAAGGCATCAGGTCCCATTGAGTCAACAAAACTTTTTAATATTTTCAACATATTTTGAGGGCGAATGTCTCGGATAATATTTTGTGAGACAACGTCATTAAAATAAGAGGTATAATTAGTAAATGATTCGAAGTTAGAGTCTAGTATTGTGAGTCGTCCTAGTGCTACTTTATTTCCTTCTAATTCACTTATAAGGAAAGAAATGTCACTTTTAATATGATCCATATGGTGTTTAATTTCATGGATAAACTGTGAAACGGTTAGACCAACACTACTTAAAACCCGTAACATTGAACGTTCTTTAATAGTCTTTTTTAACTCTGACTTATGTAAAGCATCCAATTCTTCCACGGCCTCTTTAATTGATTGAGTTTTACGTTTTCGTCTTTTCTTATTTCCACCATTTTCGTCTTCAAATTCACTTTCTAATTCTTCGATTGTCTTTGCTATATTCTTAATTCGGACACTTATTTCTTCATAATTTCCTTTTTCATCTTTAAGTTGAGAAGGTGTTTGCTTTATGTTCCTAATAGCTGCTACTTTCAGCACACCAGCAAGTATAGTTCTATGAACAAAGTTTCTTAATTGAATAAATGCTTCATTTTCAATTATTCCTTCTCGACTTGATGTCTCATTAAAAAAGTTATCAGGGTCTTTAACTTCTACGAAACCAAAGAAATTTATATTTGAATGTTGAGGCAGTATAGTTCTTCTTCTGACTGATCTGTCTAGATCTAACCAATCATTTCCGGGTTCCGCGTATGGAAGCACTCTAAATCCATTTCTGTATAACTTTATTCCTCCCTCCCGCCCAGCAAGCTTTCGTATACTTGAAGCATGAATTTTAGAAATTAAGTCTGAATCATAGATGTAATAAAATGCTTTAAATCTTACATTTCTCAGCTCACTGAATGGAATAGTGGAGTCATCAGGATCATTTCCTATCTCACCTATTTCATTAATATTCAACTTTTTACTATCCACCGTATAAATACCAATTCCACTACTATCAATCTGTCCATGAATTTCTGCAACAGCATGGTCATAAATCATTACTGCTTGATCAGCTACAATTTTAGGTTTTTCTTTCCCTTCCTTCTTATAAAATACAGCCCTGAAACCAGGATCAATGTTTTCATTACTATTTTCTTCTATTGTCACAACATCAGCTAGAGAAAAAGGTTGCATGATGTTAGCTACATAGCGATACACTCTTTGAATAGAAGCCTGACTCCATTTATCTCGTAAGCCACTGATAATTAATCTTGTACCGCTTTCTTTAACCTTTTCTGTTATTTCAAGTTCATTTGAAATAGTTAAAAGGTTTGAATCTTTTTTATAATCATCCCAATTTATCTTAAGTTCCAAGGCAAAATCGGAATCAGCGACCTGTGTAATAATTGTTAAATTTAAGCCAAGTCTTTGAACTGAAAAACGGCCAATACCTTTTTGACCAGCTCGTTGCCTTTTGAATTTTCTCGATAAAGGGTTATGAATTTTTGATGTAGAAGATATTCTCATAAACCCGTCAACTAATTCGTCACGAGTCATACCATCGCCATCATCATCAATAATAAGAGTACCGCCTATTGAATCAGAATCTTTAAAAGTCAACGTCACTAATTCTGCATCAGCATCAAAAGAATTTTTAACTAGCTCAGATACTGCTGTTTCCTGCCTCGCAACAAGTTCTTGCCCTAATCTATCAATTACACCTGCATCTATAGAAAATCTTACTTTACCTTCTTCTAATGCAGCAATTTCATGACTAAGCTTTAAAACTAAACCGTGATCCAGCCCATCATTTGCTAAATGAGCTGTCAGTTGAGATTTCAACTCATTAAGTTTAACTAATTTATCTTCCATTTTTATATTTCCAAGCTATATGTAAGTCAAAGCAACATGATTATTATTGTTTATTTAGCCATTCATTTAATGTTGTCCTACTTATACCGAAATGTTCAGCAACTTCAGCTTTTGTTATTTGAGGATCATTTAACATTGCTTTTTTATCTCGATTAGCATCTAATCCAGCTTTAGTTTGTTCCGAAATAAGTCTGCGTTCAAACTGAGCAATTGAACATGAGAGAGGCCAGTTCACCAACAGTCGTTTTTTTATCAATACTTTTATTTTATTTAATTTTATTCTGTAGTGAATATATCTCTCTATAGTAGTAATTTAAAGCTACCATATATTGAGCAAATCAATATTTTTATCTCAATAAGAGCATTTGATGAAATAAGCATCTAGGCGCTTGAAATTTTTTAATAGATATGAATTTAAAAAGGCCAGATGTTAACCTGACCTATGTACATTTCCAGAATAAGAAAAGTGTATAGGTGAAAACTCTACACTAGCCCCTCATCGTTACAAATTCTTCCGAGCCAGTCGGGTGAATTGCAACAACTGCATCAAAATCAGCTTTAGTTGCGCCCATTTTCATGGCAACTGCAAAACCTTGAATCATTTCATCAACCGCAAAACCAATCCCATGTAGACCAACTACTTTTTCGTCTGGGCCGGCACATACAAGTTTCATCTTGCAAGGCTGGCGATGTTTAGTTACCGCTGTGTACATAGCCGTAAAACCAGATTGGTAAATTTTAACGTTTTCTTCGCCGTACTGAGAAATAGCTTCTTGCTCAGTTAAACCAATAGTACCAATAGGTGGATGACTAAATACAACAGTAGGGACTAAGCTGTAATCCATTTTTAAATCATCAGATAGTTCTTTATTAAATAAACGCTCAGATAAAGTACGGCCTGCTTTTACTGCTACCGGTGTAAGTTCAATACCATTTTCGATGATATCGCCAACCGCGTATACATTCTTAGCTGTGGTATTTTGATACTCATCAACTTTTACAAAACCACTGCTGTTTACTTCTACGCCCGCTGCTGCAACGTTAATAGCATTGGTTGTTGGCTCGCGGCCAATGGCCCAAATAACTTGATCAACGTTATGAGTTTTGCCGTTATCTAAATGCAGTGTTACAGAGCCATCATCTTCTTTTACCAATTTATTTGGTACAGAGTGAGTATGTAAAGTAGGGCCTTCGGCAGCCATTACTTCAACAAGCGTATCTACAATATATGGGTCAAAACTACGAAGTGGTGCATGCTTACGTACAAATAAATGTGTCTCAGTACCTAAACCATGTAATACACCAGCAAGCTCAACGGCTATGTAGCCTGCGCCTATTACTGCAACGCGTTTAGGTTGCTCTTTTAATTCAAAAAAGCCATTTGAATCGATACCGTGTTCAGCACCTTCAATATGCGGAATGCTTGGGCGGCCGCCTACTGCAATTAATATATGATCGGCTGTGTAGTGCTCGCCGTTTACTTCAACTGTTTTATTATCTACAAATTTAGCAAAACCTTTAATTACAGTAACGCCATTGCTAGCAAGGCCACTGTCATAACCTTTATGAATTCGGCCAATGTAGGCTTCACGGCTTTCTACTAGTTTGCTCCAATCAAAGCCTTTAACTTCAACATTAAAGCCGTAATCTGGGGCATATAAATTAATTGCTTCAGCAACCTGAGCACCGTGCCACATTACTTTTTTAGGTACGCAGCCTACGTTTACACACGTGCCGCCCATGTGTTTTGCTTCTATAAGTGCTACTTTAGCGCCACGCATTGCCGCTCTATTTGCAGAGGCAATACCACCACTGCCACCACCGATTGCAATATAATCAAAGTGTTGTGTCATTTTATGTCCTTAGGCGTTGAGTTTTATGCGCATTAGCATAACATTAAGTTTTAAAAATAAAGAGTGTTTAGGTGACCTATGTTTAGTAAAAAAACATTCGAATTTCTTGCTCAGCTTGATAAAAACAATAATAGAGACTGGTTTAACGACCATAAATCACAGTATGAGGAATACGTAAGAGAGCCCGCTTTAGATTTCATTAGGCAAATGCAAGCACCACTTGCTGATGTTTCTAGCCATTTTGTCGCATCAGATAAAAAAGTGGGCGGTAGCTTAATGAGAATCCATAAAGACGCGCGTTTTAGCAAAGATAAAACCCCGTATAAAATTAATGTAGGAATTCAATTTCGCCATTTTATGGGAAAAGACGTACACGCCCCGGGTTTTTACTTTCACTTAGCAAATGACGAATGTTTTGTAGGTGCTGGTATTTGGCGACCAGAATCAAAGGCGCTTAACGCAATTAGAACCTGCATAGATGAAAACCCAAATAGCTATAAAAAAGCAATTTATGATGAGCAATTTAAATCTATATTTGAAATGTCAGGAGAATCGCTAAAACGCCCGCCAAGAGGTTTTGAAAAAGAGCATCCCTTAATAGATGAGCTCAAGCGAAAAGACTTTATAGCCATTAGCCCACTTACTCAAAAGCAAGTATGCAGTAATAACCTAGTTGATACGGTGCTAGAACGTTATAAAGTGGCCGACTCATTAATGGGTTATTTGTGTTTTGCTCTGGAGCAACCTTATTAAAATTAAACAACTTAAAAGCGGCTGAGTTGTTTTTTTACTTTTAGACCCAATTTAAAACGTAATGCATTAACGCAAAGAGAGTATTTATGAGCAACCCATTAATTGGCCTTGAAGGCTTACCACCATTTTCAAAAATAAAGCCTGAGTACGTAGTACCAGCACTAAAAGACGGTATCGAGCTTTGTCGTAAAGCCATTGATGACGTGTTAGCTAAAGGCTCGTATACGTGGGATGACTTAGTATTACCCCTTGAAGAAGCTGACGATAAATTATCGCGCATGTTCTCCCCTGTATCGCATTTAAATTCAGTAATGAATAACGACGAATTACGCGAAGCTTACGAGCAGTGCTTACCGTTAATATCTGAATATTCAACATTTGTAGGTCAGCATCAAGGTTTATACAACGCGTATAATACGCTTTATAACAGTGACGAATTTAAAACGCTGACTACAGCACAACAAAAAACAATTACTAATGCGCTACGCGATTTTAAATTATCGGGTATTGCTCTGGCGGCAGAGCAGCAAAAACGCTACGGCGAAATTAGCGCGCGTTTATCAGAACTTGCCTCAAAATTTGGCAACAACGTAATGGATGCCACACTTGCTTGGCACAAACATATTACTGATGAGAGCGACTTAGCTGGCTTGCCAGAATCTGCTTTAGCACTTGCAGCTGATACCGCAAAAAGTAAAGAATTAGATGGCTGGTTATTTACACTCGATTTCCCGTCGTATTTACCAATAATGGCTTACGCAGATAACCGCGAATTACGCAAAGAAACTTACACCGCGTTTTCTACGCGCGCATCAGATCAAGGCCCTAACGCCGGTGAGTTTGATAACTCTGATATTATGAGCGAGGAGCTTGCGCTTCGCCATGAACTTGCACAGTTACTAGGTTTTAACAGCTACGCTGAAAAGTCACTGGCAACTAAAATGGCCGAAACACCAGAACAAGTATTCTCATTTTTAGAAGACCTAGCAGCTAAATCAAAACCACAAGCAGAGCAAGAAGTGGCCGAGCTAAAAGCGTATGCTGAGCAAAAACACGGTATTTCTGAATTACAAGCATGGGATTTTGGTTACTACAGCGAAAAACTTAAGCAAGAAAAATACGCTATTTCAGATGAAGTACTACGTCCTTACTTCCCTGCGAATAAAGTATTAAGTGGCTTATTCGAAACCGTTAACCGCTTATTTGGTATTAGCGTAAAAGAAGTTACTGACTTTGATACTTATCACAAAGATGTACGTTTTTTTGAAATTGTAGATAGCAGCAATACCTTACGTGGACGTTTTTACCTCGATTTATATGCACGCGACCGTAAACGCGGTGGGGCGTGGATGGATGACTGTATGGGTCGTAAAGTACGCGCTAATGGCGAACTACAAACTCCAGTGGCTTATTTAGTGTGTAACTTTAATAAGGCGGTTGGCGATAAACCGGCGCTGTTTACTCATGACGAAGTAACTACTTTATTTCATGAGTTTGGTCATGGTATTCACCACCTGCTGACACAAGTTGATGCTGCTCCTGTTGCGGGTATTAATGGTGTTGCATGGGATGCGGTAGAGCTTCCTAGTCAGTTTTTAGAGAACTGGTGTTATGACGAAGAAGCCCTGAGCTTTATTTCAGGTCATTATGAAACGGGTGAGCCGTTACCTAAAGAGTTACTTGATAAGTTACTTGCTGCTAAAAACTATAACTCAGGCGTACAAATGCTACGTCAAATTGAGTTTTCGTTATTCGACTTTAAAATCCATAACGATTACAAAGTGGGTGAGCAATGCCAAATTCAAGCAGTACTAAACGATGTACGTAGCCGTACATCAATCGTTAAACCGCCTGAGTTTAACCGTTTTCAAAATGGTTTTAGTCATATTTTTGCCGGCGGTTATAGTGCAGGTTATTACTCGTATAAATGGGCTGAAGTACTTTCTGCTGATGCATTTTCTAAATTTGAAGAAGAAGGTATTTTTAACGCTAAAACAGGGCAAGCCTTTATGCAAAACATTTTAGAAAAAGGCGGTAGCGAAGAGCCAATGGAATTATTTAAAAAGTTTCGTGGTCGTGAGCCAAATGTCGACGCGTTACTACGTCATAGCGGTATTGCTGTTTAAAAATTAATATTTAGCACAAACCAAATTAAAGCGCCTTAATGGCGCTTTTTTATTATTTTAAAATTATTATCTAATAATTTTTAGTAATTTCATCCTACCGTACTATGCTTTTAGCACACCTAATAAAATGGACTAAGGCATGGCAAAGTTGGTATTGGCAATTGATGACGACAAGTATGTTCATCATATAATTGAAGAGTCTTTAGCAGAGTTTTGTAAAATAATTCATGCAAAAGATGGCGATGAAGGATTAAGGCTAACCAATAAATACAACCCAGATATTATTTTACTCGATATTGAAATGCCAGGTATGTCAGGTTATGACGTATGTAAAACAATAAAGCAAAGTCAAAATACTCAAGATATTCCCGTTATGTTTCTCTCATCTAAAATAGAGCTAAGCGATCGGGTAAAAGGTTACAGCGTCGGCGCATCCGATTACATTACAAAACCTTTTAACGCAGAAGAGTTAATAGCGCGAATAAAGGTACTTTACGAATATAGGCAAAAATGCGCAAAACTTAAATTGGATATAGTAAAAGCGAATAAAACAGCTGAAATAGCAATGACAGAGTCGGGCGATATGGGGCGTATAATGCGCTACGTTGGACAAAGTTATCACGCTAATAACTTTCAATCGTTAAGCGAATACTTTTTTACTTTTTTTGCACCTTTAAATTTAGATGTTGTGGTTGTGTTTTGGTATCAAAGCAAAGGTATTTTTTACAGCCAGCAAAGTGGTGTTTGCCCGCTAGAGCAAGAACTGCTAGAGCAACATCGACATGCTCAACGATTTGTTGATATTGGTAGCAGTACTATTATTAATTATCCCAAAGTATCCCTTTTGATAAAAAATATGCCTGTTGATAACGATGCTTTGTACGGGCGCTACAAAGATCTTTTCCCGCATATATTAGAAGTGACCAACGAGAAGGTTGTTACCATGGAAAGAAGCGAAAGCAGTTATGAGCAGGCAGCTCAAATAAGTACAGCCCTTCAAGACATTGTTAAGCAGTTAACTACTCAAAATGTAGAGCAAAACAAAAGTACTAAAATATTTATAGAGCAGCTACATGAACTTGACTGCGCCATTAAGCTACAACAAACACAAGCAAATCCTGCGGATCTCACCTTATATATATCCCAACTGGATCAAACGATGCAGTTATTTGTATCGGCTAATAGTGATTTAGCCTTTATCAAATATCAGCTTAAACAGGTTGCCGAAAGCCGCAATGAACTTATATCTAATTTACGCACTAAAGCGGAAGCCGCAAAGGTTAATACTAATCATCATAGCGATATAGAGCTATTTTAGTGCTTTAAAGTAAAGCGGTTGATATACTACAGGCGTATTTTATCGTCGGAGTTTATTGTGGTTATTCAGTGTGCTTTTAAAGAGTTACGTCCTTATTTAAATGAATTAGAAACACGCTTTGGTTTAGCCCAATGGGCGCAAAATTGCAGTGGCTTTAGCTTACATTACGACGATAAAGGGTTAAGCCTATTTAAAACCGACGAGCCCAAACTAGGTGCAATTAACGTTGACTTTGTAACCGGTGCCGCCGCCCATAGGCGTAAGTTTGGCGGTGGTAAAGGGCAAGCAATTGCCAAAGCGGTTGGCTTAAATAAAGGTGCAACGCCTGTTGTACTCGATGCTACCGCAGGCCTTGGGCGAGATGGCTTCGTACTTGCCTCGCTAGGGTGCAAAGTTATATTACATGAACGTCACCCGGTTGTAGCTGCACTTTTATACGATGGTTTAAAGCGAGCCTATAGCGATATTGAAATTGGTTTGTGGATGAAAGAAAATATGAGCCTAATATTTGGTTCAAGCCATACCCTACTATCGCAGTGTGAAAGCATGCCCGATGTGGTTTATTTAGATCCTATGTTCCCGCACCGCGAAAAATCAGCATTAGTTAAAAAAGAAATGCGTGTATTTCAAGAGCTTGTTGGTGCAGATACCGACGCTGACGATTTACTCGAATTCGCCTACCCACTCGCCAGTAAGCGCGTAGTAGTAAAACGCCCCGATTACGCCCCATTTTTAAATGACAAAACCCCAAGCATGCAGATCAAAACCAAAAAGAACCGTTTTGATGTCTATGTAAAGGCGGCAATGGTTTAAACATCAAAAAAAATTGGTGTTATACCCCTAGATCTTATATCGCTGAAACCATACTTTGCTTGCAGCGACACTTATCGATGAAAGAATTGTTATATTGGGCTAGATCTTAGGATCTAGCCTTTTGAATCTAGGATCTTATTGCACTTTCATGTTAGAATTTGCGCAATTTTTTGGCATAGCAAAGTAGCACAGTAATGATCTTAGATGATATTCGCATTGTTTTAGTTAACACGTCACATTCGGGCAATATTGGTTCGGCGGCTCGAGCCATGAAAACCATGGGTTTATCAAAACTTTATTTAGTTGATCCTGCTTGCGAAATAGACAGCCAAGCAAGTGCATTAGCTGCAGGCGCAACTGATGTTTTAGGCAATGCAGTTATTGTAGGTACTGTTGAAGAAGCTATCGCTGACTGTACATTAACGATTGGCACAAGTGCGCGTTCTCGTACGCTTTCGTGGCCAATGGTTGAACCACGTGAATGTGGTGAAAAACTCGTTGCTGAAGCTGTAAATGGTCCTGTAGCGCTAGTATTTGGTCGTGAAAACAGTGGTTTAACTAATGAAGAATTACAGCTTTGTAATTACCACGTATGTATTCCTGCTAATCCAGAGTATAGCTCGCTTAATTTAGCTATGGCCGTACAAACACTTAGTTACGAAACACGTATGGCGTTTTTAAATCAACAACCTAAAAAGGTTGAAGAAGACGATGCCGTTTACCCAAGCTCAAAACAAACAGAACTGTTTTATGAGCACCTTGAAGAGACGCTTTTCAAAACCGGCTTTATTATCAAACAGCACCCTGGGTTAGTTATGACTAAATTACGTCGTTTATTTAACCGAGCTCACCCTGAAGATGCCGAAATGAATATTTTACGCGGTATTCTCACTTCAATTAATAAGTCTATCCCTAAGTAACTTAGGTATAGCTATTAGTTATAAAAACCAATGGGTAAATAACTAGCTAATACTTGACTAAAATACTCAGGTAATTACAATGGCTGTAATACTTGACCAAAGAGGTCAAGTATTGAAAGTTTGTTAACTCTACAATTTAAAAAGTAAGAGTTTATAAATCAAATTTTTATCAAGTGATAATACTTGACTAATTTACTCTGGTAATTAAAATTTGCACTCTTTTGTGCAGGGGGCGTTATGAAGTTAACATCAAAAGGCAGATATGCCGTTACAGCTATGCTGGATGTTGCACTACACACAGGTGTAGGTCCTGTAGCCCTTGCTGATATTTCACAAAGACAAGAAATTTCTTTGTCTTACCTTGAACAATTATTTGCTCGTTTACGTAAAAATGGCCTAGTAAGTTCTGTTCGTGGACCTGGTGGTGGTTATTTACTAGGGCGTGAAGCGGGCGTTATCTCTGTTGGCGATATTATTAGCGCCGTAGACGAATCGGTCGATGCAACACGTTGCCAAGGTGCCGATACCGGCTGTCAGAGTGGTATGCGTTGTTTAACACATAATTTGTGGTCAGACTTAAGCGCACGCATAGAAGAATTTTTGAATAATATTACCCTTGCTGAATTGGTGGAAAAATCAGATGTGAAAGAAATAGCATCGCGCCAAGATAACAGTATCAATAATGCAATTAAGCAGTTGGAAAACATTCAAGTAAGCTGTCAACTTTAAGGTTGACCTGCAGCGGAGAGAGAAATGAAGTTACCGATTTATTTAGATTACGCAGCGACCACGCCTGTTGATGAACGTGTTGCTAAAGAAATGATGCAGTGCCTGACAATGGACGGTAAGTTTGGTAATCCTGCGTCACGCTCACACCGTTTTGGTTGGCAAGCAGAAGAAGCTGTTGACCAAGCGCGTACAGATATTGCTGATTTAATTAATGCAGACCCACGTGAAATTGTTTTCACATCGGGTGCAACAGAATCAAATAACCTTGCTATTAAAGGTGCAGCACAGTTTTACAAGAAAAAAGGTAAGCACGTTATTACCGCTAAAACTGAGCATAAAGCTGTAATCGACACATGTCGTGAGCTTGAGCGCCAAGGTTTTGAAGTAACTTACATGGACGTTGAAGAAAACGGCCTACTTGATTTACAAAAACTTGCCGACACAATGCGTGACGACACAGTACTTGTAAGCATCATGCACGTTAATAACGAGCTAGGTGTGATTCAAGATATCGCGACTATTGGCGAAATGTGTCGCGAACGTAAAATTATGTTCCACGTAGATGCAGCGCAAAGCGCGGGCAAAGTATTAATCGACGTGCAACAGCTTAAAGTTGATTTTATGTCGTTCTCTGCACATAAAGTGTATGGCCCTAAAGGTGTTGGTGCACTTTACGTTCGTCGTAAACCACGTGCTCGCCTTGAAGCGCAAATGCACGGTGGCGGACATGAACGCGGTATGCGCTCTGGTACACTAGCAACTCACCAATTAGTGGGTATGGGTACTGCGTTTAAAATTGCTAAGCAAGATTTCGAAAAAGATCACGCACACATCAGCGCCTTACGTAATCGTTTAATCGACGGCATTATGGCTGATATGGACGAAGTATACTTTAACGGCACACAAGACCAATCAGTACCGGGTATTGTAAACATCAGCTTTAACTTTGTTGAAGGTGAGTCGTTACTTATGGCAGTAAAAGACATTGCAGTATCGTCAGGTTCAGCCTGTACATCTGCAAGCTTAGAGCCTTCTTATGTATTACGTGCACTTGGCCGTAACGACGAATTAGCACATAGCTCAATTCGTTTTAGTATTGGTCGCTTTACTACCGAAGAAGAGATTGATTACACCGTCGAATTAATGAAAAACTCTATCGGTCGCCTACGTGAGATGTCTCCACTTTGGGAGATGCATCAAGAAGGTATTGATTTAGATTCAGTTGAATGGGCTCACCACTAATAGTGTGAGCACATACCCTAGCAGGTAATGAGGATAGAATAATGGCTTATAGTGATAAAGTAATCGACCACGTAGAAAACCCACGTAACGTAGGTACTCTAGATAAGAACGATCCGTCAGTGGCAACGGGTATGGTAGGCGCACCAGCATGTGGTGACGTAATGAAACTGCAAATTAAAGTATCTGCCACTGGCGTTATTGAAGATGCAAAATTCAAAACCTACGGTTGTGGTAGCGCAATTGCTTCATCTTCACTTGTAACAGAGTGGGTTAAAGGCAAAACGCTAGACGAAGCAGCGACAATTAAAAACACTGATATCAGTGCAGAGCTTGAGTTGCCACCAGTGAAAATTCACTGTTCAATTTTAGCCGAAGACGCAATTCAAGCAGCAATTGCAGACTACAAAAGCAAACAAGCGAAGTAAGAAGAGAAACTCATGGCAGTGACATTGACAGATGCGGCAGCAAACCGCGTACAATCATTTTTAGCAAACCGCGGTAAAGGTTTAGGCCTGCGCGTTGGCATTAAAACGACGGGCTGTTCAGGTCTTGCTTATGTACTTGAGTTTGTTGACGATTTAAACGAAGACGATGAAACTTTTGCGGCTAAAGGTGTCACATTAATTGTTGACGCTAAAAGCTTAGTTTACATCGATGGCACAGAGCTCGACTACACTAAAGAAGGCTTAAATGAAGGGTTTAAATTTAATAACCCGAATCAAGCAGATGAGTGTGGTTGTGGCGAAAGCTTTACCGTTTAAGCTTTAAATATCTTTGTAGTATAAATAAGCCCTGCCAGTTAATGTAGGGCTTTGTTATTTCTGAATATTATTGGTTGAAGTTATGCGTTACTTTGAATTATTTGCAGTCCCCGTTGATTACAATATTGATTTAGCAACGGTTAACAAGCACTACTTGGAATTACAGCGTACTGTACATCCCGATCGCCACGCGAATGCGAGCAGCCGCGATAAGTTAATGGCTGTGCAAAGCACTGCCGAAATTAACGATGCGCTACAAACGTTAAAGCACCCAGTAAAACGTGCCGAATATATGTTGAGCGAGCTAGGCGTTGATATTCGTGCAGAGCAGCAAACCTTGCAAGATCCAATGTTTTTAATGCAGCAAATGGAACTTCGCGAAGAACTTGAAGAGCTAACATCAGCTAGCGATCCTGATACCGCCATTGCAAATTTTGAAAAACAAATTAAGCAATTAAACGCGCAATACAGTGCACAACTTGCTGAGCAATTAGCGAGTAACGATGAGCAGCAATATCAACTTGCCGCAGATAATATTCGTAAACTGAAGTTTGTTTATAAGTTGCGTGACGAACTAGAGCGCATTGAAGACAGTTTATTTGACGATTAATTACTTGCTGCAAAGCGAGCAACACGAGTTTAAAGAGCATTATGGCATTATTGCAAATTGCTGAGCCGGGGCAGAGCGCGGCACCACACGAACATAAACTAGCTATTGGTATTGACCTTGGTACAACCAATTCATTAGTTGCAACAGTACAAAGTGGCGAAGCCCGCACGTTAACTGATGATCTTGGCGCGGCTATGTTACCGTCGGTTGTTCGTTATCAAGCAGGCGGTATTACTGTTGGCGCAGAAGCTGCACAAGCCGCAACGCAAGACCCTGCTAACACACTTATTTCGGTTAAGCGTTTTTTAGGTAAAACTCAGGCTGAAATAGAGCAAAGTTATGGGCAACTACCGTATGAATTTTGTGAGCACAATGGTGCGCTAGCAATAGAAACTGCGGCAGGTAAAATTAGTCCAATTAAAGCATCAAGCCATATTTTAGCTGCATTAAAAGCACGAGCTGAGCAAAGTTTTGGCAACCAAGAAATTTTAGGGGCTGTAATCACAGTACCAGCGTACTTTGATGACGCACAGCGCCAAAGTACTAAGGATGCCGCAGAGCTTGCTGGTATTAACGTACTACGTTTATTAAATGAGCCAACAGCAGCAGCGGTTGCTTATGGTTTAGATTCAGGTCAAGAAGGTATTATTGCTGTTTACGATTTAGGTGGTGGTACGTTTGATATATCAGTACTTAGATTACACCAAGGTGTGTTTGAAGTAATGGCAACCGGTGGCGACTCTAGCCTCGGCGGCGATGACTTTGATTCGCTCCTTGTTGATTACTTTAAGCAGCAAACAGGTGTGTCAGCATTATCACCTTCAGTTTTACGTTTATTCATCAATAAAGCAAAAGCGTGTAAAGAAGCATTAAGCCAATACGCTAAAGTAAACGTGGGCCTTGAGTTTGACGATCAGAAATACACCGTTGAAGTAACGCGCGAAACGTTTGATGAAATGGCTATGCCACTAATTAAAAAAACGCTGCGCTCGTGTCGTCGTGCTGTAAAAGATGCTGGCATTGAAAATGAAGAAGTGCTGCAAGTTATTATGGTAGGCGGTTCAACCCGTATGCCATTGGTACGTAGCCAAGTACAAAGCTTTTTTGATAAAGAGCCGCTAACTTCAATCGATCCTGATCGTGTTGTAGCCTTAGGTGCGGCGCTTCAAGCCGACGTGTTAATTGGCAATAAGCCCGATTCTGACATGTTATTGCTTGATGTATTACCGTTATCGCTAGGCCTTGAAACTATGGGTGGTTTGGTTGAAAAAATCATTCCGCGTAATACAACGATTCCGGTAGCACGCGCACAAGAATTTACAACGTTTAAAGACGGTCAAACAGCCATGTCATTACATGTGCTGCAAGGTGAGCGTGAGCTTGTTGATGATTGTCGATCGCTTGCTAAGTTTAGCTTAAAAGGTATTCCACCAATGGCGGCAGGCGCTGCGCATATTCGTGTAACCTTTAAAGTTGATGCTGATGGCCTATTAAGTGTTTCGGCTATGGAAAAATCAACAGGTGTACAAGCTGAGATTCAAGTTAAGCCTTCGTTTGGTTTATCTGATGACCAAGTAGCTAACATGCTAAAAGAATCAATGAGCAACGCCAAAGGCGACATGCAAGCGCGTATGCTTAAAGAGCAACAAGTAGAAGCGTTGCGCGTAATAGAAGCGCTTAACGCATCACTTGAAGCCGATGGTGCATTACTTGACGATATGCAACTAGCTAACTTACGCGCTGAAATTGCAGAACTGGTAAAAGTGCGCGAAAATGCACAAGAGCCTGGCGAAATTAAAGCAGCTATCGAAAAAGTCGATAATGCGAGTAGCGACTTTGCATCGCGTAGAATGGATGCATCAATTAAAAAGGCCCTTACAGGGCAGTCAGTAGACAACATTTAAGAGAGATTAGAATGCCACAAATTGTTTTTCTTCCACACCCTGAATTATGTCCTGACGGCGCTGCAATTGAAGCTCCTACAGGTCAAACGGTACTCGACGCTGCGCTTAAAAATGGTATTAGCATTGCGCATGCTTGTGAAAAATCGTGTGCATGTACTACGTGTCACTTAGTGATTCGTGAAGGATTTGATTCACTTGAAGAAAGTGATGAGCTAGAAGACGACATGCTAGATAAAGCATGGGGCTTAGAGCCTGAATCACGCCTTGGTTGCCAAGCAATTATAAGAGATGAAGACCTAGTGGTTGAAATACCTAAGTACAATCTCAATATCGTTAATGAAGAGCACTAGTTTTTAACGATGTATATATTAAAAGCCGCTGTTTGATACAGCGGCTTTTTTGTTTCAAGAAAGCATTTATAAATACGTAGCAGCGACTTTATGTCGCGTTTTTAAATATCAAACGTTTTAAGTTAAATTTTTCTAATCTCAAACTTGAACATCAAAATGATCACGTATTTTTTAGATTATATAAACGCGGGTTAAACCCGCTGCTACGAGTTCAACCCAATCCCTAAAATCTATTTCGGAGGTTTATTTTGAGTAATCTTATTTTCTCAGACTCATTTATTAACGGCGAATTTTATAAAACTGATACGCGCTTTAGCGTCAACGATCCCGCTACCGAAAAAAGTATTGTTGAAGTAAGCGATATTGACGAGCAGGGTGTAAATAGCGCAGTAACCGCAGCTCAAGGGGCTTTTGTTAAGTTAAAAACGACAAATGCCACTGAGCGAAGCGAAACCTTGATGCGCTGGTATGAGCTAGTAATAAAGCACAAGCAAACACTTGCAGAGCTGATGACTAAAGAGCAAGGCAAACCACTCAAAGAATCCCTTGGTGAGATTGATTACGGTGCAGGTTTTATCAAATGGTTTGCAGAAGAAGCCAAACGTAGTTACGGAGATGTAATTCCGCCAACAGATGACTCGCATCGTTTAACTAGCTTTAAGCAGCCTGTAGGTGTTGTAGCTGGTATAACGCCGTGGAACTTCCCTATTGCTATGGTTACTCGTAAAGTAGCGCCAGCTTACGCTGCGGGCTGTAGCTTTATATTAAAACCTTCTGAGCACACACCACTTTGTGCTATCGCACTTGCTTACTTAGCTGATCAAGCTGGTTTTGTTAAAGGTGCATTTAATGTACTGGTTTCTCAAGATGCCAAAACAGTAGGCAAAATGCTGACTGATTCAGAAGTTGTGCGTAAGTTTACATTTACCGGTTCTACCGGTGTAGGTAAGCAGTTGCTATCGCAATGTGCAGACACAATTAAACGCACCTCGATGGAGCTTGGCGGTAATGCACCTTTTATTATTTTTGATAATGCTGACTTAGATGAAGCTGTTGAAGGGCTAATGGCGGCTAAATTTAGAAACAGTGGGCAGGCATGTGTTGCTGCAAACCGTATTTTTATACAGCGTAATATTCTCGACAAAGTCCTGTCAAAAATCACGCCTAAGGTTGCAGCGTTAAAAGTGGCAAATGGTTTTGAAGACGATGTTGATATTGGTCCACTCATTTACCCTAAAGCCAAAGAGAAAGTACAGAAGTTAGTACAAGACGCACTCGATAAAGGCGCGACGCTGGTTGGCGATAATAGCGACTTAGGTGGCAGCTTTCAAAATCCATTAATAGTAAACAATGTCACCACAGAAATGGATATTTACCACGAAGAGGTATTTGGTCCAGTATTGACGGTTATTCCTTTTGATGAAGAAAGTGAAGTGCTTGCACTTGCTAACGATGTACCATTTGGCCTAGCAGCCTATTTTTACAGCCAAAATATTAAGCAAATTTACCGAGTTAGTGAAGGGCTTGAATTTGGTATGGTCGGCGTAAATGAAGGTGTTATATCAAACCCAGTAGCGCCATTTGGTGGTGTTAAGCAATCTGGTTTAGGCCGAGAAGGCGGTCATCAAGGGCTTGATGAGTACTTAGAAGAAAAGTACGTGTGTATTAAAATATAACGCCCGTTAAGTTTATGAGCGCGAATTTACTTCGCGCTTTTTTATGACGTTAATATGGCAGATATATGAACTTTATCTTTTACTGTTGCTACACAGAGCACTAAATGCTACCTTTGGAGCCATATTTTTTGTTAATAAAACAACATAAAAAAACAAATAAAAAGTAAAAGTATTTCTATAAGTAGAAATAACCCCGTGTGTAAATGCCACCGTCAGGTGGCATTTTTTTGTTTGAATAGTCATAGACTGTAATAAGCACATTTTGAATAAAGATATTACTTTATAGGTGCTAACTTATAGGTGTGTAACCAGGTAAGTTATCAAAATCTACCTCATCTAGCTGCTCTGGGTTAGCATATTCGTTGATATAATTTTTATAGACTTCTGACTCAATAAAAATAGCAAAAATATCAGGATCAAGGTGATTATTACTAACCATGTTCCCTAGAATATTCAAACATTCACTTACCGGTTTTGCTTTTTTGTAGGGCCTGTCTACGGCAGATAGTGCTTCAAATATATCCGTAATAGCCATTAACCTTGCAGGCACCGACATTTGCTCTTTGGTTAAACCTCTTGGGTAACCAGTACCGTCAAGTTTTTCATGATGACCTAATGCATATTCAGCTACATTACTAAGATGTTTAGGGAACGGCAAAATATCTAATATATTTTTAGTTATATCCATATGGCGTTTCATGATTTCGCGCTCACCTTGGGTAAGTGTGCCGCGTCGTATCATGAGGTTTTCTACTTCATCATCAGTCAGTAAAGGTGTTTCTTCGCCGTTTATTTTAAGCGAATACTGTTTTGATATTCTCAGTATATGGGCTTGTTCTTCTTCGCCCAAAAACTCACCGCCAATATTTACCCGCTGTAATAATGCACGGTCGAGGGCTAGTTGTTTAAGCTCAGTTTCAAGCAATCGTTCAAATTGTAAAACCTCAATCGACTTATTCTGTTTTATTGCTGAAATAATTTTCTGCTGATAAGAGAGTTCTAAATCTCGACTAATTATTTCAAACTTAGCATCAATAAACTCTATGCGATCGAAAATAGTCTCTAACTTGGTCGACTTTTCCATAATGTGATCAGGAGTAGCAATTTTCCCACAGTCATGTAGCCATCCCGCAACACTTAGTTCATGGCGATCCTCTGGGCTCATTATAAAATCTGCTAGTGGACCTTTATCTATTGCATGCACTGCATCAGCAAGCATTAACGTCAGTGCTGGTACTCGCTTACAGTGGCCGCCCGTGTGAGGAGACTTTTCATCTATTGCCATTGCGATAGCTTCGGCAAACGTTGAAAAAAGCACTTCCATATCTTTAACTAAAGTAGAGTTAGTTAGTGAAATAGCGCCTAAAGAGGCAAAAGATCGAATTAGAGTGACGAGTTCTTCACTAAAAGGAATATTTTTATTTTGCTCGTCTTTAACATTTATAAGCTGAATGACACCAATAATATCATCTTCATGATCTTTCAAGGGAATTGTTAGCATGGACTCAGAGCGATAACCCGTGCGTGCATCCATTTTGCGTGCAGCGCTCATATCAAAAGGCAAGGCATCATACACGTCAGGAATATTTATTACTTCCCCTGTATTAACAGAATGCGCAACAATAGCGGTGTCATTTGGTTTGCCATCAATAAAAAGCTCTATATTAGGAAAATCAACAGGACCACCTAATGTGCCGCCTAAATAAAGATTCAATGATTTGTTTATTACTGTTTCAAACTTTAGTTGTTTGTTTGAGGTAATAGAGTAAATGCTGCCAGCATCAGAATTTGCTATCGACATTACAACTTGCAGTATTTCATCAAGTAACTTAGACGAATTTTTTTCTGTTGTTAGTCTAATGCTAATATCGATAAAGTGTTGAAGATTTGTTTTGTCTTTAATGTGCTGTCGCATATGTTTACTACTTTTGAGTATGTTTAAAGGCACCATTCCAATCCTTAGCTAGTGTTTGCAAATCAGTGCCCTTAATACGTTCAATAAAAATGGCATAAATGTTGGGGCTAAATACGGTTGTACTGTGTAGTTCTTTAAATAAGCTAAGTGCTTGTGGCCAGTTTTTATTATAAAAAAGCGTTATGGCCTGCTGCGACTTTTTAACTTCATTTAACTGCTCTTCATCGAGCTTATCTGTAAAGTTTATAGGTTCAAACAACTGTACAGCAGCTGTTTTACCAACAACTTGCACTTTATCTATTAGACGAAATGAAATATGAGGGCATTTCTTCATCGTTTCTTCTGTAACAAGAATAGCTACGCCATAAAATTTGGTCAAGCTTTCTACTCTAGCACCTAAATTAACAGTATCACCAAGAACTGTATAGGCTTTACGGTAAACCGAACCCATATCACCTACATTCATGTCGCCAGTACTTAAACCGATACCTATTTTTATTGCAGGCTGGTTGTTTTCTGCAAATAACTGATTTATTTTCGTTAACCCGTGGATCATAGACATTGCGGCTTCAACACCATGGCGAGCGTGATTTTCATCTTTTAGTGGGGCATTCCAAAATGCCATCACCATATCGCCTACGTACTTATCAATAGTTCCGTGATGATCAAATATGATTTTGGTAATAGCCGTAAGATATTCGTTTAAATATTCACTTAACTGATGAGGGGTCATACTTTCTGATAGTGAAGTGAAACTACGAATGTCGGCAAACAACACAGTCATATTTTTTCGCTCACTTTTTTGAGATAAACTTTTACCTTGCAGTATCATTTGGTTTATACGCTCAGGAGGAACATATTGGTCAAACATAGATTTTATTTTTCGGCTGTGTTTCATTTCAGCGATAGAGCCTACAATGATGTAATAACCGGCTAATATAATGATGAGTAAAAGAGGCATTAATAAAGGTAAACTAATTTTTTGTACTGACCATAAATAAACGTTTGAAAATATAACGACACTTGTGACTATAAGAGACAAAATAATAATAAAACGTGCGCTCTTACCGTGGCTAAAAAACGATAATACGCCACCAGTTAATGCAATGATGAGTAAGCTTGCCCCCAGTGACCAATTAGGTTTAGATGGAAGTAGTTCTGGGTGCATTAATCCTTCAAATATGTTGGCATGTACCTCAACACCAGGGTACTGCAAACCAACCGGTGTTGATCTTAAATCAGCGAGCCCAATTGCCGATGTGCCAATAAACGCTACAGTGCCTTCTAATTCCTCTGAGCCAATTCGCTGAGTCAAAATATCGGTAGCCGAATAATAAGGAAAGCTATGCGCACGGCCTTTGTAAGGAATTAATACTTGCCCATACTCATCAGTTTGAATCCACTTATCTTGAAACTTTATACCTTCGAATAAGGTTATACCATCTAACATATTGGAACGGGTTTCTATGTTTTCAGCAAGGGTATACAGCCGAGCAACTTCAAGTGCTAAAGAAGGGTAGAGTGTATCGCCAACTCGATTTACAAGAGCTGCTTTACGTATAAAACCATCTTCATCGCTATGTGCATTGATAAAACCGGTACCCGTTGTCGCATTTTGTAACTGAGGAATATTTACAATAGCACCAGGAAACTGGTTTATTTGTGAATTAGTATGATCTGCATTTGCCCATACAACACTGCTTTTAGCTGGCAAGTTTTGATTTGTGAGTTGTTCATCAATTAATAAAAAACCAAGAACAGTATCATTTTTAGATAATGCGCTTGCTAGCTTTGAGTCTGCATCGACTTGTTTAGTAATTTCAGCAAAGGGGATGGTGTACTTTTTTGATAAATCAGGAATCTCAGACATAATTTTTGTAACAGGGTTTTCTTCCTGTTCAGAAAAAAATATATCGAATGCAATAACAATAACACCTGCATCGCTAAGCTTTGTAACAAGGTCGGCTAATTTTGAGCGACTCCAAGGAAAGCGTCCTTGTTCTTGCATGCTCTTTTCATCGATATCAATTATTACAACGGTTTCATCGATGCGCCTAGGCGTCTCTGAAAGCGTCAGTAATAACCGAGAGTCGTATATTATGCCTTCTACACGGTTAACTAACTTTGCAAGCGACCCAGTTGAAAATAACTCTATTGATGCAATTAATAATGTAATAACAGCGCCAATAAAAAAGTGCTTTGAGGTAATGGGTTTTAAGAAGCTAATGAGTAACGCTCCTTGATAGACTAAAAATCAAAAACTCGTCCTTCTCGGCCGCATTCTATTTTTACCTGTTGAGCGTACTGCGTGTGTAAATACTTTTCTATAGCGACTAACTGTTCATCGGTTCTTGATGGATCGTGGCTAATAATAATCACATTTTTAATACTCGCTTTTATAGCAAGCTCAGCAACCTGATCTATGGTGCTATGACCCCAACCATGCTTAAGAGGCAAGTCTGCATCTATAAATTGAGCATCGTGAATTAGTAAATCAGCGCCTTCAATAAAATTACTCCATTCGCAAATACTTGTGTTTAGCTTATCTGGTGGGTTTAGCTCATTGTCGGTAACGTAAGCTATCTTTTTTTCATCTGCTTTAATGCAATAAGCAGTACCGCCACCAGGGTGATTCAGTGGAGCAGTAGAAACCAAAAAACCGTTAAGTGTAAATTGCTTTTGAGACGATAAATCAGTATTAAGCGTAATATTGGCAGGTAAATCCTGATAACACACAGGAAAGTACGAACCACTCATTTGCTTTAATATGGCATCTTGGCTTTTTTTATCATCAACGTTGCCAGCTACAATGGTTATATTGCGGTTGGGCTGGTAGATAGGTTTAAAAAAAGGAAACCCTTGAATATGATCCCAATGATTGTGCGTTAGCAAAATATTGATAGGACTTTGTGTTTCTAGTAAACGTGTACCGAGTTCTACAATACCGGTACCAGAGTCTAAAATAAGATCTTTACCGTTGTTTTGTTCAATGTACACACATGAGGTATTTCCCCCAAAAATGTGTGTATTACTTCCAGCTGAAGGCATCGAGCCTCTAACACCAAAAAATTCAACTTTCATAATTTAAGGCTAAGCTCCATCTGCTTCAAAATTGAATTTAGAAATACTAACATTGTTAGAGTTAGTGTCATTACAGGTGCTACTTACAACAACTTGGGTATCATTTTGCAGGATGATTGAAGTAAACACATGTGTACTGACACATTGGCTTGCTTCATAAAAGCCGGCACCACTGGCTCCAAACGTATTATCCAAAGTACCGTCAGTTAAAATGCGCGCTAACATGCCTTTATTGTTAGCCTTGCCTGCTAAAATAAGTTGATTGCTGCTATCTAGCGCTGCACCACTTAGCTCAGTGTTACCGGTTGAGGCCAAAGTATATTCACCGACACCATTTGCGGCAAAGCTAGTATCAAGCGTACCCGTAACAAGCAACCTAATAACATTGGCTTTATTTGGCGAATCAATAAGGTTTGCTATTAAATATAACTTACCCGTTGTGTCAGTTAAAATCTGCACTATTTTATTGTCGGTATCTGTAGTTTCTTGACCTACATATTTAAAGATTTCAGTACCGTTTGAGCTCAACTTCAATGCGATTAGCTTTGAAGTGCCACTTAATACAGACTTACCACCAATGAAAATATCTGCATTGTCGGTATGTACGCGGTTATAGTACTCAAAAGCTGAGCCTATGATACTTCCGCCAGTGCCAAAGTTAGGCTCAAGGGTGCCTTCTGGAGTCAACATTATAACGATTGGGCTAGGAGTACCACTTGTTACTATTGACCCGACAGTAATAATGTTACCGCTGTTATCAAGTGCAATATCTGTCAGGTTTACCAATTCTGCGCCACTGACAGAGGTTGTGTATACACCGTCTGTTGCAAATGAAGTGTCTAAATTACCAGACTGTTCAACTTTAGCTATAAAGCCCTCTTCACCGTCAGTTTTGCTTTTAGATCCCACAATAAATAAGCTTCCGCTATTGTGTTCAACCAACGCTATATTAGATGCGCTTAAATCTATGGCAATTTCTTTATGGCCACTTTCGCTAAAGCTAGTATCGATATCACCTGCACTCGTAAAGCGTGTTAATACTAACTTAGTAATTGAGTCCGATTTAGCCGTTGATGCAAGAATGTACTTACCGGCATGAGGGTCATTGCTAAGTTGTAAAACGTGCATTGATTGATCGTCAGATTCTGCGCTTATAGTATCAAAAGCAAGATAACCAACGTCTGCAAAGTTGGTAAATAATGTGGCTTGCTCGTCAACTGCAGCAACAAATGGTTTGGTGGTTGAGTCGTCAACAACACCCGATATCCATACAGTATCATTAGCATCTATAGTTGCTGATTTGGCAAATTGTTTTCCATTGATATCTGAAATGATATTAATACCTGATGCACCATAAGTACTATCAAGTGAGCCGTCTGAAGTTAAAATACGGGCAGAAAATAACTTTTCGTTAGCTGAAACACCGGTAGTGCCAGATAAAGTAATTCCATTTTTAATTGGCTCGTATTTTACGCCTGTTACGTTCGCGCCACCATTACCTGCACCACCGTTACCATCAATATCGTAAATAGCAGTACCTGCATCACCAAAACTCGTTATAAGAGTACCCGTTTTATCAATAGCCAAAACCACGGCTTCTTTTTCACCACTGTTACGAGTTATGTAACCACCTGCAAAAGCTGTAAATTCGGTGTTTTTAGCGCCGCCAATTGCAAATAATTCGTCATCTTTATTATTCTCAGACAAGTCGAACGATAATGCTGCGCTACCATTAAAGCTTCCATTGTTTTCACCATCAGAAATTAAATAACGAATAAGTACGTCTTTATCACCAGTTGCACTTGTGACACTGCCAACAACCATAAGATCAGAGCTATTAAAGTTTTTAATAGCAAACGCTTCGTCATCTCTACTAGCGCCGCTCACATCGACAATTTTAGGGCTTCCGGCTTCATAAGCGAGCGTAGATATGTCGTATTTTATCCATAAGTTATCGTTGTCGTTACCATTAAATGACTTACCAACAGCCTGAATTTTATTGTCGCTAAATTCAAGGTCATTAATCACGAGGGTGCTTGCTAATGCGGTACAGTGAATACCTGAATTATTATCTCCAGAGTTATTACTTAATACGCCAGCGGTATTCATTTTCAACAAACATGCTTCGGTATTTGTGCCATCAAAACTAGTGTAAGCAACAAAGAGGCTTGTACCATCAGAGATAATAGCAGTTGCTTGTTCATCATTTTCTAAATCTAATACCTTAACGCCATCACTGTTAAATGCTGTATTTATCACACCACTCGTTGTATAGGATGCAATAACAATATCTTTGTCGCTGTTATTACTAAAACCTACAAAGTAAAGGTTATTATTTAGCTCAATACTGTCATTAAATTCACCACTTGAAAAAACACCCGAAAGCTCAAGTTCACCTGTTATAGGGCGACCAAATGTTTCATCTTCAACAGGAACTAGAGGCTCCGCATCATCAGTGACATCAATTATTATATCAATAGTAGTTGTTTCGTTAGGCGTACCATCGTCAGTAATAGCTAGGCTCAATATGTACTGAGGAGTTGTTTCAAAATCAAACGGGCTTTCACCTTTTACAGTTAATAAGCCAGAATCATTATTTATTTCGAATATGGGGGCACCACTGAGCAGGGTGTAACTTAAATTTTGGTTCTCAATGTCTGAGGCACTAACAGACCCAATAGTGTCGCCATCGGTTGCGTTTTCGCTAATATTAAAACCTTGGTTTGACGCAACAGGAGCATCGTTAATAGGAGCAATCGTAATTGACAAACTACCAGTATCTGTAGCGTTATTCCCATCATCAACAGTATAACTGACAACAACAATACCGTTGGTATTTGCAGCCGGTGTGTACTGTAGTTTGTTATCAACAACGGATACTGAACCGCTATCGGCTGACGCTGCTGTTATGCTTAGGTTATCACTATCAGCGTCTATATCATTAATCAACACATCAATGAGTAGCGGTGCTGCATCTTCATCCATCGTTGCCGTGTCAGCATTTGCAATGGGTTCATCGTTTACGGGAGTAATAGTAATAGATAGTGTTGCTGTACTGGCACCACCGTTGCTATCAATTGCCGTATAAACAACAGTTGCGAGTCCATTTACATTGGCTGCCGGTGTATATTGAATTTGATTGCCAACTACTGAGACCGAACCAGTATCTGCCGAGGCTGCACTGATAGTGAGGCTATCGGCATCCACGTCTGAGTCATTTGCCAATACGTTTATTAGTATCGGCGCTGCATCTTCAGCCATGGTCGCGGTATCATTATTAGCAACAGGTGCATCGTTCACTGCCGTTATCGTAATAGCGACCGTAGCGGTATTCGTTCCACCATTATTATCACTAACAGTATAAGTAACTGTTGCTAAGCCGTTGCTATCGGCTGCCGGTGTGTACTGAATTTGATTGCCAACAACTGAAACCGAACCAATATCAGCTGAGGCTGCACTTATCGTTAGGCTATCGCCGTCTTCATCTGAGTCATTTGCTAATACGTTTATTAATATTGGCGCTGCATCTTCAGCCATGGTCGCGGTATCATTATTAGCAACAGGTGCGTCGTTCACTGCAGTTATCGTAATAGTAACCGTAGCGGTATTCGTTCCACCATTATTATCACTAACAGTATAAGTAACTGTTGCAAAGCCGTTGCTATCGGCTGCAGGTGTATATTGAATTTGATTGCCAACTACTGAGACCGAACCAATATCTGCCGAGGCTGCGCTGATCGTGAGGCTATCACCATCCACGTCTGAATCATTTGCTAATACGTTTATTAGTATTGGCGCAGCATCTTCAGCCATGGTAGCCAAGTCTGCGTTTGCAACTGGGGCATCGTTTACGGGAGTAATAGTAATAGTTAATGTTGTTGTACTTGAACCACCGCTGCTATCACTTACTGTATAAGTAACCGTTGCTAAACCGTTGCTGTTAGTCTCAGGAGTGTATTGAATTTGATTGCTTATCACTGAGACCGAGCCAGTATCTGCCGAGACAGCGCTGATCATGAGGCTATCACCATCCACGTCAGAGTCATTTGCTAATACGTTTATTAGTATTGGCGCAGCATCTTCATCCATTGTAGTTGAGTCAGCGTTTGCAATTGGAGTATCATTTATTGGTAGTATAGTAATTGTTAAGTTAGTCGTTGCAGTACCGCCGCTACCATCACTTATTGTGTAACTAATAATTGCAGTTCCATTTGTATTAGCAACAGGCGTGTATTGGATTTTATTATCAACAATAGATGCAGAACCTATATCTGCAGTAGCAGCTGTTATTGCAAGAATATCGCCATCAATATCGGAGTCGTTAGTTAATACGTTAACTAATACCGCAGGGGCATCTTCGTTCATCGTTACTGAATCAGCATTTGCAATAGGGGCATCATTAACGGGTGTGACTGTAATAGTCACACTAGCTGTTCTGTCGTTTATACCTTCATTACCAGCGCTATAGCCATCAGTAATGGTGTAAGTTAGTACTATCTCACCTGAAAAGTTGGCTGGTGGAGTAAACTCTATTTTTCCGGCAACAATAGTCGCCTCTCCAACAACATTTTCTACATTAGAAATAGAAATTGTATCGCCATCTTCATCTGTATCGTTAGCTAGCACATCTAATAGAGATGCAGAGCTGTCTTCATCTAACGTATATTGATCGTCATTGGCTTCTGGAAAAGTATTAACACCGCTTTCACTTAACGTTACTTGGGCTGTTGCGGTTAAGCCTTGCTCATTTGAAATTGAATAAGTAAAGCTATCTACACCAATAAAACCTAAGTCTGGCTGGTAAGTAAACGAGCCATCAACTTTTAATGTAAGCTCGCCATTTTGAGTCGTATTAATTGCTGTCGTATTAACTGATAAATCGCCAGCTTCAATATTAAAATCGTTAACTAGTAGGCCATTTTGCGTAGTTACTTCAAATAGTTTATTTTTACCAAATTGATAGGCATCATTTTGTGCGACAGGGCTATCGGGTTCGCTGTTTATTATTAAAGTTACTGTGGCTGTAGAGGTTGCACCTAATGAGTCTATAGCTTGATATCGAAATTGATCAACACCATTAAAATTAGCATCCGGCACATAACTAAAGCTGCCATCAATTGCTAATAATAGTTGGCCATGTGTTGGTGCCACAATAAATGTTTCATCAACTGAAAAAATGTCATTATTTGGGTCAGTATCGTTACTAAGCACACCATTGGCTGATGTAACCACAAGTGTTTCATCTTCGCTTAAACTATAGCTATCATTTTTTGTTACAGGGGCTACGTTAGTGTTTGAGCTTACAATAGTTACATTTGCAATAGCCTGAGCACCTTGTGCATCAATAACTCTATACTGAAAGCTGTCTTGGCCTTGCATGTTCTGCTCGCCTTGGTATTCAAAGCTACCATTATCAAAAAGGGTTAATTGTCCTCTTGTCGGTTCGCTAACAGGCGTTGTATCAACAGTTAAGTTATCTAAGTCAATATCGCTATCGTTAATAAGTAAGCCAGGCGATAGGACAACTAAGGTTCCATTGTTTGTAATGTTATAAGTATTATCAAGCGCAATAGGGGCGTCGTTAACAGCTAAAATAGTTATCTCTACAACTGCGGTGTCTGTCATACCTAGCTCGTTAGCAACTTGATAGCTAAAGGCATCTTCACCATTAAAGTTTGCAATAGGGATATAAGTAAAATCCCCATTTTCATTTATATTAAGCGTGCCATGCTGCGGTAGAATTAAGGCATCAGCATTTACACGTAAATCGCCACTGTATTGATTTGTATCATTTGTTAATACGTTGCCTTGTAGAGTTTGATCTTCACTTATCTGAAATTGATCGGTATTAGCTTCTGGTGCAAATGCAAGCTCTCCACCCACTGGTGCTATATTTATTGTATTAGCAAAGCCACTTTCACCACTGCCATCAACACCGGTAATAAGTACTTGATAACTTTTATCTGTCAATGACTCGGTAATGCTTAATGCAGTATCTTGAATACTTAAAAATTGTTGCCCGTTTTCTAACTCATTAATATTAGTAGATGAGACACCCGCTTGAGTTGCAATATAAACATTATAACGATTAAGTTCGGGGTTAGCTTGCCACGAAAGATTAATATTATCTTCGTCTCGCTGAGCTGTAACACCTTCAATTTGATATGGTTGCCAGTTAAAAGTAATTGCATCAGCAAGGACTTGATTATTTAAAGTGTCAGTTATCCATATTTCTAGGCGTATCTCTCCTGGAGTTACACCATAAAGTGCAGGGCTGAGGCCTATAATTGATTTTTCGTAGTCAAAACCACAATCAGAAGAACACAGTGATATGCTTTTATTGACACTAGGGAGCACTAAATTAACTTCAGCAATGCCATCAGTATCCGAAGCTTCAAGTAAAAAAGAAACGTTGCCTTGCACAGTTTCGTTTGTTTGTGAAAAAACAATATTAGCGCGTGTATTAGCTATGCTTGATCCAACTACTCCTCTACTTGAAGTGACAGCACCTAAAACTTTTGTATTCTTGGTTTGATTACTCGCTATAACACCAGCTAAATTTATATAGCTAGTCACCGTTGGCGTTACTACTTCAGCCGTAGGTGATTGTATTGTCTCTTGAGCAGGGCTTTCTTCTGAGCCTCCACAGGCACTTAACAAAAACACCATAGAACCAAGCAAAAATATATTTTTTGCTGTCATTTTAAATACTCCATAATAAAAGCTTTGTATCCAATGTGTTTATGGTTCTAATTTAAAAGAACCGCTAGCATTTACATCAGGATTATTTATTTCGTTAAGATTAAAGTTGCCAGTAATGTTGTCTAAGTCATTCAAAAATATTGCATCAACATCGCCCTCGGCTTTATTGTTGCCATGGGATGCAAATGTAACGGCTAAGTCAAGTTCGCTTAAATTTATTAAACCGCTGTAAGCCGCATACCAATTTCCGCCCGCGTCATTAAAACTAATTTCGCCATCAGGCACTGTGCCATTATCAAAATCAACGGCCATAGTCATAGCAAAGTCAGTAACAGCACCCACACTCGAATTTACATTAAAGCTTGATGCTTCATAGTTAAATACACCTTGGCGCTGAGCTATTTGATCGACTAAAGATGCGCTGCTAACTGTTTGAAATTGTTGTTCAGAATATATATCCATAGTATCTGTATCTGCTTCAAAAGCATTTACTTCAACTTCAGTTACAGCTACTTGCTCAGTTTCTTCTTCGTTGTCATCTTTAGGGTCGATCGTTACTATATTTTGATCAAACACACGTGCCGCACGCGTCGTTTTTAATACTTCACCAGAGGCTGTAATTTGTGCAAACGAAAATGCCTCGTTATCACCCAAAGAAACTACGCTATTATTTTCGAGTGTTAGATCTATTGCGCCATCCCATACAGCTAAAAATACATTGCCTTCAACGAGCTGAACTTCAAAATGTGTTCCACGTATACCAATAGAGCCCACGGGAGTTTTTACACTATAAGAGCCGCCATTTTTTTTAATCACACCCGAAATAGAGCGTAAACCACCTTTAAGTAACTCAATGGACGCAGAGCCTTGTTGGGTATTAGCATCAAATTCGTAGTTAGCAATATTTAGTTCTGAATTTTCTTTTAAAGCGATTAAACCACCATCCGACATCGAAAACTGCGCTTTACTTTTCTCTCCAGTCGTAATGCGATCTACACCAAAAACGGTATCTCTGCGCTGCAACTGTCGTTGTTGTTCAGAGCTTCCATCAACCGCTAGTACAGAGCCTCGCGCTAAAATAGTTTTACCAGCAGGATCATTTGCTTGCGTATAAAAACTTACACACAGTAAAGTGGTAATTACAGGGAGTAAATGTTTCATAAATACCTTAAATTAAAATGAGTAAGAAGCGCTTAAATTGATATCTAAACGGTCATATTCGAATAAAGAAATATTACTGGATTTATCTTGATAGTTTGCAGCCAACTGTATTGCTAAATCACGATTAACTAAATAGCGAACAGTAGTCGAAAGCATAAAGAGGTTATCGGCACGTTCTTGTAAAAATAAAGGGTGATCTTCTTTATAATTAATCCATTGGTATCCAGCAAGAGAGAACAACTGCCAATGTTGAGCCAGCTGAGTGTTTGCTTGGTAGTACAAGCTAGTAATATTTCGGCTATTAAATTCGCCTTCAGTAATATCGGCTTTTTCGTTTTTGGCGTTAACGCTTAAACTTTGAAACCATTGATTAGTTGCATAGCTAGCACCTGCATTTAATGTATAAAACGAATTATCGAGCTTTTCATCAAACCTATTATTCAAAACACCAGCAGTCGCAGAGCTAAATAAATTAACTTGTTTATTCAGCTTATAATTAGCACCTGCTGTTAAAGTTGATTCAGTACGATAAAGATCGCCATCAAGCATTAATGGAGTCGTCGATACTTGTGCAAACCAACTTATGTCATTTTGTTTATATTGATAAGCAGCATTAATGTGCGCGTTTATACGATCGTATTGGCTGAGTTCTGCAAATTTGTACCACCCAGTATTAACACTCAAAGTGATTAAACTTTTTTGATCTATAGGGTGGGAGTACTTTCCTCTATAATTTAGTCGCGCATAGTTGTCTTGCGTACTTTTACTTTCTGGCGATAATAAAAATTCACCAATGTTAGGAATTATAATTGTATCTTCTGCCGTACCTGCATTTACGTTGCCATCAACGCCAAGGGCAAGCTCAATATTTTGCTTATAAGAACGCCTAGCTTCTTGTTTTTTAAGTGTGGTTGTATCAAGTAACGACTGTGCTGAAGACTTTATGTTATTAGGTGTATTAGGTGAGTTAATCAGTATTAAAGCTTGTGTGTCAGCAGCAGGTAAATTATTAACTGTTAAATAAGCGCGCACTAAATACAAGCGAGCTTGATACCACCTTGGGTTGTTTTCAACCACACGTTCAAAGGCAAATACAGCTGGCGCCGGATGTCCTGTTTTAAGGGCAGAGATCCCTAGTAAAAAATCGTATACGGGTTCACCCAGGTACTGGTATTCACTATTACTTTTTTGATAAGCCTGAGTATATTTTTTTTCAGAAACTAATTTTTGAAGTTCAATCAGTAGCTTATTATATTCATCATTGCTTTGAGCCAATGAGTTAAAGCTCATTACAGCTAAACAACTACACAGTAAATTTCTTAAAACCTGTTTAATCATGCTTAATTTTATATCCCAGTAGAAGTTTGATGTTTTGCATAAAAAGAGATGTATGTACTAGAAATTTAGCACTTTTTGTACTTAAGTACAGCCAATGTAATCACATTGGTTAAATAAATGTTATTTAATTTAGGCTAAATACTTGTTTAATAAATCTTCTAATTAAACTTATTAAAACAGAAGAGGTTGCTGATAGACTGCTTTAGCTTAAAATAGTAATTAATTTGGGTAACAAAGGTTAGATATTCTGTATAGGATATAAAAAGATAATTTAGGGAGATTATTGAAATATAAATAAAGGGTATTAATAGGAGAAAAAGTGGGGCGATTGACGGGGCTTGAACCCGCGACAACCGGAATCACAATCCGGGGCTCTACCAACTGAGCTACAACCGCCACTACACACACCTTGTTTGGTGTGGCGCGCATAATACATAAAATAATAAATGTTGTGAAGCCCAAAAGTGAAATAAATTAAAATAATTTAAACCATGCAAATGTAATCAGCGTTGGGCAACTAATATTTATCCATACCAGGGGATATATTTGGCACAGAATTACCCCTAAAAAATCGAATGAAGTTATGTTTAATAGTATTAATTCATTATTTCATGAGAATAAATTGTAAATTAATGTATAATAATGCTCGGAAAACGCTTAATAAAAAACATTTGGAGTAAATATGGATTCAGTACTTAATTGGCTTAACGAAAACTCAGGCCTAATCTTACATTATGGTATTCAAGCTGTTGTTGCGCTTGTTATCTTTTTAATTGGTAGTCGTGTTGCTAAGTTTTGTTCTAACTTAACTGAAAAAGGTTTTGCTAAGAAGAAAGTAGATAAGGCAGTTGGATCTTTTGTTGCTAGCATCGTGTTCACTCTTGTGTTCGCAGTAACCATATTAATGGCACTTTCGCAAATTGGCATTGAAACAACTTCGTTCATCGCTATTTTAGGTGCTGCAGGCCTAGCTGTTGGCTTAGCATTACAAGGTTCACTATCTAATTTTGCATCAGGCGTGCTAATTATTTTACTTCGTCCGTTTAAATCTGGTGACTTTGTAGAAGCTGGTAGTAAAATGGGTACTGTTAAGAAAATCGAAATATTTTCAACTGAGCTTCGTACTCCAGACAATAAAGTAATCATCGTACCAAACTCTCAAATAATGTCTGGTGCTATTACTAACTTCTCGCGAGAGTCTACTCGACGTATCGATTTAGTTATTGGTGTTGGTTACGATGCTGATTTACGCCAAGCAAAAGAAGTACTAAAATCTGTATTAGATGCAGAAACACGCATACTTAAAGACCCAGCTTATACAGTAGCTGTATCTGAGCTAGGTGATTCTAGCGTAAACTTTATTGTTCGCCCTTGGGTTAACGCTGCAGACTACTGGCCTACTTACTGGTCATTAATGGAAAATATTAAAATTGCATTAGATGATGCAGATATTGCCATCCCATTTCCGCAAATGGATGTTCATTTACACAAGCAAGACTAATTTTAAATACCTATTAAATTAAGGTTCTTCTTAATTGTTGTAGCAGTAAAATTGCTTATAAAATTTTCATGTGGATTTTCTGCATGAAAATTTTTAATTTAATTAATAAGCTATTTAGCTTGCTCTAACAAGTAACGCTTTAATAAAATAGATATACATTTATACAAAGGTTATTTTTTAATGAAATTAAAGCTTTTATCAGTTTTAGTTGCAGCATCTGCTGCAACAAATGCATTCGCTGCAGACGCAGATCAAAAAACGTGGGAAGTTACCAGTGAACTTGGTGCTATTATCACTAGTGGTAATACCGAAACAACCACACTTAAAGGTGGTATCAAGGTACAACACAACCTTGAAAACTGGAACAACGAATACAAGCTAGACGGCATCTACAAAGAAGATGAAGTTGAAGATGCTGATGGCGACAAAAATAAGCAGCGCACTAACGAAAAGTACTCAATTTCTGCTCAAGGCAATTACAAATTAAATGAAGATCATTCTCATTTATTCATTTATGGTTCACACGTTTCAGATTATTTTGGAGCATATAGAAGTGAGTCGGTAATTTCTGCTGGTTACGGTCTACGTTTATTAAACGAAAAGACAATGTGGTTAAGCGCCGAAGTTGGTCCTGGTTATAAATATTTTGAATACCCAGATGACAGCACTGAAATAGATGATAACGGTAACTCTCTTGCTGGCGAGTTTGAAGGCGAAGTAATTGCCTTAGGTAAGTTAGATTACAACTGGCAAATTTCTGAAAGTGCCCGTTTTACCCAATTAGTTGCTGTGGAGTACGGTGATACAAACACTAAAACTCGTTCAGAAACTGCATTGCTTGCAAAAATAAACGGCTCATTACAAATGAAAGTAGCTTTTAATGTTACCAACAACTCAGACGTTGCTGATGATAAAGAAAGTACAGATACTGAAACGTCATTCACGTTGGTTTACAGTTTTTAACCAATGTAACTAAGTTAATGACACAAAAGTGACAAAAGGGGCGAAAGTCCCTTTTTTATTTGCTCAAAATTAATGTATTATAGCCACCAATTTTGGTTGTAGACCTAGGGATATACCTACTCGTGAAAGTTTTTACACAATTTATTAGTGCTTTTATTCTACTTTGTAGTTTTAGTACTTTGGCTTTTACGCCAACAGCTTCTCAAATTGAGCAATTTAAAAAGCTGCCAAAAGCTCAGCAAGAAGCCCTAGCAAAACAATACGGTGTTGATGTTTCAACAATCACCGGTACAAACCAATCCAATAATCAAAATAATACAGAGCAACAAAACAGTATTGGCGAGCGCGCAGAGCCAGAGAAAGAGCAGCTAACAGATGAAGAGCGGTTCAAACCAAAAGCAGACGAATTAAAACCATATGGTTACGAGTTGTTTGCAGGTGAACCAACTACATTCATGCCGAGTGAAAATGCTGCAGTACCAGATACCTATATTGTAGGCCCTGGCGATCAGTTAAAAATCAACTTTTATGGCAAAGAAAGTGACAGCTTTGAAGTCATAGTTGACCGTGAAGGGCGTATTAGTATCCCTGATCTAAGCCCTGTAGAAGTGGCTGGTTTAACCTTTGCTGAAATTAAAGAACTAATAAAAGTAAAAGTAGAGCAAGAGGTAATAGGTGTAAAAGCTTTTGTATCGCTTGGTCAGCTTCGTAGCATGCGTATTTTAGTGCTCGGTGAGGCTTACAAGCCGGGTAGCTATAGTGTTTCTTCATTAACAACCGTTTCGCATGCATTATTTGTAAGCGGTGGTGTATCTGATATTGCTTCTCTTCGTAACATTCAAGTTAAACGAGCTGGTAACGTAGTTGCAAATTTTGACCTTTACGACTTACTTATTAATGGCGATAGCAGTAATGATATTGTATTGAAATCGGGCGATGCTGTATTTATTCCATCGGTTGGTGCCCAAGTAAGAGTTGAAGGGGCAGTAAAGCGACCAGCTATATTTGAACTTAAAAAAGGCGAGTCGGCAAAGCAGTTATTAGCAATGGCCGGAGGTCTTAAACCAAATGCCTATGCCAAAAGTGCAATTGTAGAGCGCTTTAACTTCGATCGTAAAGAAGTACTCTCGGTAGATTTTTCAAAATCACAAATTAACTATATTCCACAAGATGGCGACCGTATTCGCTTTAATTCAGTTAGCTCTCAATATCAAAATTCGGTTAGCCTAATTGGTGCAGTAGCACGCCCAGGCAATTATCAATGGCACCAAGGTAAGCGTATTTCTGATGTACTTAAATCAGTACGTGGTGACTTACTACCGCAAGCAGATTTAAGCTATGGACTCGTAATCCGCGAAATAAATATAAACGGCGATATAGAAGCGCATCAGTTCGACGTTGCTCAAGCGATTATTAAAAACCCTGAAAACAACTTACAACTTAAAGCTAATGACAAAATTGTTGTATTTAGCCGTTTTGAAGAAAAAGAAGTAGAACAATCAGCTCTAGCAAATATGGCTCTTAGCCAAGAGCAACAAGAGCAGCAACAAAAAGCCGAGCAATGGCATAAGTTTGAGCAAAAAGAGTTCGAAAAATACATTGGTGTTAATCAAGAAGGTGAAGAGCTTGTTCTTGAAGACAATAAAATACTCACTATTGCTGAAATTTCTAAACGCAAAGCAAAAGAAGAAGACCAAGAACTCAAACCTGAAGATTATGCATTATTTAGTCGCTATAATTTATTAGCGCCAATTATAGCTAGATTTAAGCAGCAAGCTTCAGTGAGTCAAGCTATGCAACTTGTTGAAATTAGCGGGAACGTTACATTTCCAGGTATTTACCCATTAATGGTTGGTGGTGAAGTGCGTGATTTAGTTACTGCTGCCGGTGGATTGCTGGAGTCGGCTTATGTAAAACAGGCAGAGATTACTCGGATTGTTGAAAGCGACAGCTCTCAAATTGAGCACTTACGCCTAGATTTAGAAAGCGCAATGCGCGGCGATTTACAGAGCAATATCATGCTAAAGAGTAAAGACAGTATTAACGTATTTGCTATCCCAAACTGGCAAGAAAACGTAAAAGTAGAACTTAAAGGTGAACTCAGATTCCCGGGCACTTACACTATCCGCCGTGGCGAAACATTAACAGAGCTATTAGAGCGCGCAGGCGGCTTCTCTGAATTTGCAGAGGAGAAGGCTGCAGTATTTACTCGAGCTTCTATAAAGGAACAGGAGCAAGAGCAGTTAGCTCGTTTATCAACAGAGCTACGCCGTGATATTGCATCAAAAAGCTTTCAAAATTCAGTAAGCAGCAACACACTTTCGTATGATGAAATGAATATGCTTCTAAATGATTTAGCAAGTGTAGAAGCTGTGGGGCGCTTAGTTATCGATTTACCTTTAATTGTTGAAAACAAACAAAACTTAGTACTTCAAGATGGTGATGTTTTGTATGTACCTAGTAAGCGTGATTCAATCAGTGTGATTGGTGAGGTTAATTACTCAACATCACACTTGTACAAAACGGGCGTTAGCGTTGATGATTACATTGGTCTGAGCGGTGGTCTTAAAGAGCGCGCTGATGAAGATAGCATTTACATAATTAAAGCTAACGGTTCGGTGAAAATTCCTGATACAGGTGGCTGGTTTACGGCTAATAATACAGAGCAGTTAGAGCCTGGTGATACAATAGTGATACCAATGGATGCAAGTCATATGGATAAGCTAACACTTTGGAGTACAGCAACGCAGATTATGTACCAACTAGGTGTAGCGGTTGCTGCTATTAGTGGTATTTAATAGAAAGTATGTTTTTTCTAATGGCTTGAGTAGAACGAAAGTATTTCTAACTTAAGTTTGTATTAGCGCTATTAAAACTATTTTAATAGCTGATAGCAAAATATGAGATGTAAATGGATAATAGCTCTAATAATCATACAGATAAAAATAAGCCTATGATTGCTTATGACATTGCTGATGACGAAATCGACTTAAGAGAACTGCTTACTGCTATTTGGCAGGGTAAATGGATTATTATTGTAGTAACCATTTTATTTGCAGTGGCGTCTGTTTTTTATGCGATTAATCAGCCTAACATTTATAAGTCAGAAGCTTTATTAGCACCTGCAGAGCAAGAGCAGCAGGGAGGACTAGGTGCATTAGCAGGTCAGTTTGGCGGTTTGGCTAGTTTAGCAGGTGTTAGTTTAGGTGGCGGTAGTGTAGATAAAACTCAGATGGCACTTGAAGTGTTGCAATCGCGTAAATTTACCAGCGAGTTTATTAAAAAATATAATATATTGCCTGATTTAATGGCCGCAAAATCGTGGAATAGTCAAAATAACACAATAAATTATAACAAAGACCTTTATTTAAAAGGTGAAGCTAAATGGGTTCGTGAAGTTGAACCTCCTTTTAAGGCTGAACCTTCAATGCAAGAAGCTTACAAAGAGTTTACAAAAGTACTTTCTACAAATGCGAATAAAGAAAATGGTATGGTGACTATTTCAGTAGAGCATGTATCACCATATATTGCAGAGCAATGGGTAAGTTGGCTAATACAAGAAATAAACTCAACCATGAAACAGCGCGATGTAGTCGAAGCAAATAAAAGCACTAGTTTTTTAATTTCACAAATACAACAAACCAAAATTGCTGATATTCGTGCTGTACTTTATAAATTAGTAGAAGAGCAAACAAAAACCATTATGTTCGCTAATGTACGAGATGAATATGTTTTCAAAACAATTGATCCAGCTATCGTGCCAGAGAAAAAGTTTAAACCGCAAAGAGCTTTGATTTGCTTTGTAGGGGTTTTGTTAGGGTTTTTTATTAGTTGTGTCTTTGTCTTAATGAGATATTTTATTAAACAGGGAAATAGTAAACCTATAAAATAAGTCAGATTAGGTTAAAACTATAAATAAATTTTAAATAAACACTACTTTCGATGATTAAACTTTGAGTCATAAGTAACACGGTATTTATTTACACATAAGACAAATTGGAATTTTTAATTGTTTACTAAGAGTTTTAAATCAAAAAAAGAAGCATTAAAGCAAAATAAAATATATGTATTTTGCCCAAATGAGTGTGTTTCTAATATTGTAGAAATTATTAATGCCCATTCATTTGAGCTTGTAATTAATGACTTCTCACTAATTGACTTTACTGAAAAAGTCATATGTCATTATAGAAGTGCGCAGCTTACAGATGAACAGCGCGCTTTTTTAGTAAGGGCAACGGAAAGTGGTGCCTGGGTAGAGCCATTAGTTAGTTATCTAGATGGTAGATTAAACTATACAGAAGTACATTTATTGAATAGTAGCTACTTTCTACATCAAAAGGCATTTTCAATCTTATCTAATAAAAGAACTCAAATAACTAAAAGAGTTTTAGACATCGTAAGTTCAGTATTTTTACTTATTGTAACGTTACCGTTTTCATTAACTGCTGCATTATTTATTAAATTAGAAAGCCCTGGCCCTATTTTATATAAACAAAAAAGAACAGGCCAATACAATGAAGAGTTTAAAGTTTACAAATTTAGGTCAATGCGTAGTGATGCTGAAAAAAATGGTGCTCAATGGGCTAGTGAAAATGATGTAAGAATCACAAAAGTAGGTAAATTCATTCGAAAAACACGGATTGATGAAATACCTCAGCTAATAAATGTTCTACAGGGAAGTATGTCAATAGTCGGTCCTAGGCCCGAGCGAGAAGTCTTTATCAAAGATCTTGAAAAAGAAATTCCGTACTACCGCTTCCGTCATGCAGTGAAACCCGGTGTTACCGGTTTAGCGCAGGTTAGGTACCCATATGGCGCATCGGTAGAAGATGCAATTTGGAAGCATAAATACGACATTTATTATATTAAGCACCACTCTACAATATTAGATTTAAAAATTCTTATGCTTACAATTAAAACTGTAATTTTTGGTATGGGCCGCTAACAGCGTGAAGGGTTAAATCAATAAATGCAGCTTCATGAAGCCGTTAAAAAAAATAAATTAGGCTTAAATAGATCACTAAGCGCAATATTTATAAGCATTTTAATTTTCTCGATTTATAACCGAACATTTTCGCTTGGTTTTGATATTCGGTTTTTAGTTTTCCCGTTTTTTATTTCGAGTTTAATTATTGCATTGCTAGTAAAAGTAAAATTTGGTGATTGGGTAGTACCTACTCGCGCTGTTTTACTAACATTATTACTTACATTAATAGTGATTCAAGATCAAATTGCTTGGCAATTTTCTGATATTGATAAGAATACTACCGTATATAAAAATGTAATTATTTTGTATATATATAATTTTTTAATAGCTATTTATTTTTTGCTAAATAAAAAATATTTAAATGATAAAGTATTAATAAATTCAGTGCTCTTATCTAGCTTTTTTTTGTCTCTTTCTTGCTTGTACCAAGCTATGACTGGCGATTTACCATTTGTATCTATAGGGTCTTCCGGTGAAGCATTTGAGGATAAACTATCATTATTAGGTGTAAGGCCATCAGGTTATGCACACGATCCAAACTATACTTCACTACTAATGGTTTTTAGTATTTATATTATTGTTAATATTAAAAAAACTATTTTTAATAGAGCTCTATTATTAGTCTGTTTGCTTACCCTTTTTGCCTCAGGTTCAAAAACTGTTTTATTAATCAGTGCTCTCCTGTTGGTTAGGTTAATGTTTATTAAATTAAAAATTAAAGTAATTTTCAACATAGGTTTCATTGCTTTTATTTTGTTCGGCGCTGTAATTGCTTTCTCTCTTTTTGAGCACTTATCAACGTTTTCTCAGCGATTAGTTATGTGGCGATTAGCTCTAGATGGATTTTACGAAAGACCGGTATTAGGGTATGGGATAACTGGGGTAAGGAGTTTACTCGAGTTAAGTATGCGTTATGTTCAACCTCATAATGGATGGTTAGCTATATTAGTAGATCATGGGATAGTGTTATTTACGCTTATTATTTCTGGTTTTACATATATGTTATTTAATACGCAAAAAAGAGCTAATAGATACCTAATAATAATATTTTGTTTTCTCTCAATTTCTAATGAAATGTGGGTGTACCCATACTGGATACTTTTTTTAGTAGTTCCATTTGTATATAACTTAGGTGAAAAACGTGTCTAATCAAGAACAATTAGTAAGTGTATATATTCCCTCTCACTATCGTCCTAGTGACCTTAGTAGATCACTCAATTCGGTTCTGATTCAAACACATACTAATATTGAGGTGATAGTAGCCTTGGATGGGAAGTGTGAAGACTCTATTTCTCTTTTAGAAGGCATTGCAAATAAAGACCATAGGCTAAAATTCTTAGTTAATGAGCAACCTAAAGGGGCATGTAATGCAAGGAATCGTGCTATTGATATGGCCTCTGGGGACTTTATAACTGGGCTAGACGATGATGATATAATGGAACCCGATTGTATTCAAAGTTACCTTGCAGCTTGGAATGATAGATATGCATTACTTTGTGCTGATTATTCTATCTTTGGGGTGCACTCAAACAGGTTTGATTTAAATAAAACTGAGTATACACACTTTGATCTCGTTGAAAAAAATTACGTGGGGAACCAAGTATTTACAAAGTTAGATACTTTAAAAAATAATATTTTTGATGAAAAAATGGTTGCATGGCAGGACTATGACTGTTGGTTTCGCGTTGTTTTAGCTCAAAATAAGCCTTTTTTAAAACTGGGAAAAAAGCTATATAAAGTAAATGTGGATCCAAATAGAGAAAGAATTACAACGGGCACTAAAACAGCAACAGGTGCTATACAGTTTTTAAGTAAACATGCTGAGTATTTGAAAGACAAAGTAACATTCTGGTTGCTGAATGATCTTGTAAATAGAGGGCAAAAAATTCCCCTTTGGTTAGTGGTTGCTCTTTTGTCTAGTTCACAATCGAAAAGAGCTGTTTATTTTTTTCTTAAACATTCCTTTTTAGGAAGTTTAGTATTTTCATTAAAAAACTTTTTAGCAAAGTTTAATTAATTCATTTTAAGGAATATATGAAAGTTCTTTATTTATTAAATTCAAATGGAGTTGGTGGTGCTGAAGCATCAATCCGTAGAATGGTCGATCGAAAGTTTGTTCAAGGTAAGGTCGCCCTTTTATGGAACCATAATAATGTTCAAAAGAATTTTTGGAATGGTAGGGAAGTGACTCAAATAACAGATGCCAATTCTCCGCTTGTTGGTGCATTAAAGTCTATATTTGCGATACCAAAATACTTAAAAGGTCAAAATTTTGATGCCATTCAGAGTCAGCTAAAAGGTGCAGATTTAATTTTTGCTTTTTTAATTTTTATTGGCCTTATAAAAAAAGATTTTATTTACGTTGTAAGTTTAAGAAATTCATATGACTTTTATTATGGGAATGGTTTTTTAAACCGCCTTATTGGTAGAGTACATAAATTTTTTATTAATAAAGCCGCTGATGTGATTGTTGGTGTTTCAAAGCAAGACATTGATAGGTTTACACAGGCGTTTGGAAGCAAGTTTAAAGTTATTGAAAACTCAGTAGATATTTCTAACTTTAAAGTAAAAGAAAAATCTATATTAACTAAAAATGTAAAAGTAGTTTTGGTAGGAAACGTTAAATACAGAAAAGGTTATGATCGTTTAAGTTCTCTTATTCAATACCTTAATAAATCATACCCTGATTATCGGTTCACTTTCTCAATTGCAGGCGGTATAGAAAGTGAGCAGTTCAAGGCCGAGGTCTCGAGTTTAGCCGGTGGTAATAGTGTTATCGAGTTTTTAGGCAAAGTTGAAAATATAAATGAATTACTAGTATCGTCAGATATTTTTTTATCGTTATCTAGAGAAGAAGGGTTGCCAATTTCTGTGCTAGAAGGAATGGCTGCTAAACTACCTATTTTACTATCAAATATTCCAGCGCATAGTTTGATTCTTGACCCTACGGTATCTGAATATATCTTATTTAATAATGATAAAGAGATGCAAGAAACATTTAGTAATTTAATTGAATCTCAAACTTTAAGAGAAGAAATTATTCAAGCGCAATATAAGAAGTTATTAAAAGATTTTAGTTTAGATCGAATGTGTTCAGAATATTTACAAAGTTACAAGACAGGTTGCACTGATGAAACTACTGCTTCTAACTAATTCCTCCTCTGGCGGAGGTGCCGAAAAAGTTTTTAATAGTCTCGTTGATGGTTTTACAAAGCATAGCAGTTGTGAAATCAAGCACCTGTATTTGAAAGAAAGTTCAGCAAGTAAGTTGTGGAAGGTTTCAGGTTTTTTTAAGTTTATTTATCTTGTTTTAAAATTTAAACCTGATGTTGTGCAATCTCATTTGTTGTATCCAAATATTATTAATTCTTTTTTATCTATTTTTATGAGGTATAAATCTCAGCTGGTCTGTCACAGTAGCTTTGAAAGGTTTCAGCGTAGTAGAAATGCATATATTATTCGCTTAGCCTACAAAAAAGCGAGTAGTATTGTGTGCATATCTGAAGAAATGCAGAGACAAGCAAGAGTATTTTTATCTAGAGATGACATTGAGAAAATATACAATCCACATGATTTAAAGGATTATCAAGACCTATCTTCTAAAGATGTCAGCCCAGTTCCATTTCAAAGTTTTTTGATTTCAGTAGGGCGCCTAGTTGAATCAAAAAGAATAAAAGATATATTACTGGCTTTACAAGCCTGCAATAAAAAAAAGAATTTAGTAATAGTTGGAGATGGCGACGCTCGTGAAGATTTAATAGTATTAGCTAAAAAATTAGACATAGAAGATAGAGTGTTTTTTGCTGGGCATTCAAGTAATCCATATCCGTATATTATAAACTCAGAAGCTATGCTATTAGCATCAGAAACTGAAGGTTTTCCTAATTGTTTAGTCGAATCTCTTGCATTAGGGGTTCCTATTATAACTACTAATTGTAAAACGGGCCCTGCAGAAATTTTAAGAGTCAGCTACGAGGATGATGTATTACGCAGGCCTTATCCTAACTGTAGTATTTACCCTGTGGGTGATATCGATAGCTTGGTAAACGCTATAGATTCGCTTGACGATATGTGTGTAGATACAGAGCAATTAAAAAGCTTAGTCAGCCATTTAGATTTAAAAGATGTTATAGATCTTTATTATTCATCTCTGCAACGCTTGCGAAATAGCTAACAAGCCTCAAGCAATTAGTTTAAATGAATACAAATTAAAATTTTAAGTTAGGTATTAATAGATAGTTAATATACCTAGTTTTATCAAATATATTAGGGTGTGTAGTGAAAGTACTTATAACTGGCGGTGCGGGCTTTATAGGCTCTGCTGTAATTCGCCACATTATAGAAAACACTAATGATTCAGTCATTAATCTCGATAAGTTAACTTATGCTGGTAATTTAGAATCATTAAATTCGGTTGCTAATGATGACCGCTACGTATTTGAACAAGTTGATATATGTAATCGTGTAGAGCTTGATCGTGTTTTTAAAACATATAAACCAGATGCAGTAATGCATTTGGCTGCTGAAAGTCATGTTGACCGCTCGATAACTGGACCAGCTGAATTTATTCAAACCAATATTGTAGGTACTTACAACCTATTAGAAGCGGCTCGTGAATACTGGAATACATTAAATGACGATGGTAAAAAGTCGTTTAGGTTTCATCATATTTCAACTGACGAAGTTTTCGGCGACCTTCCACATCCAGATGAGCAAGAAGGTAATGCCTTGGGTAAAGAGCTACCTTTGTTTACTGAACAAACGTCTTATTCACCAAGTAGCCCTTATTCTGCAAGTAAAGCATCGAGTGATCATTTAGTTCGAGCATGGCTGCGCACGTATGGATTACCTACTATCGTAACTAATTGTTCGAACAATTATGGGCCATACCACTTTCCTGAAAAATTAATACCTTTAGTGATACTTAATGCGCTAGAAGGTAAGAATTTGCCTATTTATGGTAAAGGCGATCAAATTCGTGACTGGCTATATGTAGAAGATCATGCACGTGCCTTACACAAAGTTGTAACTGAAGGCGTTGTTGGAGAGACTTATAATATTGGCGGTCATAACGAAAAACAAAATATTGAAGTAGTACAAACTATTTGCAGTATATTAGATACTTTAGTTCCAAAGCCGACTAAATATGCCGATCAAATTACGTATGTAGCAGACCGCCCTGGGCATGATAGACGCTACGCCATCGACTCGTCAAAAATGAGTAAAGAGCTGAATTGGGAGCCTATAGAAACATTTGAAACAGGACTCCGTAAAACAGTCGAATGGTATTTGTCTAATCAACAATGGTGCAAAAATGTTCAAAATGGCTCTTACCAGCGTGAACGGCTTGGCGAATTATAGAAAGGAGTAATTTAATGAAAGGAATAATTTTAGCAGGCGGGTCAGGTACCCGTTTATACCCCATTACGATGGGTGTATCGAAGCAACTATTACCTATTTACGATAAGCCAATGATCTATTACCCGCTATCAGTTTTAATGTTAGCGGGAATATGTGAGATATTAATTATTACGACTCCTGAGGATAGTGATTCATTTAAGCGTTTACTTGGTGATGGTTCACGGTTTGGTATTAAGCTTAGTTACGCAATTCAACCTAGTCCAGACGGATTAGCACAAGCATTTATTTTAGGTGAAAACTTTATAGGCAACGATGATGTGTGTCTAGTTCTTGGCGATAATATTTTTTATGGTCAAGGATTTAGCCCTAAATTAAAGCATGCAGTACAAAATGCAAAAGATGGCCAGGGCGCAACAGTGTTTGGTTATCAAGTTAAAGATCCTGAACGTTTTGGCGTAGTTGAGTTTGATGAAAATCAAAAAGCGATTTCAATTGAAGAAAAACCAGCTAATCCTAAATCTGATTTAGCTGTAACAGGATTGTATTTTTATGATAATTCTGTAGTTGATTTAGCAAAGCAAGTTGAGCCTTCTCATCGAGGAGAGTTAGAAATCACTTGTCTTAATGAGATGTATTTAAAGAAAAATAAACTTAATGTTGAAATACTTGGCCGTGGTTTTGCTTGGTTAGATACTGGTACTCATGAAAGCTTGTTAGAAGCAGCGCAGTTTGTTGAAACCATAGAAAAGCGTCAAGGTTACAAAATAGCGTGTTTAGAAGAGATTGGTTTTAATAATGGTTGGCTAACAAAACATAAAGTGGAAGAGTTAGCTGCACCTATGCTGAAAAATAGCTACGGTAAGTATCTAATGGATTTAATATCAAAGTAATGAGCAACTATTTTTCTCAAAGAGAATGGGATAGCCAGTTTTTCGAGCGTAAAATATTTTCGTTAGAATTACCTGTTCCTAAGATAAAAAGTAATGATTGGCCTATAGACTCACTTATAACTATAAAAGCTAGCTCTACAGATTACCTAAGCTTAAATACTATAAATGAGTATTGCTTTAGTTTTATTGAAGGCGAGTTGGTATTTAAAAAAGATATCAAAGCAAATTCAAAAGCTTTTACAAGTTTTGAAGCTTACATAGCTAATCATGGCGCTATTGAAGAGCTTAAATGTATCGTAAGTGACTTATATATTAATAGTCGCTTTCGAGAACCTTGGTTTTCGGCACAAGAGCGAGACAGCTTTTACCAAAAATGGGTTGAAAATGCTGTCCTTTCAAAGTTTGATGATTGTTGCCTAGTGATAAAAAATGATGGTGCTATATCTGGTTTTGTAACAGTCAAGATTCGAGAGGAAGAAGCAACAGTAGGGCTTATTGGTGTTGCTTTACCCTATCAAGGTCAGGGTTTAGGCAAAAAACTACTCGCACTTGCTGAAAGCTATTGCATTGCTAAAAAAGCTAGAGTAATTAAGGTTGCAACACAAACAAGTAATATTTCGGCTGCAAATTTATATAGTAAAAATGGTTTTGCTATTGCTGATATTTCGTATTGGTTCTACAAACAGGTTTAAAGATGATCCCTTTCAATATGCCTCCTAAGACAGGCAACGAGTTAAAATACATAGAGCAAGCTATTAACTCTGACAAGTTATGTGGTGATGGGCAATTTTCAAAAAAATGTGAAGCATGGATAGAAAGTAATTTTAATACCACAAAAGCGCTGCTAACGCCTTCGTGCACAGCAGCTCTAGAGCTTGCGGCTATTTTAATTGATATTCAGCCAGGCGATGAAGTTATAATGCCTTCATATACATTTGTATCTACAGCTAATGCGTTTGTATTACGTGGTGCAAAAATTATATTCGTTGACGTTCGCCCGGACACAATGAATATTGATGAAACACTCATTGAAGCAGCGGTTACGGCTAAAACAAAAGCAATAGTGCCAGTACATTACGCAGGTGTAGCTTGTAATATGGATACAATACTCGCTATCGCAGAAAAACATGACTTGTGGGTAGTAGAAGATGCAGCACAAGGCGTAATGTCTACCTATAAAGGTAAAGCACTAGGAACTCTTGGTCATATAGGCTGCTATAGCTTTCATGAAACTAAAAACTACTCATCGGGTGGCGAAGGTGGGGCAATTTTAATTAATGACCCTAAGCTGGTTGAGCGAGCTGAGATTATACGTGAGAAAGGAACAAATCGCAGCCAGTTCCTGCATGGCATCGTCGATAAGTATACGTGGCAAGACATAGGGTCAAGTTTTTTACCAAGCGAGTTACAAGCGGCTTATTTGTATGCCCAACTTGAAGCAGCAGACACGATAAATAATTTTCGTTTATCAATATGGGATTATTATTACAGTAAACTTAGCCTAAAACTAAAGACTGAACAGTTACCCTATATTCCCGATTCAATAAAGCATAATGCGCATATGTTTTATATAAAATTAAGCTCAAATGAAAAGCGAAATGAATTTATCAGTTATATGAAAAAACAGGGTATTACAACACCCTTTCATTATATCCCACTGCACTCAAGCCCTGCGGGAGAAATGTTTGGAAAATTTGTAGGTGATAATACTTACACGACCCATGAAAGCGCAAAACTTGTCCGTTTACCACTGTACTTCGGAATGACCCACGTTGAACAAGAAAAGGTTGTTAAAGCTGTTGAGGAATTTTTCTGTGGGGGCTAAAAAAATATTACATGTAGCAGAATGTGATAAATTTATTCCTCCATATATTAGATTTATAAACCAAAACTTTAATAGTGACGAGCATGAGTTTTTAATTAAAAATGGCATGGCTGATGATGAGCTTGAAGATGCTAAGAATATCTGCTTGTCAGGGCGTTCGACTTTATTAAAGGTAAAGCACCATACTCAGTTAATAATAAAAATGCACCGAGCTGATAAAATCATATTACACAGTTTAATCGATATAAAAATGGTTCAAATACTGAGTGTTATGCCTTGGTTGCTTAAAAAGTGTTATTGGATGATATGGGGAGCAGACTTATATGCCTATCAACTAAAGCGTGTCACTCTCAAAGAAAAAATAAATGAGTTTTTAAGGCACAGGGTGATAAATCGGCTTGGGCATTTAGTTACATATTTAGAAGGAGATGTAGCCCTTGCAAAAGACTGGTATGGGGCAAAAGGAACTTACCATGAGTGCTTAATGTACACGAGTAACTTATACAAACAATATAAACTTCCCGAAGTTGATAAGGTGAGAGTTAATATTCAAGTAGGCAACTCAGCCGACCCGAGTAATAATCATATAGAGGCGTTGGAAAAGTTATTACCATTTAAACATCAGGATATATGTATTTATGTACCTTTGTCGTATGGGCATCAAGAATATGCACAGCAAGTAATAAAGCAAGGTAAAGAATGGTTTGGCAAAAAGTTTAAACCCCTTACAGATTTTATGCCATTTGATGATTATTTGTTATTTTTAAGCTCAATTGATATTGCCTTTTTTAATCATAAACGCCAGCAAGCCATGGGCAATACAATAACTTTATTAGGCCTTGGAAAAACGGTTTACTTGCGAAGTGAAACCACGCAATGGAATTTTTTTGCAGAAAAGGGTATTAACGTTGGCGATATTGAAAAGCTCAGTAATTTAGATTGCTACAAATCACATAAAAATATTGAAATAATAAAAAATTACTTCTCTTCAGAGAACTATAAAAATCAACTTACCCAATTATTTGATAAGTAACTACTACAATATCTTTAATAGTCATTGTTTTTATAAATAATACTCTATTAGGGGTTTACTCGCATTATGGAACGAAAAAAATATGACCCCCAAAAAAATCCTGTCTTTTGCATTGGGCCCTGTGGGTGGTGCTCTTTTAGGTTTTGTTAGTTTGCCAATTATCACTTGGTTTTTTTCCCAAGAAGATATTGGCCGTATAGCCATGCTAAATGTGGTGGTAGGTTTTTGCACACTCTTCTTTAGCTTAGGGCTAGATCAAGCGTATGTACGTGAATTTCACGAAGTAAGTAATAAACCAGCCCTATTAAAAGCGTCATTCTCTCCTGGCTTAACCTTATTAATTTTTAGCTTATGTGTACTACTTAGTTTCGATAATGCAATTTCGTTATGGCTATTTGAGGTTGATAGCCAATTACTTAGCCTGTTAGTAGCTTTAGCTATTTTAAGCGCTTTTATGTCTAGGTTTTTATCTTTAATTTTACGAATGAATGAACAAGGCTTTGCCTACTCAATGAGTCAGCTACTTCCTAAGCTACTTTTGATTATTATTATCTTAGGCTATGTTTTATTTTCGGTTAATAAAAATATTACCAATCTGGTAATAGCCAATGTTGCAACTATATTACTCGTTTTTTTTATATACGCGTGGAATACAAGAAAGGAGTGGATTGCAGGGCTTAAGGAAAAGCTAGACTTTAGCCAGTTAAAAGGTCTTTTAAGCTTTGGTATGCCACTAATTTTTGGCAGCTTAGCATTCTGGGGACTAACTGCGTCAGATAAAATATTATTAAAAGAGCTCTCAAATTTTGAGCAGTTAGGGCTTTACTCTGTTGCTGTTAGTTTTGCTGCCGCTGCGACCATTATTCAGAGTGTTTTCTCTACTGTTTGGGTTCCCGTTGTATATAAGTGGGCTGCAGCAAATGAAAACCTTGATAAAATATTTAAAGTAAACCGATATGTATTATTAGTCGTTATCATTTTATTTTGTTTGGCTGGCCTACTCTCTGCGGTAGTAACGTTTATACTACCGGATAATTACAAAGCGGTTCAGTGGATTTTAGTTCCGTGTTTAGGATATCCATTGCTTTATACTCTATCCGAAACAAGCGTCGTAGGCCTAGGTATTACCCGCCGCACCGGATTTTCAATGTTTGCTTCTGTAGTTGCTTTTGGAGTTAACTTGCTAGGAAACGTCTGGTTAATTCCAAAGTTTGGTGCAATTGGCGCCGCTATAAGTACGTGTTTTTCTTTCTGGGTATTTTTTATATTAAGAACTGAATTTTCTATTTACTTTTGGAAAGCAATTCCTAGGTTGGGTATGTATATTTATACAACTTTACTGGTATTTGGTTCTGTTATACATGCATTATACGGTAGCAGTTTACAAAATTATTTTGCGTTATATTGGTGTTTGATATTATTGAGCTTATTGTTATTTTTTAAAAATGAAATTTCTGAAAGTAAAAACTTTATTGCCAAAAAAATATCTGGAATTAAGTCTTAGCAAACTTTCTTTGACTGCTACAATTAGGTTAACCACAAATAAATACGTAAACATTTTTAAAGTTAGCCTAATAAAATATTCAACCACTTCACAAAGCCACTATTAACAGTTATTTGACTGCACTCTCATGACTTTTTTGAAGGAAAAATAGTCTAAATACAAGTGTTTAATTATCTTCTATTTGAAGTATGTACGTATCAGCTTTAAGTGATTCTTAAATTAAAGCTTTATTATTTACCTATCTCAACTTCAACATCATTACCTAAAACTTCTTTGTACTTATTCGCTAACGCGTTTTTTGCATCATTATCGCCATGCACAATTTTTATATGGCTTGGCTTTTTATGCATACCTGTTACAAATTTAATTAATCCGTTTTGATCTGCATGGGCGCTGTATCCACTAATTGTATGTACTTTGGCCTTTATAGTAATGCGAGCATCGTTTATAAAAACATACCCATTACGTGGGCCATATTTTTGAATTTCGCGACCTAACGTTTTGTTTCCTTGGTAACCTACAAACAATACATCGGTGGTTTTGTCACTTAAAAATCGCTCAAGATAATTAACTATACGCCCACCAGTACACATACCGCTTGCCGCTAATATTATTGCTGGTGTTTGCCGCCTACTTAAATAGTTAATAACAGCCAAGTGCTCCTTGTGTGTATCAACCGTAGTTAGGTTTTTAAAATCGAGCGGGTGCCTACCATTTGCAACTTTGCGTTTGGCTTCGCTATCCCATAGGTGCTTAAAGTTTTTGTATTGCTCAGTAAAATTAGCTGCCATGGGGGAGTCGAGTATTACGTGAATGTCTCGCCACTTAGACTTTTTAGATGAGCCATGTATGAGTTGCTCAAGCTCATATAGTAGCTCTTGTGTGCGGCCAATACTAAAAGCAGGAACTAAAACAACGCCGTTGTCGGCTACGGCGCGTTCAATAATGTTTTTTAGCGTTTTTGTACGCTCTTTACGGCCTTGGTGATTTTTATCGCCGTAGGTTGATTCAATAACTAGAGTGTCGGCTTTATAAGGCGGCTTAGGTGAAGGGAGTAGTGGGGTATACGGCGCGCCTAAGTCTCCTGAAAATACAACGCGATGTTTGTTGTTATCATTATTTGTAACGTCAATTTCAACGTAGGCAGAACCTAATATATGCCCAGCACGCTGAAACCTCGCCTTAGCTTTATCGGGCGCTTTGCAAGGCAGTTCAAACCACGTTTTATAATCAACAGCAACTATGCGTTTATTTAATAAGCTTAAGCAGGCAGCTATAATTTTAGGGTCGCGGGTTACACCCACTTTTAAAGCGTCTTCAATTACTAAAGGTAATAAACTGGCCGATGCAATACTTGTAAAAATAGGGCCTTTAAAACCGGCTGCTAACAAGTAAGGAATTCGACCAACATGGTCAATATGGCAATGGGTAACAATAAGCGCAGTAACATGGGTAATATCAAATTCAATTGAAAGGTCGGCTTTAGAGTCCTCACCCTGAAATAACCCGCAATCAACAAGCACGCTTGTTTGCTCGTTAATTACCAGTTCGTGGCACGAACCGGTAACTCCATTAACCGCACCATGATGAAGTATTTGCATTGCACTTCCTTGTTATCAATTTGTTACATTGAATTTTAAGGTAGAAGCAAAGCCACAAATATTCAAGGTTATAGCGCTTGAGCTAAATTAATAACCTCACCTACAAATATGAACCAACCTGTAGGTGCGAATTTATTTCGCGCTTTTATTATTTTATTACTTTGGGCTCTTACTTAAATATTAATTTTTAGATCATATAAATTCAGGTTTTTAATAAATTTATTACCTTTTCCTAAACTTTTGTTTAGCTTGCTCTAAACATTGCTTTATAAGCGCTAAACCAGCGTTAAAGCCTTTATTTCTCTTAAATTCAATAACATTGTTTACTAATGTGAGTGGCTATTAACCACTAAGGCGTATTTACATAGGCACTCTATGTTGGCTATAATGTCGCCGCTGTTTAGTTTGGAATTGTATTTTTTGCAATTTAGTTATGTATTAAGGGCTACTATGGAATGTTGGTATTTAGTCGTATGCAAACCAAAGCAAGAAGAACGAGCCAAAACTAACTTGCAAAATCAAGGGATTGAAGCGTTTTACCCCAAATTAACTACCGAAAGGTTGGTTAAAGGTCGTCGGACCGTCAAACACACTGCTTTATTCCCTAATTATTTATTTGTATGCCTTGAATCAAAAAATGGTAATTTTTCTTCTGTAAAAAACACCCGTGGAATAGGCGGTTTTGTTTCTTATGGATCAAATTATCAGTTGGTTTCTAAGCACATAATTGACCAGCTAAAAAATGAACGTGCACATACTATAGAATCAAAAATACCAAAAACAGGTGATGTAGTAAGTGTTAACAACGATTCATTCAGTAATATACAAGCAATATACAAAGAGCCCGATGGCGACTTGCGCAGTATTTTACTAATTAACTTACTTAATCAAAAAATTGAAGTAAGTGTAGATAATAAAGATATTAAGCAATAATAACTAAAAACGTAGCAGCGGCTTTTACACCGCGTTAATTAAAAACGTAGCAGCGGTTTTACACCGCGAAAAAAACGTAGCAGCGGCTTTATGCCGCGAAAAAATAGTTTTATATCAGTAAGTAGGAACTGTAACCTAAGGGCGGAAGCGTGCCTAAAGCACTTAAAACACCGTTGTTAATTTCACTTGTAGACGTGCAGCTTGCTGGCGTGACGAGCAAAGCTCTTAATAGAACTTCTTCACAAAGAGGTTAAGAGGGCACTGCGCTTTAGATAAGTAAACAGCCTAAAGTACTTGTTTAAATGTCTTCTCATTTACTCCTCATTCGCTTCTCTTTGTGCAATAAAGCTTTAAGTGGTTAATCTGAAGAGGTCGAGGGCGCTGTGCTTTTAAGTGAAAGCCCAGCGGCAAAGTTTAACACCGTGGTTAAGTTACTTTGTAGACGCACAGCTTGCTGGCGTGACGAGCAAAGCTCGTAATAAGGGTTATTCACAAAGAGGTCGAGCGCACTGCGCTTTAGGGAAGTAAACAGCCACAAGTACTTGTTTAAATGGCTCCTCATTCACTTCTCTTTGTACAATTGGTGATGAATGCGTTAAGTGTTTTACTAAAAACGGCTATCAATTAAATTTATTCATAAAGGCCTTATGAAAATACTGATATAATTTCAGTGCTAATTAAAAACTAAGTAACAAAGCTTTTACAAACCATAGCCTATTGCTTCACAATAGGGCTCATGCTTTAATTAGCCAGCTAAAAATACAAGTGCTCACCAAGGTTGGTGAGTAAGTGCAATATTTAAAATAATTTTGGGATTCTACAATGGCGTTAAGCTGTAAATCACTCGCATCAATACTCGCAATACTAAGCATGACCGGCTGTACAATAGTACCAGGCAGCCACTTTGAAGGTATAGACTCAGGCGAGCAAACACAAAACCTCGAACAAGATCTCGAAAAAGTAAACATTCAAATAATCGACTCGCTACTAATAAATAAACAAAATCAAGCGCGTATAGCAGCTAAACCAATTTCAAGCACCGATGGTTTAAACGTAAGTAATTACGAATACAAACTAGGTGTTGGCGACGTACTAACCATAGGCGTATGGGATCATCCAGAGCTAACAATACCGGCAGCAGTACAACGTACCGCAGAATTTGACGGCTTTAGAGTACAACGAGACGGCACCATTACTTACGCCTACGCACCAAATATACCCGCAGCAGGTAAAACAATAAGCCAAGTACGCAATGAGCTTGTAAAACGCCTAAGCCGAGTAATAGAAGACCCTCAAGTGGACGTAAAAGTAGTTGGCTTTAGAAGCCAAAAAACCTACGTTACCGGCGAAGTAAAACAACCTGGTGTATACCCAGTAACCGAAATTCCACTTACCCTTATTGATGCCTTAAACCAAGCAGGCGGTTTAACAGAAGCTGCCGATTGGCGCACAGTAACATTTACCCGTGGCGACAAAACAGAAGTTATTAAACTTGATGACTTTTATGCCCATGGTGACATTTCGCAAAACCGTTTATTACAACATGGCGACATAGTGCACGTAAATCGTAACGATGCACAAAAAATATTTGTATTAGGTGATGTTAAAAAAGCAGGTTCAGTAACGCTTAACCGTTATGGTTTAAACTTGGCCGAAGCGCTAAGCGACTCAGGCGGTTTAAATGAAGCAACAGCCGATGCTAATGGCGTATTTGTACTGCGTAAAAGTGACGTAGAGCAAACTGGTATTATTGCAAACGTATACCAATTACACGCTAAAAATATAGCAGCAATGGTATTAGCTGAGCAGTTTGAGCTACAACCGCGCGATATTGTATATGTAACATCGGCACCACTTGCCCGTTGGAACCGTGTAATAAGTTTATTATTACCGTCGGTAGCATCGGTTGATAGCCTAGACGATATTTCATCAAACTAAGGGTTTTTAAAAATGTTTGATTCAGTTTTAGTAGTGTGTGCAGGCAACATTTGCCGCAGCCCAACAGGTGAGTATGTTTTAAAGCAAAAGCTTGAAGGCAAAAATATTAAAGTATCGTCTGCTGGGTTAACAGCACTTGAAGGCAAACCAGCAGATGCAAAAGCAAAACAAATAGCGCTCGCACATGGCGTTAATATGGATGCCCACCAAGGCCAGCAGCTTACATCAAGCTTAGTTGCGCAAAACAGCGTAATACTCGTAATGGAAGAACGCCATTTAAACGACGTACACGCTCGCTATCCAGAGGCGCGCGGTAAAACGTTTTTACTCGGTAAGTGGATTAATAACGCTGAAATACCAGACCCGTACCGCCAAAGCCAAGAGGCTTTTGAACACGTTTATACATTAATCGACAGCGCGTGTAGCGCTTGGCAAAAGTATTTATAAGGAATGGCTAATTTAATGAATACCCAGCCGAATAACAGCGCTAGTAACGCTAACAATAAAAGCACTAATAATACACAACCAACGCAAGAAATTGATTTAATGGCGCTACTGGGCGCATTGCTCGATCGCAAATATTTTATAGTAACCGTAACTGCGCTATTTATGTTTGTAGGTGTTGTTTATGCAGTATTAAGTACTCCTGTTTACCAAGCAACAGCCATGATACAAGTTGAAGACGGCGGCGCATCAGTCCCTGGTTTTGACGATATGGCAGGCATGTTTGAAAGTACATCGGCTGCAGTAACCGAAATAGAGCTACTAAAGTCGCGCAGTATAATAGGTGAGGCAGTAGACACTTTAAAGCTTGATGTACTAACAGAGCCTAAACTATTCCCGTTTATAGGTAGTCGCGCTTATCGTAAATTCACCCCAGTGGAAGATGGCGACTTAGCAGAACCAAGCTTTGGTGCTAACAGTTACGCATGGGGCGGTGAGAGCATAAATGTATTTAGGTTTGATGTACCACGTACAGCAGTAAATCAAACATTTACTTTGGTAGCACAAGCTAACAATAGCCTTGCACTTTTAAATGGTGACGGCGAGCAAATACTATCTGGTAAAGTGGGCGAGGAGCTTACAAACGGTAAATTTAACTTAACCATTCGTACTTTAAATGCCCGCCTTGGTACAGAGTTTACAATTACCCGTAAAGATCGCCTTAATACTATTTTAGATTTGCAGGCTGCAATTGGCGCAAGCGAAAAAGGTAAAGATTCAGGTATAATTAATTTAAGTCTAGAAAGTACAAAACCTAGCTATGCTGAAAAAGTGCTTGATAAAGTGGCGGCTATTTATGTACGCCGAAATGTAGAGCGTAATAGCGCCGAAGCACAAAAGTCGCTTGAATTTTTAGAAGTACAATTACCTGAAATTAAAAAACAGCTTGAATACGCAGAGCAACGCTTTAACGACTACCAAATTAAACGCCAATCAATAAACATAACACTTGAGACCCAAGGCGTGCTTGAGCAAGTTGTAAAGCTCGAAACCAAGTTACAAGAGCTAAACCTAAAACGCTTAGAGCTTGGCCGTAAGTTCAAAAAAGACCACCCAACATACCAAGGTATGCTTGAACAAATTCAAGCGGTTGAAAGCCAAAAGCAAGAGCTAGTTGGTGAGGTAGGTAACCTACCAGAAACTCAACAAGAGCTACTACGTTTAAAGCGCGATGTTGAGGTAAGTAACCAAATTTACACATTGTTGCTTAGTAAAACACAAGAGCTTGATATCGTTCGCGCAGGTACTGTAGGTAACGTGCGTATTATTGACTACGCCGAGGTAAATACCAGTAAGCCCGTTAAACCTAAAAAAGCATTAATAGTGGTAATGGCCACTATGCTAGGCGGCATGTTAGCTGTGGCTATAGTGCTTATACAAAAAGCAATGCATAAAGGGGTGGAAGACCCAGCAGAAATTGAAGCACTAGGCCTACCTGTATACGCAAGTGTACCGCACTCTGATTATCAAGATAAACTAAGTGGCTTTGCCGAGCGAGCCCGTAAAAACAAAGTTAATAAACCTAAAAGTATATTAGCGCTAGATAACCCAGCCGACCTAGCTATAGAGGCATTACGTAGTTTGCGTACGAGCCTGCACTTTGCGATGATGGAAGCTAAAAACAACATTATTGCTATATCGGGCCCAAGCCCAAGTGTGGGTAAATCGTTTATATCGGTCAACTTAGCAAGTGTGCTTGCACAAAGCGGTAAAAAAGTACTGATTATTGATGCCGATATGCGTAAAGGCTACTTACAAACTCAGTTTGGTTTAAAGTGGGACGATGGCTTAAGTGACTACCTATCAGGTCGTTTAAACCTAGAGCAAGTTACTAAGCCAACTAAGGTTGAAGGTTTAAGTGTTATAACGCGCGGTCAAATACCGCCAAACCCTTCTGAGCTATTAATGCATAGTAACTTTAGTAAATTAGTTGAAGAAGTAAGCGCTGCTTACGACATTATAATTATTGATACGCCTCCAATACTTGCAGTAACCGACCCCGCAATTGTAAGTGCGCATACAGGCACTACTTTACTTGTAACACGCTTTGGACAAAACCATGTACGCGAAATAGAGCTTACTCGTAATCGTTTTGAACAAAATGGCATAGATGTAAAAGGCGTAGTATTTAACGGCGTAGTTAAAAAAGCGAGTAATGCATACGGCTATTACGGGTACTACAACTACGAATACAAAAGTGATAAATAATTTTTAACTGTTTATTAAAATATAAACAGGGCCTATTGGGCACTTTTAAATAAAAGTATAAAAACAAGCAATTACAATGAGGTAGTCTAAATTGACCGTCTCAAAATGGAAAAAAGTGTCTCAGTGGGTTGTAATAAAGCTGAGATATAAAATTGCTAAAATACAATTTTGTGGTGAGCTATTGCGGACTGATTTAGTAAATTCAGTCCGTTTTTACCATCAAAAAATTAATGGCAAACTACCCGAAATAGATTTTTAAACGTGCTTTTTAGCCACGAGTATATCTCTAAATACTCGTTTTTTACTGCACGTTTTAATATGAAACCAATTTTAAATTTAACTTTTACGAAGCTCGCAGTTCAAAGCTCGAAGCTCTACAACCAAACAAAGAGAGTATAATTATGCACGATTCATTAACGGACCTAAAAATTGGCATCATAGGTTTAGGTTATGTAGGCCTTCCATTAGCAGTTGAGTTTGGTAAAAAGTACTCTGTTTTAGGGTTTGATATTAACCAAAGCCGTGTTGACGCATTGCAAGGCGGTCATGACTCAACGTTAGAAGTAAGCGATAACGAGCTTGCTGATGTGAAAAACCTAACCTTCTCTTGCAATAAGCAAGAATTAGCAGAATGCAATGTATATATTGTAACAGTACCCACTCCTATTGATGACTGTAATGCCCCAGATTTAACACCACTTCGTAAAGCATCTGAGCTACTTGGTGAGTTTGTTAAAAAAGGTGATATTGTTATTTATGAATCGACAGTATACCCAGGTGCAACAGAGGAAGTGTGTTTGCCTATCATTGAAAAAGTATCAGGTCTTGTGTTCAATCAAGACTTTTTTGCAGGTTATTCGCCAGAGCGTATCAATCCAGGTGACAAAGTAAATACGTTAACAAAAATAATGAAAATCACCTCGGGCTCTACTCCTGAAGCAGGCGAGTTTGTAAATAATCTATACGGTTCAATAATTACTGCAGGCACCCATTTAGCGGGCTCTATAAAAGTAGCCGAAGCTGCAAAAGTAATAGAAAACACGCAACGTGATTTAAATATTGCCATTGTGAATGAGTTTGCAAAAATATTTAACCGTCTGGGTATTGATACAGAAGAAGTATTAAATGCAGCAGGCACAAAGTGGAACTTCTTAAAGTTTAAACCTGGTTTAGTAGGTGGGCATTGTATCAGTGTTGACCCTTACTACTTAACTCATAAAGCGCAAGAAGTTGGTTACCGTCCAGAAGTTATTCTAGCCGGTCGTCGTATTAACGATGGTATGGGTGAATATGTAGCAACTCAACTCGTTAAGAAAATATCAAGTCAAAAAATACACGTTGATGAGGCAAAAGTACTTGTGCTTGGTTTTACTTTTAAAGGTGACTGCCCCGACGTACGTAATACAAAAATCATCGACATTGTTCAAGAGTTAAAAGACTTTAATATGAGTGTTGATGTTTATGACGGTTGGGCAAACCCTACTGAGGTTGAACATGAATATGGCTTATCATTAATTAGCTCTCTTAAAGAGAACTATTATGACGGTATCGTTTTAGCGGTTGACCACAGTGAATTTAAAAATATGGGTGTTGAAGAGATTCGTAAACTCGGTAAAGAAAAACATGTACTTTACGATGTGAAGCACGTATTCGGCCCTAAAGATTCAGATATCAGATTGTAATAAAGGATTTAATATGAAAAATTTCGCTCTTATCGGTGCTTCTGGTTACATTGCGCCACGTCACTTAAAAGCAATTAAAGCAACAGGTCATAATCTGTTAGTCGCCATGGATATTAATGATTCCGTTGGTATTATGGATAGCCACTTCCCTGATGCTGAATTTTTTACTGAGTTTGAAGACTTTACTGCTTTTGTTGAAGATTGTGCGATGAAAGGCCAAAAGCTGGATTATATCGCTATTTGTAGCCCTAACTACTTGCATGCTCCACACATGAAGTACGCCCTTAAAAATGGCATAGACGTAATCTGTGAAAAACCACTAGTACTGCATTCAGAAGACATGGATATTCTTAAAGCGTATGAAGTTAAGTATGGCGCAAGCGTAAATTCTATTCTGCAATTAAGACTACACCCTTCAATTATCGCTTTGAAAGAAAAAGTAGCTGCGGCCCCTGCCGGCAAGGTGTTTGATGTTGATTTAACGTATATGACATCTCGCGGTAAATGGTACATGAAATCGTGGAAAGGGTTTGACCATAAATCAGGTGGTATCGCGACTAATATCGGGGTGCATTTTTACGATATGCTACACTTCATTTTTGGCGACCTTAAACACAACGAAGTTCACTTTAAAGATGAACAAACGGCTAGTGGTTATCTTGAATATGAGCGCGCCCGTGTTAAGTGGTTTCTGTCTATTGATTCTAATAACTTACCTGAAAATGCGGTTAAGGGTGAAAAGCTCACCTATCGTAGTATTACAATTAATGATGGAAATAATACCGAAGAGCTTGAGTTCTCTGGTGGGTTTACAGACTTACACACGCAGAGCTATCAAAATATTTTAGCCGGTAATGGTTTTGGTATTGATGAAAACCGCGTTGCAATTGAGACAGTCGAAAAAATCCGTGAGATGCCTTTAGCTCAAGCGGGTAGTAAAGCCCATCCATTACTTTCAAAGGTGTTATAACCATGAATTATCATGTGCATGAAAGCGCTATTGTTGATGACGGCGCAAAAATAGGCTCTGACACACGAGTTTGGCATTTTGTGCATGTGTGCAGTGGTGCTCAAATTGGTGACGGTTGCTCTTTAGGGCAAAATGTATTTGTCGGTAACAAGGTTACAATCGGAAATAACGTAAAGATACAAAATAACGTATCAGTTTACGATAACGTGCATATTGAAGATGATGTGTTTTGTGGGCCAAGCATGGTATTTACCAATGTATATAACCCACGGTCATTCATTGAGCGAAAAACAGAATACCGCGATACATTAGTAAAAAAAGGCGCAACATTGGGTGCTAATTGCACCATTGTGTGTGGTGTTACAATAGGTGAGTATTCATTAGTGGGTGCAGGTGCCGTTATAAATAAAAATGTACCTGCGTTTGCATTGATGGTTGGTGTACCTGCCAAGCAAATTGGCTGGATAAGTAAATATGGTGAGCAACTAGACTTGCCATTGACCGGGAATGCACGTACCTCGTGTGAACACACCGGTGAAGAGTATGTTTTAGAAGAGGATGTGTTGTTGATAAAATAGCACACACTTGCATGTACACATCGCCAGTTATTAATAAGTTGGGCTTTCCCCCTCAAAATCACTAGGCCTTTAGTGTTTGGTGGTTGCTATTTAATAAGCTTATACAAATTGGAAATCCCCCCCTAATTTAAAGAATTTAAAATGACGATACAATTTATAGATTTAGCGGCGCAATACCAGCACCTAAAAACAAAAATAGACGCGCGAATTAAAGCAGTTTTAGACCACGGGCACTATATCATGGGGCCAGAAGTACAAGAGCTTGAAGAAGAGCTTGCAAAATATGTGGGTGTTAAACATGCCATTACCTGTGGAAATGGTACTGATGCACTTACACTTGCCATGATGGTACTTGATATTAAACCAGGCGACGCTGTTTTTTGCCCCACCTTTACTTTTTTTGCAACAGCAGAAGTTATCGCGTTTGAAGGCGCAACGCCTGTGTTCGTTGATTCAGATGAAGCAACATTTAACATTTGCCCAATTGACCTAGAAAAACGTATTCAAGCAACGATTGCGGAAGGTAAATTAATCCCTAAAGCAATTATTGCTGTTGATTTATTTGGCTTACCAGCGAACTACCCAGAAATTCAACAAATTGCAGACAAGTACAATTTAAAACTGGTTGAAGATGCAGCGCAAGGGTTTGGTGGCAGTATTGATGGAAAGCGTGCTGGTAGTTTTGGTGATATAGCCACAACTAGTTTTTTTCCAGCTAAACCACTGGGCTGTTATGGTGATGGTGGTGCAATTTTCACAGATAATGACGAATACGCTGAACTACTAAAATCATACCGTGTGCACGGTAAAGGTAAAGATAAATACGATAATATCCGTATTGGTATGAATAGCCGTTTAGATACGATTCAAGCAGCCATATTACTCGAAAAGCTAGCAGAATTCCCTACTGAACTTATTAACCGTAATAAGGCCGCTGACAATTATGAAAGAGCACTAGCAGGTAAATATAAAACACCTCAAGTACCAGAAGGCTATGTAAGCTCATGGGCACAATATACATTAGTTTCTGATTTTAGAGATGTAGAAATGGCGAAGTATAAAGAGCAAGGCATACCGACTATAGTTTATTATGGGACATGTATGCATCAACAAACGGCTTTTGAAGGTTTGTGCTACTCAGATGATGATTTTCCTATTGCAAGCAAACTGGCAGGCCAGGTCTTCAGCTTGCCAATGCATCCTTATTTATAATAATTAGTAACTTACTATGCATGTACTTATTATACCATCTTGGTACCCTAGGATTAAAGGTGATAACTTTGGAAGCTTTTTTAGAGAGCAAGCGATAGCGCTGAATAATCAGGGGGTTAAGGTTGGAGTTATTTATCCGAATATCCAATCAATAAATAAGATTCGCTTTGCAGGTTTTTCTTTTTATAAAGAGTTTTCTTATAACGATTGCGGTGTAAATGTACTTCAGTGCAATACATTTAATTGGACCCCGAAGATACAAAAGACAAGTTCATATCTTTGGGCTGCTTGGGGGATGCGCTTATTTAAGCAATATATCTCGAAGTATGGGATGCCAGATATTGTGCAGGCGCAATCAATGCTAAATGCCTGCATATTAGCTAAACAACTAAAAAGTAAGTATAATATACCTTTTATAGTGACTGAGCATAGTAGCGCATTTATAAGAGGTCGCTTCTCTCCCAGTGAATTGAAGTGGGCTTTAAGTTTTACTAATGAAGCAAGTCATCGGTTTGCTGTAAGTCAAGCTCAAGTTGATTTTTTATCTTCTAAATCCGCTGAGCTTAAATGGAGTTACTTACCAAACATCGTTAATAGAGCATTTTTAGAGTCTGAACCAAGCAATACGGTAAATTATAACTTTATCCATGTTGCTAATCTTGATAAAAATAAAGGAACAGCTCTTTTATTAGAAGCCTTTGCTAATGAATTTAAAGGGGATTCAAATGTGTTCCTAACCGTTTGTGGTGATGGTCCGGAGCGCGAGTTATTAGAGGTACTTGTACAACAGTTTAACTTGTCTGATCAAGTTACATTTACAGGGGCTCTTTCTCGAGATGAAGTGCTAGCACAAATGAAACGCGCCTCATCTTTAATTGTATCTAGTTATTTCGAAACATTCAGTATTGTGTGTATTGAAGCCTTAGCTATTGGTATTCCCGTAGTTGCAACTAGATGTGGCGGGCCAGAGTCAATAATAAACTCTCTAAATGGTCTTTTAGTGGACAACGGGTGCAGTAGTTCTTTATCTGAAGGTATGAGAAAAATATATTCAGAAAAACATAGGTTTAAATCAGAACTGATAAAAAAAGACTGCGCAACTCGCTTTAGTGAAGATGCCGTGATTAATAAATTGAAGGAGGTTATGCTCAACATAGTTTCTGAAAAAATTAGATAGAGTTTATAATATGAATGTTACTACAATTTTAAAGTACTCAATAGGACCTTTTGGAGCTGCATTTCTAGGTATGTTGAGTTTGCCATTGTTAACTTGGATTATCCCCCAAAAAGATATTGGTATTTTCTCTTTATACAATTTGTTTGTAGGTTTTTCTTTGATAATTTGCAGTTTAGGCTTAGATCAGTCTTATATACGTGATTACCACTCATCATCTGACAGGAGTAAGCTACTTATAAACTGTTTTATACCTGGTACTGTAGTCTTGATGGTATTTTTTATTCTTGTTAGCTGTTTGTACAAATTTCTTTTCCCCGTTGAGATTGATTTTGGTATGTTATTAGTAATATTTGTTGGTGTTACATCAACTTATTTTTATAGATACATAACACTATTCCTTAGATTAGACAATAAGCCAGTGAGCTATTCAATTAGCCAGTTGATCCCAAAACTGTTTTTTATAATGTTAGTTATTGCATTATATTACAGCCTCAATACAAGCTTGGAGTTCAAAGACTTGATTATATTGAGTGCTGCATCTTTACTTTTATCGCTAGTATATTTCTTCCATAAAACTATTCATTATTGGAAAGGATCAAAGGTAGATGCTCTATCTAAAATAGAGTTTATAAAGTTAGCTAAGTACGGTCTTCCATTAGCTTTTTCTGGATTAGTTTATTGGGCACTAACAGCAGTTGATAGATTTTTTATTGCTAAATTAGCTTCTCTTGAAGAGCTTGCATTATATTCAGTAGCAATGAGCATCTCTAGTGCAGCAATGATATTAAAGACTCTTTTTCAGACCCTTTGGGCACCAACTGTTTATAATTGGGTTCATCAAAAAAGGGATTTATCTAAAGTCGATAGTATCAATTCTATTATCTCATTCCTAGTAATAGTAGGGTTTTGCATTATGGGTTTATTATCAGAATTTGTTAATTACTTTATTCCATCTAATTACCATTCTGTCTACGTACTTGCAATTGCTTGTGTCGGCTTCCCTCTTTTCCTAACTTTAGCAGAAGCCACAGGAATAGGGATAAATGTTACAAAAAGAACTTATTTAAATTTTTATTCTGCTTTCATTTCACTATTATTAAATATTTTAATGAATTACCTCCTCATACCAACTTATGGCGCAAAAGGAGCCGCAGCATCTACATTGGTATCATTCTGGCTTTATTTTATTTTTAAAACTTTTTACTCTAGGATTTATTGGCGTAAATTTCCTGTTTTTAAAATATATTTATTCTCAACGTTGTGTATGACGTTATCACTTTTAAGTTTGTTTTATATGCAAGTCGAAAATGAACTTTTGAAATTGATCTGGTTAATGTTTTTAATTCTTAGTTTATATTGCTATCGGAAAACAATACAAACACTATATCAATTTATTTTATATAAGAAGGTTTTATGAAAATATTAACTATTATTGGTGCGCGTCCACAGTTCATTAAAGCCGCGACCGTCAGTCGAGTAGTAGCTGAACTTGATAATGTAACTGAGGTTATTGTACACACAGGACAGCACTTTGATACAAACATGAGTGATGTTTTCTTCGAAGAAATGGGAATTCCGAAGCCTGATTATCAACTTAATATTGCTTCACTCTCACATGGTGCCATGACTGGTCGCATGTTAGAAGAAATTGAAAAACTTATCCAAAAAGAAACACCAGATTGGGTATTAGTGTATGGTGATACTAATTCAACTTTAGCAGGCGCATTAGCAGCCTCTAAATTACATATCAAGGTGGCGCACGTTGAAGCGGGTTTGCGTTCATTTAACATGCAAATGCCAGAAGAACAAAATCGTATTTTAACTGATCGTTTAAGTAGCATTTTATTCTGCCCAACGGAAAGTGCATTGGCTAACCTAGAGAAAGAAGGTTATAAAGCTACTGAAACTAAAATGCTGAACATTGGTGATGTGATGCTTGATGCGGCAAAGTTTTATAGGGCTAAAGCTAAAAAACCTACTCACTTAAGTGAAAGCATTACTCAAAGCTTTGTTTTAGCTACAATCCATAGAGCAGAAAACACCGACAATATCGAAAAGCTAACCAATATTGTAAATGCTTTGAATAAACTGCATAGTTATATACCTGTAGTATTGCCGCTCCATCCAAGAACTCGCAACATTTTAGCTAAAGCTAAATTAACTTTAGATGTCGAGATTATTGAGCCTGTAGGTTATTTGGAAATGATATACCTACTAGAGCGTTGTAAATTTATTACCTCAGACAGTGGTGGAGTTCAGAAAGAAGCATATTTTTTCAACAAACATTGCTTAATCATACGTGAAGAAACTGAGTGGACAGAACTGGTTGATGTTGGTGCGAATATTATTGTTGGTACCGATACTACAAAAATTCTTGATGAGTCTCTTAAAATTTTACGTAGCGAAGAAATAAGCTCTACTTTTGGTCAGAACTTTTATGGTAATGCAGATGCTGCTGAGTCGATCTTAAATGAACTGATGAATTACTAACTATGATAAAATCATTTGTTATTAAGCTACTATCTTATCTTAATAAAAAAAAGCTATCGAAAATTGCGCAAATATACTCTAATACTTCTATCGGTTATGCGGCAAAAATATCTAATAGAGCCGATAAACAAAGCATAATTATTAGTGATTATAGTAGTTTCTACGGGCGAATTGTTAACGGGCCTAATGGAAAAGTAAAAATAGGACGCTGCTCTACTATTCGGTTTGGAACCATTATAGAGTCAGCTTGTCAGATTGATATTGGGAATGAAGTGATTATTAGTAATAACGTAATTATTACAGATAATGATTCTCACCCTACTAGTGTTTCAGCACGCTCAGATATGTCTAGGAGCGATCATAATGGTCCATTATGGCACTGGGAGCATGCTCGACAAGCGCCAGTTATTATTGAAGATAATGTTTGGATTGGACGCCAAGTAATGATTATGAAAGGAGTAAAGATCGGCAAAGGCTCAATTATAGCTTCAGGTACAGTTGTGACTAAAAATGTACCTGAATTCTCTTTGTGTTTTGGTAACCCATGTATTATTAAGCCTAATAAATATAATGAAGAATATGATGAAAAAAACAGTTAGGATAATCCACATAGCTCCTTTTCCTTTTATTTCTGGTGGTATAGATACCTGGTTAAATAACTTACTTTCTTCATTAAATGAAGATGATGTTAATATTGTAATATATTGCCCTAGTCCCATAGGCAAGCCTAATCCGGTCTTTCAAATTCAACAGTTAAAAAATGTTGAAATTATATATATCGGAACATTTAATAGTTATATGACAATGCTAAAATGGGCATGGCAGGTTTATAAAATATTACGAAAAGAAGTTATTAAAACTGATACAATACTAGCTTTATCGACTATACCTGCGCTTATTCCTATTGCCTTAATGAGAATACTTACTCGATTTAAAGGCAAGGTAATTTGTTCTGTACGTGGTAATATTGCTCAAGATGCGATTGATCTTAAAAAACATAAAGTTTTTCAAATTGCTGTGAAATATGCCGAACACTTAGGGCTATTATTCGTAGATAAAATTGTTGCAAATGGTTGGGATACTCAAAAGTATTTAAGTAACTTCTATAGCCTCACTAGTGAAGTAATCCCTAATGGGGTGGCGACTGACTATTCAGCTAGGGTATCAACTCTAGATAATGATATAAATACAATACAAATCCTCCGAGACCAAGGTTTAAAAATAATCCTTCATGTTGGTACTGTTAGACCAATAAAAGGAATTGATTATATTATAGAAGCTTTTTCACTCCTTCCACAACATTTAAAAGAAAATTCGGCTTTAGTTTTTATTGGCAAAGGCCAGATAGAGCATTATCAAATTAAATCGAGCGCTCTTGATATTCAACCTATCTTTTTAGGTCAAAAAGCAAATGTTAATGATTATTATGATTTAGCTGACTTGGTCATTAATGTTAGTGGTGGCAGTGGAGTAAGTAATTCTCTTATAGAGGCTTTGATGTCTGGTGTGCCTGTGCTAGCTTGGGATAATCTTACATTTTCACAGGTCATTAAGCATGGACATAATGGTCTTCTAGCCAAACATCTTAACTCGGATAAACTAGCTAGTATTTTAGAACTTTATCTTAAGGGAAACTACAGCTTTTCTAAGTCAGTAATCATGTGCTCAGTAGAAAAATTTGAGTGGAGTCACATAGAAGTGAAATGGCGTACATTATTAAATATAAAAGGTTAATATGAGAATTTTATTAGTTACAAATATGTACCCAAATAAAAGTGCCACCTCTTATGGTGTTTTTGTTAAGAATATACACCTAGGACTTACTAATAATGAATCAAATTTAGTGTACTTGTGCGCGATGACGCGTACAAACGGTAAGCTACTGCCTTACATTTATCTTTACTGTAAATTTATATATTTGTTATTAACAAAAAAAATAGATATCGTATATTGCCACTTTATATCACGTACAGCCCTTTTAGGCTTTATAGCAAAATATATATTTAGGAAAAAACTGGTCTTTAACTTGCATGGCAGTGATTATTTACTCCCTGCTCTCTCAAATAGCAGTATTCACAAGATTAATGAGTATGCACTTGAGGTTGCTGATGGCGTTGTTGTTCCTTCTCGTGCTTTTTTAGATAGAGTGAAGGAGCTTTCGCCAACCCTTTGCAAGTCTAACTTTTTTGTTTCTCCCTCAGGAGGAGTATTTAGACCTGAGAAAGTAAAGTATTTCTCAGAACCAACGGACTCGCTATGCTGCTTATATATTGGTCAAATAAGTGAGGCTAAAGGTCTAAGCGTTTTAAAATCAGCATTAGAAGAGGTTGATTTTAAGATATCTCTGATACTGATTGGTAAGCAGTGCCCAAAATTTAATTTCAAAGTAGCTAACCCTTTAGTAACACTAAATTTGATTGGTGAAGTAGTACAATCAGATTTAGTAATGTTTTATAAATCTGCACATGTGTTAGTTTTTCCAACTTTATACTTTGAAAGCCTAGGTTTATCACCTATTGAAGCTATGGCATATGGTCTGCCAGTTATTGCTAGTAATTATGGGCCGATACCAGAATACGTACATAATAATTTAAACGGCTATTTATTTAAAAAAGGTGATCATAAAGATCTTTTAGTCCAATTAAACAAATTTAATGGTCTTTCACTTGGAGCTAAGCAAGACTTGTCTATGAATGCCTTTAAGACGGCAGGACAGTATTCACGACATGAAGTAATTATAAAACTACAACGTTTTTTGGAGAGTTGTTTTGAAAAAAAATAAAGTGCTTGACTGTCCCGTGTACTTAATCAATGAGGAGCAGGCCAAAGTAGATATAAAACATTTTATCGATACCAAGGTTAATGGTTACTTTGTAGCTATCAACGCTGAAAAAATTTATCGATATAGACAAGATAAAGTTCTTCGAAACGTTATTGATAACGCTTTATACCCATACCCAGATGGTGCTGGTGCTGTTTTATCTGGCAAATTATTTCATAATAGCACTAGCGAAAAAATTAATATGCCTACTTTAGCCTTAGAACAAGCAAATGAATATCATTGGCGAGTATTTATTTACGGCGCTAAAGCTGATATTCATAGTAAAGCCGTAACTAAAATAAAACAAGAATATCCTAATATTGATATTGTCGGTAATTTACATGGATACCAGCCTGAAGAAGAGGCATTGGAACAAATTAGACAAAGCGAGCCTCAAATTGTGATGTTGGCACTGGGCTCTCCAAGGCAAGAATACTTTGCTTATAAATGTACAAGCTCTGGTGCTAAAGGTTTATTCATTGGCTGTGGTGGTGCGCTAGACATTATAAGTGGCAATATAAATCGTGCCCCTGAATTTTTCATCAATAATGGATTAGAGTGGTTTTACCGGCTCGTGCAAGAGCCATGGCGTTGGAAAAGACAGCTTGTATTATTTCAATTTGCTTACAAAGTTATTTCCACGAAATTAGCTAACCATCTTAGGCTTGGTAAGTAGTAAATGCGACGTATTAATGCTTTAGCTGTTTTGACATTTTTGCCACTAATATTAGATCAGTTTCAAGGATTTATCATTATTGAATTAGGGTTTTCTTTCCCTATATCAGTAGTTATAAAAATGACTTTGATTCTATATATGATTAACTTCATTTATAGTGTAAATAGAATGGTGCTTGGTCTATTCTTAATTTTTTTGTTTCTTCCATTATTCCTATCTATCTTGGTTGCGTTTTTTCGAGATTACTCATACACATTTGAAAATTTCATTTTTGTGACAAAAGTGATTTATTTTCCTTTAGTATTTTTATTCTTCAAAAATTACTTTAAAGTTAAACAATATGATTTCTCAGTAGTTATTAATTACCTTTGTTATTTGTACTTTATTTTCTTTTTATTTATAGCGTTATCAATTATTGGCTTGGGGGAGTCATTGTATGGAGTCAATAGTGAAGGGGTTTCAATAGGCTACTCAGGCTATTTTGTTGCTGGTAATGAGTTAGGCCCTATCTTTATAATTCTCTCTTCAGTAGTGTTGTTTTTTCTTCTAGAGAAAAAAAAATCTTTATTCCTTTTACTCTTGTTATCAGTCTTTAATTTTGTTTTTGCCTTCCTTATAGGCACTAAAGCAGCACTTTTGGGTTCTATTGCTGTGACTGTTGTACTTCCTTTTTATTTATATTTAAAAAAAGCTTGCAGGAGCAATTATAGTCTTAAATCCTATGTAGTATTCGTACTGTCGATTTCATTAATGTCTATTTCAATATTTTCATTATTATTCCATAATGTTATATCGGCTTATGTGGCACGTTGGGAATTCTTTTATAGCCAAGCAGACTCTCTTATATCTTTCTTACTCAGTGGAAGGTTAGAGCGTGTTGAGGCTGCTATGTTTATTTTCTTAGAAGACTACTCTTTCTTTGAGCAACTTTTTGGCGGGGGGTTTGTCTACTTCCAGACTAAAATGTCTCCAGAATATCCAAGGTTAATTGTGGAAATAGATCTGTTAGACTCTTTATTAACTTTTGGCATAGTAGGGACTGTTTTAGTTTATTCTTTTTGGTTTTATATAGCTTTTTCTCTTTTTTTTCGTAAGGTAAATAATGATACTAGGTTTTTGATTTTCGTTAGATTTATTTTTGTTGTTATTTTATCTTTGTCTTTTATCTCTGGTCATATTATATACTCTTCATTACTAGGCTTTTATTTGGCGTTAATTTCATCATTGTCATTAGCGCACAACAACAGGATGGGTTCGTGTATATAATGGTTTAAAGCTCTTGTATCATAAGCCTTAGCCGGAAATAGCATAAATATAATTGTATTGTTAATGAGATAATGTTAACACGGCTTTATTGAGGGCGGTAATATGAGTTATCTGCATCTGTTTTTTCATGGTGCTAGCACTAACTATTAAATTAAAGACTTTTCGCACTTTAAAAAAATATTTAACATACTACTTTGGTGATCAAAGTTTTAAGTTATTTAAAATAATTGATATATAGAATGGAGCTTAGATGTTAATTGACCTACTTTTTACCTTTTTTATTGCCTTTGCAATTTTATTTTTAATGCGTAAGGTTGCACGTAAAGCTGGTCTTGTTGATAAACCTTCTGGGCGTAAGCTACATTCAGGAAATATTCCATTGGTGGGGGGGATTGCTATATGTATTACTATCATAAATTATATTTACTCACATCCCGGTATGATTAATCATGCTAATTTATATATGCTATGTATATGTGGTTTAACAGCAGTTGGTGCACTGGACGATCGCTTTGATTTAAGTGTTAAAATACGTATGTTAGTACAAGCATTGATATCAGTTGCTATGATTTATTTTGCTAATGCAGAGTTGTATAGCTTAGGAAACCTATTAGGCTTTGGTGTTATTGAACTAGGCATCATTGGTGGCTTAGTCACTGTCTTTGCTGTTATAGGCTGTATTAATGCCTTTAATATGGTTGATGGTATTGATGGGTTATTAGGCGGCTTATCAATAGTCACATTTGGCAGTGTAGGTATATTATTATCGCTTTCTGGTGAGCAAAGTTTAAGTTACTTATGTATATTATTAGTTGTTTGCATGATCCCTTATATTTTAATGAACTTAGGTTTAGTCGGCCACAAACGAAAAGTATTTATGGGTGATGCAGGTAGTATGATGATTGGTTTTACTGTTATTTGGTTGCTAATTGGTGCAAGCCAAACAGAAGGTAACCCAATGATTCGCCCAGTAACCGCATTATGGCTTATTGCAGTACCGTTAATGGACATGGTTTCAATAATGATACGCCGAGTTAAGCAAGGTAAATCTCCTTTTAAACCCGACCGCGATCATTTGCACCATATTTGCCAGCGCTTAGGTTTATCGTCATTACAAACATTAGGTTTAATCTGTTTTATTGCTTCAGTATTTGCAAGTATAGGTATTGCAGGTGAAGTGCTTTTAGTACCAGAATACATTATGTTTTATGGGTTTATAGCTGTTTTTATAGGCTACCTAGTAATATTGGTTAACCATTGCAAGGTAATTAATTTTTGCAGACGTATACTTAACTTACCAGAAAAAGAATATTCAACTGCTAAGTAATACTAATCCGTGTTAAATATGAGTGTTTTATTTAGAATATCTAGAGGTATACAGGTTTAGTGTATTAAAAGCTGGCAAAAGCGTGAGTAGCACTCGCGCTTTTTGCTTTTTAAAGCTCATCTTAAAATCGTTTTTAATTTAAAAGGAAATAATCATGTCACGTAAGTATTTTGGTACCGATGGTGTAAGAGGCAAAGTAGGCACGTTTCCTATCACGCCAGATTTTGCAATGAAACTTGGTTGGGCTGCAGGTACGGTTTTAGCCTCAAGCGGTACTAAAGAGATTTTAATCGGTAAAGATACACGTAATAGCGGTTATATGTTTGAGTCGGCAATGGAAGCAGGCCTTTCTGCGGCGGGTGTTAATGTTGCCTTTGTTGGCCCTATGCCTACCCCCGCGGTTGCCTATTTAGCATCAACGTTTAGAGCCGATGCCGGCGTTGTAATTAGTGCCTCGCACAACCCTTACTACGATAACGGGATTAAATTTTTTAATAACTTTGGCACTAAGCTTAACGATGAGCAGGAGCTTGAAATTGAAGCCTTGCTTGAACAAGCATTAAAAAATGATGCAATGCAGTGTGTTGGCTCAGAGCGTTTAGGTAAAGCGAGACGCATTAATGATGCCGCGGGCCGATACATTGAATTTTGTAAAGGCATATTTGCCAAAGACTTAACCCTTGAAGGCTTAAAAATAGTTGTAGATAGCGCTAATGGCGCAGCGTATCACATTGCCCCTAATGTTTATTCAGAGTTAGGTGCTGAGGTGATCAGCATTAATGACAAACCCGATGGTTTAAATATTAATGAGCAATGCGGTGCTACCCATTTAGATAGCTTGCAATCTGCCGTAGTAGCTAATAATGCAGACTTGGGTATAGCGCTCGATGGTGATGCCGACAGGCTAATGCTGGTTGATGATGCGGGCAACGTTGTTGATGGTGACCAAATTTTATATATTCTGGCAAAAGCGGCGAAGTTACAAGGTAATATGGACGGCGGTGTTGTAGGTACGCTTATGTCGAACCTGGGCTTAGAGCTTGCGCTTAAAGACATGGATATTCCATTTAAGCGTGCAAAAGTAGGCGACCGTTATGTTGTTGAGCAACTTAAAAACACCGGTTGGAAACTAGGCGGTGAAGGCTCTGGGCATATTCTACACTTAGACTATGCAACCACGGGTGACGGTATAGTTGCATCACTTTTAGTGCTAACCGCGCTTATACAGCAAAAGCAATCATTAAAAGATTACGTAGCGGGTATGCAAAAACTACCTCAGGTACTTCTCAATGTGCGTTTAACACAAAATAATGCCGATGAAATACTTGATACTGATTCAGTAAAGCAAGCTGTACTTGATGCCGAAAGTATATTGGCAGACACTGGGCGTGTTTTATTGCGAAAATCAGGCACTGAGCCACTCATCCGCGTTATGGTTGAGTCTACCGATTCGGTGGCCTCGCAAGCGCAAGCTGAGCATATTGCAAGTGCAATTAAAGCGTTATTGTAAAACGTATTACTAGTAGGGAGTGAGTGTACACTCACTCCCTACGCTATTTTTAGATACGCTCTGTTGGAGTGTCATCTAGGCGTTATTACAAATATCCCTATTTGGAAACGTTAATGCGGTTAGAAGCACGCATACCCCAACTTAACCCTGCTAAGCAATCCCACGCTCAACCATCATTTCATTAAATGCATACCCATCCTGCCTAGATGCATTAGCTACATATGGCGCATAAACCTCAAATAATAAACGTGTATCGCTATGCCCTAACATATGTGAAATATAAAGCGGGTTTTCGTGTGCGGCAATATGCAGCACAGCCGCAGTGTGGCGTGTTTCGTAAGGGCGCCTACGTGCTAATCCCGCTTTTTTTAATGTGGGATACCACAGCTGTTTACTCACAAAGTGATTAACGAGTGGGTTGTCTTTATGAGTAAATACAAAGTCACTACTTGTTTGCTCTTTTAAGCGGTTGAATAGTGTATAGAGCGTATCGCACATTTTTAATTCACGGCGTGACTTAGGTGTTTTTACATCACACAGCTCACCATTAACCCAATTATGGCGAATACGAATAAGACGATGGTTAAAATCAATGTCTTCCCAACGTAAGCCGTGCACCTCACAACTGCGCATACCTGTCCAAAAACGCACTTTAAAGTAATCTTGCCACTGTGTAGGCACTGCTTCTAAAAACCGTTGAACCTCATCAGCCGTTAATGGGTTAGAGTCAGCGCGCTCTTCTTTAAGTATTTTGTATCGGCGCATAGGGTAAGGAAAGTTATGCTCTTCAGCCGCCAAGCTTAAAATCGCAATAAGTGGCCATAAAATGCCATTAATACGCTTGTTGGTGAGCTTTCGTCGGCCATTCTTTTCTATCAATGTTAAGCTTTTACGAAAATAATCTACATTGGCCAATGTAATTTCGCTTACCAATATATTACCAAATTCAGGGATCAAATAGGTATCGAGCGTATTGCGTACTACGCTTTGGTAGCTGCTTTTCCATTTGGCTTTTTGACGATCGAACCACTCATTGGCGTAGTCGTTAAAAAATGGGTGAAGGCGATCGGGGTGTTTACTGCGCTGTAGAGCTTCAAACTTCGCTACTTTTTTACTCTCAGGAAAATAATCACGGTATTGAAACGTTTCTAAATCAATTTCCGCGTTCATTTTTTTGAGTAGGGTATTGGCTTTTTTTAAATTAGCCGGCGTTGCTATGAGCTTGGTGCCTTCACGAAAGCGTTGCCCATACAGGTGTAAATCAAATTGAATACGCCCATTCGGGCGAATACGAATGTGAGCCATAATGGCCTCCATTAGTTAGTCGATCTATAAATAGATCTATCCCTCACCAATGGAATTCGTTAGAATTAAGCCATCGGCTGGGTCGGTTCAAAGTCATCGCAGCCGGTACGGGGTAGGGAGGTGCCAGCCTCTTTACCCCAACTGCTTATAAGATACCAACTCGCAATAATACGTAATCAATCTGAAGTATTAGACCTGACGCTAACAGCGTTAAAAATTTCTGATTTAGAACCACTAAATAACAAAATTTTTGCCTTGTTTTCGACACGGTTTTCTTGCTTCACAATAGCTTACTAAATTAAGCGAATTGGTATTTTCCCCAATCATGCTAATACCATACACTAGGTACGAAATCGCACAACTGATTAAAAATACACTAATAAATATAACAGTAACTGTTTATTTGTCCAGTGTTTTTGTGTTAATACTCTTCCCCTTCATCAGCATAGAAAGCAAATAAATCCTCTTGTACTTCTTGTTTCTCATGCTGCGTATTACCTTGGTTTTTATTAAAACTTTCAAGCATTGCTAGCACCCTCGGTAGCTCGCTTTCGTTTTTTTCTATCGCAATGCTACGATAAGGTAGTTTATCTTCTAGTGAGTAATACACCCCTAGCTTCAGTTCACCATTTTGATATTTAATAATTTCTAGCCGCGTACTTGTAGCACCAATTAAATCTTTGATTTTTATACTTAGTAAGTCTCTGGGTGAAAAGCGATACAGAGAACCATTATTACTCTTTTTACCACTTACTTTTGATACCGTTACACGGTAAACAAATTTATATGGGCCTGTAAATACAGCAATTGCAGCTTCTTCATTGCTCAAATACAACAATGCGTCATTTGCTTTTTTGATGACTCCATACGATATAAAACAGTGTCTAAGTTCTTTTTTAAATGCATGAAAGTCTAACTCAGCGTACTGTAGAGTCTGTGTTTTTTCTGGCGTTTTTGTATGAAACTCGTTGAGCCCAACTACAGAGCTGGTTACTGAACCTTCATCTACTTTAAATATGAGTAATTCCCCTTGTTGGGCTATTTCAATCTCATTACTATTTGTGCTGTAACACAAGTCAGTTAATTGTTTAGTAATTTCAGGTGTCATAACCATAGAGATAGGCAGTTCTATGTCGTTGGATAAATGCTTGTCTTCTACTTTGCCATCGCGTTGTACTCGAATACGCTGGTGTTTCTTATCCAGTTCACAAAGTTCAAAAGGCATATGCTCTGTAGATTCAAAAACTATACGTTCAATAACTGATTTGGAGACGATAGTGGTTGGGAGCTTCTTATTATCTTCAAGGTAAGTTAAATGTTCTTTAAAAGTATCACTGCATTCACATCGACGTAATGTTGCTTGATTGTCTTTGAGGCCAATTTGAAACAACTCTATGAAAGAGGAGTTAGTTGACGAAGTTTGAAAGCCTAATTCAATATCTTGGTTTGATGCAAAGTAGTAAGGTAGCTGTTTTGCGTAGCTGCCATCAATAGAAAACGTCGTGTCTTTTAGGTTGGTCGATCGTTTATCAAGTATAAAAACACAATGCGCAAACAGCGGTTTTTGACCGGTGACTAACGTTAAAGAACGTTCTTTCTTGTTTATTAATACTGTTGCTGAGCTATCAGCATAACGAGTATCAATATTTTCAGTTATGTTTTTAAGTAGCTCTTTTTTATTACGGGGAATAATCATTTTCATTGTTGAACCTCATGAGGTTGGAAAGACTGAATAAAATTTTGTGCAAATTTGAGCACATTGGGGGGAAGTGATGTTTTGGGACTTAAATAAATAGTCAGCTGAGTTTTTCCTGCTGATTGTTTATAGATTTGAACAACTTCGTTTTTCTGAATAAACAGTTTCTTTAGTAACTGTAGTTGTCGGTCGCTGTTGATTTTTCGATTGACTGATAATACAAATTTACTCGTTAACCAACCCCAATCGCTATGTCTAAAAGCGGTGGTAAATGCACGAGCGTTTTTGCTATTGCAGGCCAGCGTGATTTGTAATGATTGGCCATCATCAGAAAGTGCAACGGGAGGTAGATTGCTTAGAGCTGTATGCTGCTTTTTAGAAACCGGTTGAATATGATGCTTACTGCCATTACCCCATATAAAGCTCAGTGAATATAAGTCGAGGGCTTTATTTTTTAGCATGGCTTTAAATATGAAGCCGAGTAACGTGCGTTTACTGTTATTAATTGATTTTTGCCAAGCTAAAGCATAATCAACAGTTGATAGCGTTTTTTTTGTTTGGACCCCTTGGCCAAATATGACCTCTCTGAGCTTGTTATCGCACAGTCTTACAGGTTGACTACGTTTTTGTCCCAGTGTTTTATTGGCATAATCAGGACTCAGCTTAAGTAATATACGGGATAGGTCGTTAGAATTAGGCTTTAGCCCAAATAAATAGCGCAGTTCACTGTGAGTATATTCACGAGATATATACGGTGAATGAGTACGGCTAACGATAGGTAGCAACCATTCAATATCGTGTAAGTATGACCAACGTGTCGTGCTGTAGTGAATATGGCCAATTTGCAGACCCATTTCATCTAAAAGTGCGGCATCATTAATCTCACACACGGATCTGCCTTCAAACCAATAATCAAAGCGTATACTCACTGCCTTACTAGATAGGAATTCACACTCAAGTATTGTTTCCCCTCGTAGCTCATCAGGTGTATTACTTACGCAATGTAGTGTTTGCAGCATAAAAATATGTACCCCACTGTGTCTTAAATGATGAAAGTTAAAGTGCGAACCAAACAAACAGCGCAATGCTCGTGACACGGGTAATAAGTAATAAAGCTGCCGCGAATGATATTTTTCACCTTCAAATCCAAGCAAAGGTTGATCGCGATCAGAGTGTTTCTTAATTTCAAATAGATAAATAAGCAATTGACGATACTGTTTAGGGATTGTGGTGTATATCTCTCGTGAAGTATTACCTTTTGTTTTGCCTTCAGGGGTATTAGCAACGGTAACGGTTAAAAGCCCAGTACGTGGTTTAAATCGAATATCTTTACGGCGTAATCTCAGAACTTCACCGCGGCGAAGCATAGCGTAAAATCCCAATAGCGCAGCGATCGTACAAAACAGACTACGAAAAGGGTATTTAGATTTATTATCTATAAGCGTTTTAATTAGGTGATCAAGTTCGTCTATGTTTAATCGAGCAGGACTCACCGAAGGCGGTACTAGAGGCGAACTAAAGTTGGATAAATCAAGCGTATCCGTTTGTTCCTGGTAGCTTAAAAAGCGTAAAAAGTTATAGAAGGTTACTTTTACATTGTCGGAGTCTATCGAGTCATAGACAGTTTTGGCCCATGCATTAATAACCTCTTCACTAATAGCATCGGCGTAGCATAGCGGGTAGGGCTCAAGTTTACTTTTAAGCGAGGTATAACTTTTAATAGACCCGAGTGCAAGGATCGCTTTCTTAACTCCTCCATACACGAGTAGCTGTTTCGTATAATCGAACAACAAGCGCGGTAGAATATTATTGGCATCCCAAGGAGGTGTTTCGATAGTTTCCAAGCTTTCTGAATGTTTAAGTAGTATTTCGTGTGGCCAGCGTATTTTTTTTTGTGATTTAGCTAATGAATCAAACCACTTCGTATCCCAGTCAATGGCATAAATATCAGCCTCTTTTATTTTGGATGCCGTAATGGTGTTTGACAGGCCTACATGTCGCTCAGGGTTAGCCAAATCCTTAATGAAAACAGGCGGTAGCTGAAAACGAAGATACCAATGGATTTGAAATCGTTTCGGCCATATTTGCTTTCTAATACAGGCCGGTAACCCATTTTCTTCCAACCAACTTGATAAGTCTGCATACAAACATTTTGAGCTTATTCTTGGAGGTGATTGCGCATAATAATTCTCTAAGAAACGATAGCTTTCGATCGATAAATAATAATGAGTTGCTCTTAATTCATCTGCTCCATACCCCATGTGAGTAATAGCAAGGCGTGGATTATCTTCTTTATCTATAATCGAATTTGGATTATTTAAAATAGCGCTGATATGCGCAAGTAATAAGGGAGCCACTTCAAACCCTATCATTAATGCCATAAAGCTAGGTGTTAATGTCCCTCTTGTATCAAAAAAATAAGTTTTTTGTTGCTGGTAGCGAGAATAAATTAGCTGTGCATGCGCAGTACCTTTTGCAAGTTCCTCAAAGTATTTAAGATTAGTGTCGTTTATTGTGTGTTTAACAAACTCAGGGACTTGCCAATGAGCGATGTCAGCTAAATAAAAAAGAATCCCTTCAAGCGCTTGCCGATATATTCGTTGTTTTCCTGTTGGAATAGTATTGATCTGCCGATTGATACACCTAAGATCGCTATTATCGACAATACGCGTTTTCTTTTCTGCTAGTTGCCAACGATCTAATACCCAAAAGATTGCGTCTTCAGTGACCTTTAGTGGCCAAAAGTGAATCAAATAATCAGAGATTTGTTTAGTGTGCAGATTTATTAATCTTTCAGACATATACTAAAGCCTTCAGTCCTAGACGCTCTGGTAGAGAATTTAGATAGCTTTTCATTGCATCGAATCGAGCTGGAAACAACATATCGCTTCCGAGGCGCTCTCCCAGGTTTTCATGCCCCATGAGACGGTCAATATCCTGATCGAATAGCTTTTCTGAAAATGTATGGCTATTAGCGCAATGACAAAAGAAATGACGTAGCTGGTAAGGCACAATACCAGGCCAAACCTTTGCCATAAATAAGCGTAATTCGCGACTAGTCAGTGGTGTTGGTGTGTTTTTTTCATCACACTTATACCAAAGCTCATCTAATTCTGTATGTATATTAAGTTGCGAGCGAACAACTGATTGTAATAATAAGTACTGCTTAATTTCTTGCTGCAGGTAATCACAGAGTATGAGTTGTCTAAGGCGTCCTTTATCTTTAATAAAGGTAATATCAGAATCTGAATAGTAGACAGATAAAATACTGATGCTATGTGTAGGCCTTGCGCCTGTAAGAGCAATAAATAGCAGTGCAATGCGATAGGTCGCATAATTGTAGTAGTCACGTAACGCTGACTTATTTACGTTTTGAGTATTTTTACTGCCGGCTTTTACAAACGTACTTTGGAGAGCACTTTCGACTAATGTATGTAGTTCGTGGAAAAACTGACTGACGTGGTTATCTTCAAGTGAGCGAAGGCTACCTATTAAAGTTGCTGGAATACGTTTTTTATTAATGCCATTTTGTGCGGTATCAAGTTCAAACTGACTTATCTCCCCCGGTTGCGATAAATAGCCAGCCTTTTTTATTGACGCTTTAATAAGGTTTATAGAAATCCCTTTTAGAAAAAGTTCAAAATGCGCGAAAAGTTGAGCGTTCCTTGCTTCGTCTATGAGTCGTGATAAGTAGCGGTTATGCGCATCAAATAACTTATAGCGGATACGATCACTATTGAGCTGCTGGTAATACATCGCGCTAGTATGATGTGCTTTATCAGGTGCAATAAGCTGTAGGCGAACAATCGCACCCAGTGTATTGTCGGCTCGAGCACAATTAATAAAGTAATGCTGGAACGTATCTTTGTGAATTCGCGGATGCTTTGTTAATGTGCTTGGTGTTTTCCAAGTAGACTTCATCAGCTCAAACAAATGTACTTTGCCAGTTAGGCTTAAAAAAGGCGTATCGTAAGATTGAACACTAATAAACTTTTGAAAAAATGTATTTAAGTACGTAGGCATAGGCTGCCATAAATACATAATATGTTTTTTGTACTTACAAGGTCGCGCATACTCAGCCCACGATAGTGTGCCATCAAAGTAAGTTCTAAAGGTGTTTTCCTGACAGGGAGTCGCGCCAGATATTTTAACAAAATCAGGAATATCTTTTGGCGTACTAATCTGTTTCCAGTCTTGTGTTAGCCACATAAACATTGCCACCGCGGTCATCGCCGGGCGAGTTTTAGCGTCAACCTTAGCCAGCTTCTTCAACATAATGGCTAAGGTTGTGGCATGCGCTAATGCATTAGGGTAACAACCACCGGAATTATTTAAACGGTTACTTCTTGCAATATGGTCAGTTAAACTCATGCTTGGCACCTCATTTTCGAAAAGCAGAAGGCGAGGTATTGGCTAAATTAGCCAATACCTGTTGTTTAGGTATTGGTATACCTTGTTCTTCGAAACAACTAAGCCGGCGTTTCAGGTTTGTGCTTAAGTTAGCTTTCAAAGACAGTGTTAGTGCGTGGTCGTATAGCAATGTAGTTGCAAGTACATACTCGACGGCTTCTTGGGGATAAATCTGTAATTTTATATTTAATTTCGCTTTTAGCGGGTGTGCTTTAAAGCGCTCAAACATACCACTTGATGCAAGCGTTAAATAACTATCGTCGTGAGTATCGGTAGTGACAGCTAAAGGGTACAAATCTAGTAACAATTGCACGACTTTAATTGGCAATGCATGAATACTTTGATTGGCTTTTAGCTGTATCACATCATTTTTTGTCAGTTCAATTAAAAGCGGGTGAGCTTTTAAGTCAGCCTTTGAAAGTGGGATCGATTTCTGTCTGTATTTCATAAATTCGTTTTTCCATACGTTTTAATTATTAAAGGATCATAAAACTTTAATTTTACTGCTATGACGATTAAGTCATGCTAATAAGGCCTACATAATCGAAGCAGAATTAAAAAAGTTACCTTGTTAGAAATACAGAAAAGGAATAATTAGCTTCATAAATACAGAGCTAATCGCAAATTGATTTTAAATAAATTACTTTTATTTCAATTTTTAGTGATTATTCTGTTTTTATGCTTAAAGCGGATTTGAAGATGGTGAATAAGATTCTTTTTATATTTTATACATATGAAGGGGGAAAAGTTACTGATGAAGTATCATTGATTTGTCACCTTTTTTGAAGTTTGTCGATTTACCTCAAAAACGTAAATAGTGTCATTAAATCGTTCATTTTAGACACGCTATTATTCATTTTAAGAAAGGCGTAGACAATATGGCTATAACGCTTAAAGTGTTGCAAGTTATAAAATAGCTAAAGTATTTTGACTGCTATAAATGCAATTGGGCTATTGAATACGTTAAATTAAATACTGCGTAACTTGTAAATAGAGTTCGCTGCCGAACCATTTATGAGTTTTCGACTCAGCTTTATACTATTCAATTTGTAAAAAAGAGTTCGCTGCCGAACCATTTATGAGTTTTCGACTCAGCTTTATACTATTCAATTTGTAAAAAAGAGTTCGCTGCCGAACCATTTATGAGTTTTCGACTCAGCTTTATACTATTCAATTTGTAAAAAAGAGTTCGCTGCCGAACCATTTATGAGTTTTCGACTCAGCTTTATACTATTCAATTTGTAAAAAAGAGTTCGCTGCCGAACCATTTATGAGTTTTCGACTCAGCTTTATACTATTCAATTTGTAAAAAAGAGTTCGGCGCCGAACCATTTATGAGTTTTCGACTTGGTTTTATATTATTCAATTTGAAAAAAAGAGTTCGGCGCCGAACCATTTATGGGTTTTCGGCTTGGTTTTATACTATTCAACTTGAAAAAAGAGTTCGGCGCCGAACGGTTTATGGGTTTTCGACTTGGTTTTATACTATTCAATTTGTAAAAAAGAGTTCGGCGACGAACCATTTATGGGTTTTCGGCTTGGTTTTATACTATTCAATTTGGAAAAAGAGTTCGGCGACGAACTGTTTATGGTTTTTTGGCCCAGCTTCATACTATTTAATTTGTAGAAAAGAGTTCTAACGTGAACCAAAGCTCGCAAAAAATAAGAGCTTTACTCATGCTGTCTCCCGCTGGAACTTTGATATAGCTTAATAAGTATTAATAGAGCTTCTTTGATATATACTTAAAGAGTGATTCATAGGTATTTAATCGATGGCTTCGCATTCTAGCTGATAAGTAGAGTGGATCAGACCATATCGCTATAAAAAATGGATTAAATCCATGAATGCATACGACGTTAGGAATGTGGATTAAATGTAGCTTAAAATAAATCTATGAATTTTTAACTTCTTTTGGAACTGCGAAAAAATTACCCTGCTTGAATAACGTATATCATCAAAATAAGCATTAATATGCTCAACCATGTTATCACCTCAGAGTTTGGGTGGATCTCACGGCACAATCCGAATTGCCTTCTCTTATAAGTGAAGCATGATAGTTATAAACATTTCTATTTAGTGCTGTAAGTTAGGGGACTTTGCATTTACTCCGTGTTTAACGTAATAGGTCATAAGCTCAGCTTTGTGTTAAGTCAGGTGTCAACGAGCTTATTTTGGTAAGGGCCAGCAGGGTTAATTAGTTATTTTTTCTAGCAAGCTTCAAGTACCGAATTTTACCAGTATCACTATAAGTTGTTTTATTTATAGCCCATACTTTGGCTAGTGGTCTTTGTTAAGTGGTTAAGCTAAGATTAAATTAATATTAATCAGCTTAAGTAAGGTTTTTATATGCATACTTCTTTTAGGCCTCATTATAATCCCGACCTTTTAGATGTGCTGAGCAATAGACGAATTAATCTTAATTCAAATCCTTTAGACGAAATCGATTTTTTAAGCCAGCGTTTGGATATCAGTAGCATTGAAAGATTGCGATGTGAATTAAACTGGGATAGAGAAACATTCCTTAAAGTGATCGGTATAAATACGCGGGACATTGGCAATTATAAAAAAGGTGGTCAACTTTTAAATATTACAGTCGTTGAAAATATTGTTGAGCTGGCCAAAGTAGCCACTGTGTGTCTTCATTACTTTGGAAGTGTTGAACGTTGGAATAGATGGTTAAATCAAGAGAGCATACAATTTAATAACGCACCGCCGCTTGCTGTTATTCATACAATCCGTGGTCGTGAATTAATAAAAAAAATGATTGTTAGTCTGCAAAATGGCTACGCAGCTTAAATGAAATACGGCCCAATTGATTGTACTCGCCAAACATAAGTGTTGTTAGTTTAAGCCCGATGTCCATATCGAAAACCTGCAAGTATTTTTAATTGATTAAATTAAATCGGCTAGGGGTGCTGCTAGGATGCTTACACTTTATCCTTCCGAACGGCGCGTTAAAAAATGCAACAAGGCTATTTTAAACTTTTTTATAAGAGGAGAGAGAGTTTGTCACTGCTTGAGTAGTTTCAGAAATACTAAAGAGGGTCACATTTAATGTAGACCCTCTTCTTACATCTAAAATTATTTTAATAAACATATCATTGATATATAACTCTTCTAATCAAATAGCCTCGTATTGTTTTATATTGTACAAGAGATCAGCTAAACGTGAGTTAAGCAGTGAACTTCTGTAACCTGCTTTTTGCAGAGTCTTTAATTTTTCCAAATATAATTTAATTTCAGCTAAGTTATCTGAAAGACCCTTATATACCAGTATTTCAGGAAGGCTTAATAAAAGCATGTCGTATGGAAAATCTTTCTTTATTATCTGAAGGAATTTAGCTTCTTTTTTATTACACTGAATGGGGAACTCTATGCCGTCTCCTCTACAAAGGTCATTTGTCAGCATACCTCCCCAATTGTTAGCATCAGGGTTTTCCTGAACATATTTAATGTGTGCATCAATGAACTGAACATATAATTTACCTACATCATTGGTTATTTGTATTTGTTCAAGCTGCTCTTTTTCGATTCGGTACACGTCTGGAATATAAGGATATTTGATTTTTTTTACAAATGAGTCTTTATCAATAAGCTTTAAATTAAGTGATAATTTCATAGCTAAAGCGATAGGATCTTTCTCTGAAAATAGGTACTCATCGAATTGAACCAATTTTCCAGCTAATTGATTGCTTTGCGAATATCTAAGAGAGCAAAACCCGGCAGCAAGAGAGTACAATCTATCTTTTAATACTTTGCGAGATTCATAACCCACTGAAAAATTATATTGTGTAGCTGGATATATATAATTTCTACACCCCCAATCATTTTGATCATCATGGCTATAATATGCATAAAAATAATAAGTAGCGTGTGGATAACCTTCATCTCTTAATTTACGTGCTATTTTATCGGCTTCTTCACTGGCCCCAGCTAAATTTCCCAATTTATGCGCCCTGATTAGTTGGGCTTGCTCTGGGCTTTTCATTATTTCAGGAGAATAAGGTTTACCGTATTTATTAATATTTGGTGGAGGGGTAGATTTACATCCAGTAAATAATAATACTAACAAATAAGTTATTACTATCTTTTTCAATTGTTTATTCCTTAACGTTAAGATATTCATCAAATCTAATGATACCTAAATTTTATTTTTTTGTATTACTTTTTCTGCATTTAATAGGAGTATAGTGCTACCTTTATTGTCCGCTAGTTAGGGTGAAGCAGGGAGCTCGATTTGTAATGAGTTCACCTAAACTTAGCTTAGGCGCCCGTAAAAAGCCTCAGTGTTAATCCTAGAGTCGAGTAACATAATTAGTAGCGTAACCGTGCACGCTTATTTGCTTTTGCTTTAGATATCAGTTGCCTTTACTTACTTAATAGCTACATTTTACTATAAAAAGCGTTGAGGTCTTTCAGGCCTTTTAAAAGTGATTTTTCCTAAAATTCTAGATGTTATGCGCCCCTTTTCATTCACCTGTTTTATTTGGTTATCTGCGTTTATTCACAGGTTTTAGCTGGTCAATACTGTCTCAAATGCTTAAGTCGGCGCGTATTTGCGTCTCATGGGTAAAATGGGGCGGGTGCAAAGCTAAGCGGTAAAAGGGCTGTCGGGGAGGGGAGTGTTTTCTTCTAATAGCGGGAACTATTAGATAAAGAACTTACATAACTAAATTGAGGTATTGACTTCATGAGGAATGGCTTTGTTTTTCACTTTGACTAATTTAGGTGCTTTTACAGCCTCTTATATTTAGACCGATATTTATAAAATTTTGAAGTTGGTAACTTGTTTTTCCTACAAAACACGTCAATAAATAAGCTACTAGTTTGTTACTGCCCAATCAATTTTTGCCAGTCATTAAGGGGTCTTTGTGTGCATAATACCTACAGTAAAAAACTGAGAGCATTTTCACTTGATTGAATTCACTCTGCTAGGTGTGGTTGCTCGGATGTTTACGAAAATAATAAACTTTTCGTTTTCTCTGCTCCCTCTGGTAAAATAATAAAAATATTTTTAAATATAAAGGATTAATATGAAAATTGCTGTGGTCGGTACAGGCTATGTAGGCCTTTCTAACGCTATGTTGCTAGCACAACACAATGAAGTGGTCGCATTAGATATAGACGAACACAAAATAGCACTGTTGAATGATAAAAAATCACCAATTGTTGATACCGAAATTAGTGAATTTTTAACACGTAGTGACTTAAACTTTACAGCAACTACCGACAAAGTAGCAGCGTACAAAAACGCTGATTTTGTAATTATTGCTACACCCACTGATTACGATGTAGAAAACAATTACTTTAATACAAGTTCTGTAGAAGCGGTAATTAAAGATGCGATAGCGCATAACCCAAATGCAGTTATGGTTATTAAGTCGACTATACCCGTTGGTTTTACGCAAGGTATTAAAGAGACGTTAGGCGTTAGTAACTTAATATTTTCGCCAGAGTTTTTACGTGAAGGTAAAGCACTACACGATAACCTATACCCATCGCGTATTGTTGTTGGTGAGCAAAGTGAGCGCGCGAGTGTATTTGCAAGCTTACTTAAGCAAGGCGCTATCAAAGAAGATATTGAAGTACTGTTTACTGACTCAACTGAAGCCGAAGCTATTAAGTTGTTCTCAAACACTTATTTAGCAATGCGTGTAGCTTACTTTAATGAGCTTGACAGCTACGCTGAAACGCATGGCTTAAACTCTAAGCAAATTATACAGGGCGTTAGCTTAGACCCTCGCATAGGTGATCATTACAATAATCCATCGTTTGGATATGGCGGCTACTGTTTACCAAAAGACACTAAGCAATTACGTGCAAATTATGCAAATGTACCAAACAACATTATTGGTGCGATTGTTGATGCTAATACTACACGTAAAGACTTTATTGCCGACTCAATAATAAAGCGTAGCCCTAAAGTGGTTGGTGTATATCGTTTAGTAATGAAAACAGGGTCTGATAACTTTAGAGCCTCTGCTATACAAGGCATAATGAAGCGTATTAAAGCGAAAGGTATTGAGGTTGTAGTTTACGAACCCGTGCTTGAAGAAAGTGAGTTTTATCATTCTCGTGTCATTAAAGACTTAAATGAGTTTAAGCAAATATCTGATGTTGTTGTATCTAACCGTATGGTTGAAGAGCTCAGTGATATTGCTGACAAAGTTTATACTCGCGATTTGTTTGGTAGTGATTAATAAACAAAGTTTAAAGACTAAAAGTTAAAGGTTACAGGTTAAAGGCTAAAGGCTAAAGGCTAAAGGCTAAAGGCTAAAGGCTAAAGGCTAAAGGTTAAAGGCTTATAGTTGAAATTAGTGTTTTTTGTGCGTGAGCAAGCTTCACGCCTACAACTCAGCCGTATAATTGCGATGTTATTGTTGTAGGCACCTTACTTGCTGGCTCGTTTAGGCTTTTTTCGTGCGTGCGCAAACTTTACGCCTACGACTCAGCCGTATAATTGCGATGTTATTGTTGTAGGCGCCTTGCTTGCTGGCGCGTTAGCAAATAAGCATAGCTTTAAAAAGTTAAAGGCATTGAGGTAAAAGTACGGACCTGAATAGAAGAGTCTAGGCAGTTATCAAAAATGATATCTGCCTTAATGAAAACTATTGAAACTTGGGATTAGGCTTTTAGTCTTCAACTTTCAACTTTCAACTTTATCAGCTTAAAGATTAGGAAATTATGAAATATTTAGTAACGGGTGCTGCTGGTTTTATTGGCGCGGCAACATGCCAAAAATTATTAGCGGCTGGCCATGTAGTAGTCGGTATTGATAACCTTAACGATTATTACGATGTAAATTTAAAACTAGCTCGTTTAGCGCAGTTTGAAAGCCATGAAGCGTTTACATTTATTAAGCTTGATATAAGTGAACGCCCAGCAATGAGCGAGTTATTTAAAACACAGCAGTTTGATAAAGTAATACATTTAGCGGCGCAAGCCGGTGTTAGGTATTCAATAGAAAACCCTGATGCTTATGCAGACTCTAATTTAGTAGGGCACTTAAATGTGCTTGAAGGGTGTCGTAATAATAAAGTTAAACACTTGGTTTATGCTTCATCTAGCTCTGTATATGGCTTAAACGAAAAAACACCGTTTGAAACAACCGACAGTGTCGATCACCCAGTGTCGTTTTATGCTGCAACTAAAAAAGCGAATGAACTAATGGCGCATAGCTATTCTCATTTATATAGCCTACCTACAACAGGCTTACGCTTTTTTACCGTTTATGGCCCATGGGGTCGCCCAGATATGGCACCGTATATTTTTACTAAAAAAATACTTGCCGGCGACACTATTGATATAAATAACAACGGCGATATGTGGCGTGACTTTACTTACATAGATGACATTGTAGAAGGTGTTGTTCATGCTGCCGATGTTATACCTGTTGCAAGCCCAGATTGGAAAGTTGAAACAGGTTCACCAGCTTCTAGCTCTGCTCCGTATGCGGTTTATAATATTGGCCACGGTAGCCCAATAAACCTAATGAAGTTTATTGAAGCCATTGAAGCTGAACTAGGTACTGAAGCTAAAAAGAACTTCCGTGAAATGCAAGCTGGCGATGTTTATAAAACTTATGCTGATACTACAGATTTATTTAATGCAACAGGCTATAAAGCGCAAGTTGGTGTTAAGCAAGGCGTGAGTGAGCTTATTAAGTGGTATAAAGACTTTTATAAATAAAGGTTACAATTTGTAAGTCATTTAAAACACTGTTTTAAATTTAAGACAGTGCTTTTTTTTGCTTTTAATAAAGTTAATTTAGATGAGCGCGAAGTAAATTTGCGCCTACAGGGTGGCATATGTTGTAGGTGAGGTTTTATACCTCGCTTTTGATAAAGTTAGGTTAGATGAGCGCGAAATAAATTCGCACCTACAGGGGGGATATATTGTAGGTGAGGTTTTATACCTCGCTTTTGATAAAGTTAGGTTAGATGAGCGCGAAGTAAATTCGCACCTACAGGGTGTTAAAAGTTTGCAAATACACCTAACCTAGCAAACGTTTCCCCGTATACATCCTTTCCTTGATACAGCTCAGCACCCCAACTTTTAGCACCCATTATTGGTTTGCTTAATTTCCGCGTATAGGCTGTTTGTAACTCATAACTTGTTTTATAACCATCACGTTTATTTTCAAGCATACGAATAGTGGTATTTAAGCTTTCTATTTTACTTAATTGCCAATGCCAGTTTACGCTCATAGATTTAGCAGGAGTGTAGTCGGTGTAGTCGTGTTCATCACCCGCCCAGTGGCCAATTACATTGCCAGAATTACGGTTACCATCTTTATATATACTATTTGCATACCAGCTCTTTTGCCAGTTACTGTGCTCAAAACGTAAGCTGTGGTTGTTAGCAATAAAAGGTAAATAAACACCAAAGCTATATGCATTATTGCGAGAGCCACCTAATGTGTCTTCAAGTGCTACTTCACCATATAACTCATAAGGAAGCGCGTATATACTGTTATTATATGCAAATGTTATAGAGCCTAGTTGATCCCCAAGCTCAAAGTCTGCATCAACTTCATCCGCATCTGAGCGAGTTATATTATCTTTGCTCCCTGGAGTAAAAAAACCTTCAGCAAAGTCTTTTAAAGTAACTGTTCGAGGGCCGCCACCAAACTGCATTAAGCGGCTTAAGCCTATTGTTAAATTATCGGTTGCAGCAAAACTAGTGTGCAAGCCAAATAAATATGGCTTACCTGGTTTGTACTCACGAATAACACCTGTCTGCTTAGTGCTTTCAAGAATCCCACGTTGCTCTGTCATTTTACTAATAAACATATCGTAACGAATATTAAAGCTGGTTATTGGTTCTACATTACTAAGCGTTATAGAGGGGGTTGTTTTAGCGTGTGTGCTTAATAGCATGGCACTGTCGTTAAAAGGTGAGTACCAATGTTCTCGGTAACCTATATCTAGCTGCGCGTACTTATTACCAAGGTAAAAAAAGCTTTGTGTAGGTAATATTTCGTCTTCGTTGGCTATGCCAGCAACACTTACACCAAAATAACGCCCGAAGTTAGCATAAGCACCACCTTCAACAATTAAGTTGGTTTTAGTAGTTTGGCCGCGTTGGTTAGGCAGTGTTTTATCTTTTGTGCCTGCAGCAAGTGTTACTTTTGCAAATGTACCTGCATCGCTTTGAATGTAAGGGCTAAGTTGGTACGAAAGTGTTTGATATAGTTCTGGGTAAGTATGCCTTACTGTTTGCAGCACTCTATAAATATCGTGAGCTTTATAAGGCTTACTCATAATATGTGTATTTTTACTTACAGCTAAAAGTCGTTGTACTTGGTGCTCAAGTTCTGGGGCTTGATTTAAAGGTAAATAAGGTGATACGCCACCTTTAGCAACAGCATTTGCACTGATTGCCATCCCGATAAACAGTGATATTTTTTTGAGCATAATTATTCCGTTAGCAAAAATTTGTTTAAGTAAAAACGTTAACGCGAGGTTAGCAATAAACGCCTAAGTAAGGAAGAAAAAGCGATATTTTAGTGGTTAGTAATTGGTGTGTGTAAGTTGTAGGGAGTTTTTATATCCGACTTTGGTAAAGTTAAATTACATAAGCGCGAAGTAAATTCGCACCTACAGGGTACATATATCGTAGGTGAGGTTTTATACCTCGCTTTGGTAAAGTTAAGTTAGATGAGCGCGAAGTAAATTCGCACCTACATGGTGTGTATATTGTAGGTGAGGTTTTATACCTCGCTTTTTATTTTATATAAATACAATCCCAGTAAGGGTATGAAGCAATTTTATCGACAATTTTAGCCCGCAAAGGATTAGCAATAATATATCTAGCATTGTTCAGTAAATCGTTTTCATTTTTAATCATGTGATCATAGTAGTTACGTTGCCATAATTTATACATACCTAAATCGTCACGGGTTACTTTAGAACAACGGCCTTTAAATAACTTAATTACATCGGACAGCGTTTTTTTATTTCCTAATTGAATTAGCCAATGTATATGATTTGGCATAATTACAAATGCTATTGTTTTAGCTGCTTCTTGCGTTTCTATCTTTTTCATTTCTGTGATTATCAAACGATTAATATCCATAGAAATAAATATGTTTTCTCTTTTGTGCGCCACTAGTGTGATTGAGTAAAATCGATTTGTTAATGATACTCTGCCTTTTCGCAATAAATCTGAACGATACATTTTTCAGGCCTTCAGTACTTTTGTTTAAAGGTAGCAGAGGTTTCAAAATAAGAGAGCGCGAAGTAAAGTTAAGTTAGATGAGCGCGAAGTAAATTCGCATCAATAGGGTGTGTGTATTGTAGGTGAGGTTTTATACCTCGCTTTTTATAAAGTTAAGTTAGATAAGCGCGTAGTAAATTCGCATCGATAGGGTGTGTATGTTGTGGGTAAAGTTTTACATCTCACTTTCAAAGTCATGATAAACAAAAACCCCGATGGAACATAGTACCATCGGGGTTTTTTAATCGTTTTAGTAAACCTAAACTTTAAATTCGTCTACCGATAAGCGAAGCTCTTCGGCAAGTTTTGCTACTTCTGAACTTGAGATATTAGTTTGGTTTGCGCCTTCGGCTGTTTGCTCTGCGATGGCTACAATCGACTCAAGGCGTTCGCTAATTTCTTGTGCTACTTGTTGTTGCTCAAGTGCTGCGGTCGAAATTTCTTCACTTACATCGTGGGCTTGCGAAACCGCAAATGTAATAGAATCAAGTGCGCTACTTGCTAGGTCGGTTTGCTCAACACACGATACGGCACGTTGCTTACCTTTACTCATTGCCGTTACTGCAGCTTCTGCGCCTGTTTGTAGCGATTCAATCATTGATTGTATCTCTTGGGTCGACTCTTGAGTTTTACTCGCTAAAGAGCGTACTTCGTCAGCTACAACCGCAAAGCCTCGGCCATATTCACCAGCACGTGCAGCTTCAATTGCAGCATTTAGTGCAAGTAGGTTAGTTTGATCCGCTATTCCGCGTATTACATCTAATATGCTGCCTATTGATGCGCTATCTTGATGTAGTTTATTAATTACTTGTGAGGCGTCGTCTACTTCACGTGCTAATTGCTCAATCGTTGCTTTGTTGTTATTCGAAATACCTTTAACGCGTTCAGCTTCTTTATCCGCATTTTTAATTTCGCTAAGTGCTTGTTGAGCGCTATTGCTAACCGTTTGCGATGTACTGCTCATTTCGGTTGTTGCGGTTGCGGCTTGTTCAACTTGTGCTTGCTGGTTACGAATTGCTTGGCTTGATTCTGAGGTAATGGCCGATGTTTGCTCTGATGCTGCTGCAAGTTGAGTGGAACGAGAAATAATACCTTTAATTAGGCTGCGTAGGCTGTCAATTAGCGTGTTACAACTTTTAGATAGTTCGCCAAATTCGTCTTTAGCGCTGTCATCTAAGCGTTGTGTCATGTCGCCACTGGCAACAATATCTAAAATTCGGTTAACTTCAGCAAGTGGTTTAGTAATGCGGCTAACAGTAATAATAGCAATCGCTACAGCTAAAAGGGTGGCTATAATCATACCAACCCACGTCCATAAGTTTGCTGAGTCTACGTCGCTGCGCACGCCTTGCTGTAATTTAAACGCAACATCACTTGCTTGATTAACTAACTCATCAATTTGGTTAAGTGCCATTTTGGTGGCTTGCTCTGACTGGGCAAGCTCTGATTGCGTAAGCGTAATCGAATCAATTAATCGTTTTTTGTTTGCAGCTAAACCGCTGCTACCTTTTATGTTGTTTTCTAAAGTATCAACATACTCTTTTAAGCTTGAATATAAATCGCTATGAGTTTGCTCAATCGCAGGTTTAATTAATGCAATAGTACGCGTTACTTCTTCTAGGTAATAGGTTTGCTCGTTTTTAACAATATCGAGAGTATTAAGCGTTTTAACGGTTAGCATATCAGTGCTGTTGCTTACCACCGACATAAAGTTGTTTTCTAAATTGTTTGCAGCTTGATAAGCGCGAGGGTGGTTTTGTTCAAATCCGTCAATGTCGGTAATATCGAGTACAACAGAGTTAGCATCTTCTGCACTTAGTTCTATACTTTCTAATTGTGCTTTTAATGTTTTATTTAATGCTAGCTGTTTGCTTTTATCTTCTAATAAGTTTTCAACGGTGCTTAAAAAGCTTAAGTAGGTTTTTTCTACGTTTTGGCTACTTTGATTAAGCGTTGCATCATTTTTTACTACGTCTTGAAGTTCACGGTGCAGCGTGTTGAATAATTGTTTTTGCTCAAGGACCTGTGCTTTTATTGGCGCAAGCTCATTGGCAGAGGTAGTGTAAAAGCTAGCTTGAGCGGCTTTACTCATTAAAATAAATTCGGCTTGTAGCTCAGAGCTTTTATTTAATGCAGGGAGTGATAGTTGGTTCACTTTTTGAGTGGAACGGTCAATATTTGCAATTTTTATTAAGGAGTTACCACCAATTATTAATAATAATAGTGTGATAAATATAAAACCACCCCAAATACGCTGGCTTACTGTCAGGTTCATAAGATTTCCACTCAAAAAGTACTTCAATTAAGACTTATCGGCGTTTGTACCAATAAGTTAAGTAATTAAAATCAATTACTTTAATTAATTTTAACTATTAATTGATAAATCTAACAGATGTATTGTTTTTTTTCAGTTTATTTAGACGAAAGGTGGGATTTTTCTGTAATTAACTTTTTATTATTAAGCTGCATTAACGTCATGGTGTTACCCCATACACAGCCTGTATCTAACGCATGCATCCGTGGATTACCCGTTTTACCTTCAAGTGCTGCCCAGTGGCCAAAAATAATATCGTGTTTAGATTTAGCTATATTGGGGTGGTTAAACCAAGGAGTGAGAGTTTCGCTGTCGGTTATTGCACCCTTTGCATTAAGCTCGAGTGTGTTATCACTTGTTAAAAAACGCATACGGGTAAAGTAATTAACTATGTATCTAAACTTTGCAAAGTCATCAAGGGTATTCGACCACTTAGCGGGGTGAGGCTGATACATGTGTTCAAAAAACGCTTTTGCGTTATTTGATTGATAACAGCTTTGTGCAAATTGCGCGTGTTTTAGTGCATTTTCAATAGACCAATCGGGATTTAACCCCGCATGAGATATAAAGCAGTTATGTTTTATAAGCTCTAAAGCCAATGGCTGGGTTTGTAAAAAAGCGATGTAATGCGCTAATTTTGGGCTTTCAAATATTGGGTTTAGTTTATCTTTTGGATTGGTAGGTTTGTTAAGAAAGTAGCAGGCAACCATGTGGAGGTCGTGATTGCCTAAAGTGATGGTCATGCTATTTTGATGTTGGTAAATATAGTCTAAGCAGGCTAGAGAGTCTAGCCCGCGGGCAACGATGTCGCCAACTAAATAAAGGTGATCTTTGCTTGGGTTAAAATCAACCCGTTGCAAAAGGGTGCTAAATTCACTAAAGCACCCTTGTAAATCACCTATCGCATAATCTGCCATCTAAGTGCTTAATGTAAAATGTTAGGGCAAGCCAAACGAAACACATTAATAGGCGCCTGAAACTCAGAGCCAAATTCGTTGCGTAACGTGTAGTGGCCTTGCATTGTGCCCACAGGTGTATCTAAAATTGCACCGCTGGTGTATTTATAGCTTTCGCCTGGGCCAATGTCTGGCATTTCGCCAACAACGCCTTCACCTTCTACTACTACTTCTTTGCCATTGGCATCGGTAATTAACCAATAGCGGCTTAGTAATTTTGCACTGCATAAACTATGGTTTTTAATTGTTACCGAGTAAGCAAATACGTATTTTTCAAGCTCAGGTTGAGATTGACCCTCTACGTAAAATGTTTCTACAGATACCTTTACAGGCGATCCAATATTACTGCTTGTTGTCATAAATCCAGTTAGCTATATCAATAAATTGTTGTAAAGATAAGCGCTCAGCACGCAGCGTTATATCAATGCCAATGCTAGTAAGCTCTTCTGCAGTTAGTAAATTACCTAAACTGTTACGCAGTGTTTTACGGCGTTGATTAAAGGCTTCTAAACACACTGTGTTTAATATTTTAACGCTTTTTGCTGTACGTTGCTCTGGCTTTTTAGGTATTAAACGTATAACCGCAGAGTCAACTTTTGGCGCTGGCTTAAAGCACTCAGGTGGTACTTCAACAACCGGCATTGCATTACAGTAGTATTGAGTCATTACGCTTAAACGGCCAAATGTTTTACTACCTGGGCCTGCTACCATGCGTTTTACTACTTCTTTTTGAAGCATAAAGTGCATGTGCTCAATATGATCTGAAAATTCAAAAAGATGAAACAATAACGGTGTCGAAATATTGTAAGGTAAGTTACCAAACACTTTCAATTTTTTGTCATCGCGAACCAAGCTTGCAAAGTCAAACGTCATTGCATCGCCTTGGTTAACGGTTAATTTAGGACCCAAAAATGGATGTTCAATTAATCGTTGTGCTAAATCTTTATCTAATTCAACAACCGTTAAATGGCCACTCAAATCAGCTACTGGCTCAGTAATTGCGCCAAGGCCGGGGCCAATTTCTACTAAGTTGTCTTCTGGTTTAGGATCAATCGCAGAGACTATTTTATCGATAATAGATTCATCAAATAAAAAGTTTTGCCCAAAACGCTTACGAGCGCGGTGTCCTAAATGTACTTTATCGGTCATTGATTTTGTGCTTTTTCTTGGGCGAGCTTAATTGCTTCGCGGATCGCTAATTCAAAACTGCCAACGTCAGCTGTACCAGTTCCTGCTAAATCGAGTGCAGTACCGTGGTCAACTGATGTGCGGATAAATGGTAAGCCAAGGGTAATATTTACCGATTTACCAAATCCCTTGTATTTTAGCACAGGTAATCCCTGATCGTGATACATAGCAAGCACTGCATCTGCTTCAGATAGGTATTTATCTTGAAATAAAGTATCGGCCGGTAGTGGGCCAATTAAATTCATACCTTCGCTTCTAAGTATCTCAAGCGTTGGTGTGATTGTTTCTATTTCTTCACGGCCTAAATGGCCATCTTCACCGGCATGCGGATTTAAGCCACACACTAAAATACGTGGTTTTTCTATACCAAACTTAGTTTGTAAGTCGTGATTTAAAATACCCGCTACTTTAGTTAAGCGCTCTGGTGTGATTGCACGCGATACATATGCAAGTGGAATATGAGTGGTTACAAGTGCAACTCGTAAGCCCTCTGTTGCAAGCATCATAACTACATCAGCAGTATTTGACTGCTGTGCAAAATACTCAGTGTGCCCGCTAAATGAAATACCCGCTTTATTAATTATGCCTTTGTGAACAGGGCCCGTAACAACAGCATCGAAGGTGCCGTCCATGTTTTTTTCACTTGCTATACGCAAGGTATCTAACACGTATTGGCCGTTACCGTCGTTTAATACGCCAAGTTCTACATCAGTACCTAAATCAACTTGGTGAATATACAGGCTGCCAGCAGGTGCTACGATAGCGGGTGCATTATCATCAAATTCAATTAAGTTTATTGTTAGGCCTAAATGTTTTGCACGCTCTTTTAACAGCTTGCCATCGGCAATTGCTACAAGTTGAGCATCCCACGCTTGCTGAGCAAGCGTGAGTAGCAAATCTGGGCCAATACCGGCAGGTTCACCCGGTGTAATAGCAATTCTTAGGGTCATATTTATTGGTCTATAGGGAAAATTTCAACGTGAGCTTGCTCGCGCATTTCTTGCTGCCAGTTAAAACTTTCTTCCTTAAATTTACGGTTAAACAACATACCGTGAGCACGGTTACGTTTAGCTAGCTCAGTTTTATCAGCTACACGTTTACCAAGTAACTGAACAATATGCCAACCAAACTGTGTTCTAAACGGTTCGCTTATTTCGTCTTGCTTAAGAGAAAGCAGAGTATCTTTAAACGCAGGTACGTAAGTTGTTGGATCAGTCCAATCGTATTCGCCACCTTTAAGTGCAGAACCAGGATCTTCTGAGTACTCTTTAGCTAACTTTCCAAAGTCGGCAGTTCCTGCGCGTAAATCTTTTGCAAAGCCAGCAAGCATAGAGCGTGCTTTTTCTTCACTTAAAATAATCGAAGGTTTAATTAGTATATGGCGTGAACGCACTTCAGTTGTTTCTACAACTTGTAGGCCACGAACATCTTGTACTTTAATGATATGAAAACCAGCACCAGAGCGAAGAGGGCCAACAATAGCGCCTTTCTTTTGGCCTTTTACTGCTTCAGCAAAAAGCGATGGCATTTCGTTAATGCCCATGTAACCAAGCTGTCCACCTTCAAGTGCTTTAGAGCCGCTTGATGATGAAATAGCAATACGCTTAAATTCTTGGCCATCGTTTAATAGCTCAATAACTTTATCTGCGCGTGTTTTTGCGCCAGCAATTTCGTCTGCATTCGCATCGTTAGGGATATCTATTAAAATATGACCAATGTCGTACTCTTCAGCACTTTGGCCTTGGGTTTCCATAATTTTTAAAAGGTTATCAACTTCTTGCTCGCTAATATAAATACGGCGATCGACACTTGCACGTGTTACTTGTTGCGTTGTAATTTCTTTACGAATTTCTTCACGGTAAGCTTGAAAGCTTTCGCCCGAACCTTCAATAGTACGGCGTAAATCGGCAATTGTTCCGCCTTGCTCTTGTGCCATGCTTGCAAGAGTTTGATCGAGTTGACTGTCTGAGATTTGTAACCCCATACGGTCAGCCATTTGTATCATAAGGGCTTGATTTACTAAACGCTCAACGGCTTGTACACGAAGAGTTTCATCTTTTGGTAATTGCTGGTTTTGTTCTTCGGCTTGCTTTTTAACACGATTAATAATGGTGTCTACTTCGCTTTTTAAAATTACGCCTTGGTTTACAACGCCAATAACTTTATCTATTTCTACTGGTGCAGCCATTGCACTTTGACAAAGGCTGGCACTTAAAACTGCTGATGTTAATAATTTTTTTAAATTCATATTCTTTTTACTACTCTTGCTGATAGTACTCTAGTTACTAAGAAAATACGGTCTACGATAGCCAAAAATACCTTGTTGTAATAATTTTTGTGCATCATAACGGCTTTTACTGCCAAGTCCTTTTAATACAAAATTCAAACTAATACCTGAATCAAAAGTTGCTTGTTCTTGGCCTATTGATTGATTTAAATCTGTTTCAATTTGGCGGTGCCCAGTAATTTGGATAGCCCAACAGCATGATTCATACTGTAATCCGCTCAATACTTCGATACTTCTGTTGTTTTCAAGATCTCGATGATAGCTTGCAATAAATTGCCATTCGTCGCTAATAGGAATACTTGTAAATACACCTGCTTGCTCGATTGTATTTCCTGAGACATCATTTGCATAGCGATGGTTCAATTGTACTAGCTGATTATTATCACCTTTATAATCAAGCGTTACATTTGACTGTACCATTTGCTTGCCATCTGTATCGTATTGAATACCTCCAGCGAGGTACCAACGGCGGTGCCAATGTAACATGGTTTGAGCTGCAAATAGTGCATTATAATTAGTGTCTGAGTTCAAGCCTTGCTCTGTTGGCTTGGCATCGTCACTTAAATAAAATATTTGGCCGGCACTAAAGTTAAATACTTCTTCTTGTTTTTTATCAAACAAACGCGTTGTAGCACCTAACGTAAACTGATTCGCAGCTGCTATACGGTCAACACCCGAAAAGCGCACGTCTCTAAATAAACCATAATAATCGTCTTGTAGCTTAGTCGTATCAAATAAGCCAATGTCTGACTGATCTTTATTAGGTGTATATAAATATTGAATTTGCGGCTCTAGCGTTTGTATACCATCTTCAAAAAAGTAAGATGCGTCGCGCTCAAAATTAAGCTGAGAATACAAACGTACTTTAGGAATAGTACGCGATACGGTGTCGCTGTATTGCGTGCCTGTTAAGTTTCCGCTTTGCTTATAATTAGTTTGCAGTAAGCTCACTTCAGATAAAAATGACCACGCATGCGTTGCATAGTTATAGCGTGCTTTAGGCTCTACGTGTACACGAGTTGCGCTGTCTATGGCCACTTCTGATGAATCATTAGTAAAATGGCTAATTTCACCTGACACACTAAAGTCAAAATTATCAAAACGCCATGGAGCAGTTTGCGTAAAATTAACTTGCGGTATAGCAGTGTAAGACTCTAAGTGATCGCCCAGTACTTCAAAGTTTTGTACTTTAATATCAGTGCGCCATGTTTCACCTAAATGAGTAAGTGAACCGGTACGATACAACTGAGTATCGGTTTTACTAGCATAATTTGAGCTTAAATCGGTGATGTAGTTATCATCGCTTACATTGGTTACATCAACGTTTGCGCGCCAGTTTTCACCTAGGTAGCTTTGTTGTTGCCAATGAAACATGTAGCGTTCATTCAAATCTGGCTCAGAATCATCACTATCTAAATATTCAATCCCTACTAAGCCTTCGTGTTGCTCTGTTAGGTATCTAAATTCGGTTTGTAATTGCAGCCCTTTATTAGACATATAACGAGGCGTAATAGTGGCATCAAAATTAGGTGCAATATTTAAATAGTACGGCGTAATTGTTTCAAGGCCGTATTTGTCAGAGCTTGAAATAGTCGGGGTAAGTAAACCCGATTTACGGCGTTCATCCAGCGGGAATGTAAAATAAGGTAAATACAAAACCGGTGTATCGAGAATGCGTAATACGGCGTTATATGTTTCGCCCCAACCTTCTTCGCGCGAAAGGTTTATTTCGTCAGCTTCAATTTCCCACACTGGGGTGTCACTTGGGCAAGTAGTAAAGCTTGCATTCATGAGTAATAGGCCAGACTGATTAACAGTAAGCTTTTCAGCGCCGCCTTTACCTTGTTGTTCGGTTAGGCTGTAGTCGGCGCCTAACAAACTGACTTCTGAATTATTTAAATCGGCATTCAATCCGGTGCTGTTAACTTTGCTTACGTAGTCTTGATAAGTGATTGGCCCCGTTGCATTTAATAAACCACGCTGTTTGTCTATCAACGCAGTTTGTGCGGACAAACTCATCTTAAGGGTGTTAATATCAACATTGCCGGTAAATTCAGCGCTTTGAGTGCCAAGTAGCTCTACATCATCAGCTTGAATATCAACTTCACCAAGGTTAAGGCCTTCAAGTGGTTGCCAAGCTCTGGTTTGCATTGAAATGCCACAAAGGTTGTGTGCCAGTTCAGTTTCGGCAAGCGATGGTGCGCTAACTACGCTTAGCATCAATATGCCCCAGGTTTTGCTCATTTATCGACCTTAATACTGTGTGTTTAATATAATATACACATAATAAAGGAAAATAATGGCAATTACAGTAATTGACCTAATTAACTTAGTGAAAAATAGATATCTTATAAAATGACACGCTTTGAGAATTTACAACAATTTATGAACACACAGCTTAATGCTAAGTCGCATACTTTAAACGCGATCACGGGTGATGCTAGCTTTCGCCGTTATTACCGTTTAAATCACGATAATAAGCATTTAATAGTGATGGACTCAGATCCGCAAAAAGTGAATAACGAACCTTACATTTCGCTAAATCAGGTGTTTGTTGAGCAAGGTTTTTTACTTCCTACTATTATTGCAAGTGATGAAAAGCAGGGCTTTTTTATTCTCAGCGATTTAGGAAGTACGCACCTAGCTGACATGCTTGATGATGCAAACCGCACCGAGCACTATCAAGCACTAATTAGCTTAAGTGCTCAGTGGGCAAAAACGCCGGCAGCTTCTGCTATGCAAGCGTATAACGAAGATTTTATAAAACTAGAACTTGATATATTTAGCCAGTGGTTAGTGAGTGACTTTATTAATGAGTCACTCAGTGCAGAACAAAAAATAATGTGGCAAACAAGTTCAGATCTATTAATAAAGGCCATGCGTGAGCAACCTACTGTTACCGTTCATCGCGATTACCATAGCCGTAATATTATGAACAGTAACGGCCAGTGGGCAATTATAGATTATCAAGATGCTGTACGCGGGCCGCTTTGCTACGATTTAGTCTCGCTACTACGCGATTGCTATTTTAAACTGCCTCAAAAAGAGTTAACAAGCTTGCTTGATTTTGCTTATCAGGAATTTACGGCTCAAAATTTGCTGGCTAATACTTCATTTGATGAGTTTAAATATTGGTTTGATTTAACTGGATTACAGCGCCACTTAAAAGCTGCGGGTATATTTTGTCGATTGTATTTACGCGATGGTAAAACAGGTTATTTAGATAATATTCTACCGACGCTTGATTACATTATTGAAGTAGCGACAAATTACCCAGAGCTTAACGCATTGAGTGAGTGGACAAAAAATACCATTGTGCCCAAAGTAACTGAAAAGTTAGCAAAGGAGCGCTCATGAAAGCGATGATTTTAGCCGCAGGGCGCGGGCAACGTATGATGCCGCTAACGCAAAATATGCCAAAGCCAATGTTAAAAGTGGCAGAAAAACCACTTATTGAGCACCATATAAATAACCTTAAAGCTGCCGGCATTACCGATATTGTAATAAACCTTGCGTGGCAGGGTGATAAAATAAAAGACTACTTTAAAGATGGCAGCCAATTTGGTGCAAATATACTTTATAGCCAAGAAGTTGAAGGTGGCCTTGAAACGGCTGGCGGTATTATTGAAGCGTTACCGCTGTTGGGCGACTCTTTCATTGTAGTAAATGGTGATGTATACACCGATTATGATGTAAGTGCGCTAATGCAACTTCATTTACAGCCCGGTGAGGCGCACATAGTGCTTATAGAAAATCCGCCACATAATCCTAACGGCGACTTTGCATTGAGTCATTTGTCGCCTGATAGCCAAAAATATACATTTTCGGGGATTGGCCGCTATCAGGCTGATTTTTTTAAAGGATTAACGCAAGGTATTCGCCCTCTAGGGCCTATTTTACGTGAAAAGCTAAATGAACATTTAGTCTCAACTGAGCTCTATATAGGGCAGTGGGATGACATTGGTACACCAGAGCGTTTAAACCAATTAAACACGCGCCTTGAGGCGTAATAACTCAATTTTTTAAGAAGGCAGTATTATAGATGTGGGGAAAAATTCTCGGTTTTTGTTTTGGCTTTATGTTTGGCAAAATATTTGGTGCCATTTTAGGTTTATACCTAGGTCATTTATTTGATAAAAGCTTAAAAAATAACTTTGATAAAGCAGGTGGTTTTTCTAGCTTATTTAGTGGTGACGACGTGAATGAGCGCCAAGCTTTATTCTTTTCAAGCTGCTTTGCTGTTATGGGGCATATTGCGAAGTCGAATGGTCGTGTTAGCGAAGTACATATAAAAGCGGCTAACTTGTTTATGGACGAAATGGGCTTAAAGGGCGAAGAACGCCGCGAAGCCCAGCATGCATTTCAGTCAGGTAAAGAGAGCGACTTTTCACTTAAAGAAACAGTACACGATTTTAAAGAACGCTTTGCTAAACGAAACGATCTAATACAGTTGTTTTTAGAAATACAAATTCAAATGGCATTTTCTGACGGGGTATTAGCCGAACAAGAAAAGCAATTACTAGCAGAAGTAAGTAAACAGTTAGGTATTTCTAAAACACGTTTTGCATTTGTATTAAAGCGCTACCAAGCAGAGTTTAACTTTAGAAAGCAACAACAGCAGTTTAATCAGCAGCAACAAAATCAAGGTCAAAGTAGTAGTTACCGTGAAGGTTCTGGGCACCATGTACCGCCAAATAATAACATGAACCGTGCGCAAGCATTGGCGTTATTAGGTTTAAATAGCGATGCAACGCAGCGTGATATAAAAGTAGCGTACCGTAAACTTATGTCGCAACACCACCCTGATAAGTTAGTGTCGCAAGGCCTACCAAAACACATGATGGAACTGGCTGTTAAAAAGAGCCAAGATATTCAAGCTGCTTATGAGTATTTAAAAAAGTCGGCGTAAAAAACCGTCTATTTCTTTTGTTAGGCGTGCGTGTTGATCGGGTTGATCGCGCAGGCCAAACAATTGGCGTTGGCGGTAATCAAATTTTGCATTTCGGTTAACCCAGCGCTGACGACTTTTAAGGCTCATTAAAATATCTGTGCTGTCATTTGCGTAGTAAATATCAAGCAAGGCGGGTGCAACAAGTGATGCCGTTTGGCTCAAGCTTTCGTTACGCTTGGTATTAGGTAGATAACTGCTTAAACTTATAAATGCATCCAGTCTCTCATCAGGAAAATCTGCATAGTACTCCAGCAACACACCCGCACTCGTGCCTTGTGCTATAACCACTATATTACTCGAATCTTCCATAGCTGTTTGATACAGCGCATTAAAACGAGAAATTAGATTTATTTTATAGTTATCAAGTATGTCGTCAGTTACTTTTTCAATTACATTAACGTAATGAGGTTCTTCTTTTACTTTTGCAGGCTGCGATTGGGCGTTTGCTGTTGTGTCGGGTGATGCAGGTTCCTCGGCTTTACTAGGCGCAGCTTCGGTTTCGCTGGGCGTTGTTTTTGCCATTTTACTAGTTTGCCAATCAATGTCGGGCACTGTCATTGCGTAGGTGCTGTAACCTAAATTATTAAGCTCTTTACGCAAGTAACTCATGCCTGAGTTGTTGGTTGGGGTCGAGTGCCAGTCGGGTATAAGTAATACGACTCCTCTAAAATTAGCGCTCATATATTCGCTATAAAGACTTAAAAATTCTGTTTTACCCGCTAATATTGGTTTTATTTCATCGCTTGGAAGAAGTCGCTCAATGTCGCTCTTTTCAATACTTGATAGGCTAGGTGGGGCAATATGTTCCGCCGCGCTGATAGGGTTAGCTAAAAGTAGCGCACAGCTGAGCTGTATATAAAAAGCGCCTTTTAAAAACCGTGAAAATAGCATAACGCACCTAACTAATGACAATTAGTTAGGTATCGGCAAAGTTATCTAAAAGTTTAATAATTTACGAAGTATTTGAGCCAGTTAAAATTCAGGCTCGGCTTCAAAAGTAAGTACTTGCTCAGTGGTTGGGTGCTTCAACTGCAGCATTTGTGCATGTAATTGTAAGCGAGGAGCGGCAGCAAGTGCCTCTTTATGGGCGTAAAGTCTATCACCTAAAATAGGATGACCCAGACTTAACATATGCACACGTAGTTGATGCGAGCGACCAGTGATAGGGGTTAGCTCTACACGGGTTGCATTTTCTTCACGCTCAAGTATTTTAAAATGCGTAAGCGAAGGTTTACCTCTGTCGTGATCAACCATTTGCTTAGGGCGATTAGGCCAATCACAAATAAGGGGTAAATCTACTGATCCTGTTTCAGCTTCAAGTTGTCCGTATACACGTGCTATGTAACGTTTAGCTGTTTCGCGCTCTTGAAACTGCATACTTAAATGTCTGTGCGCGGCTTTATTCATGGCAAGGCACAGTATGCCAGAAGTCGCCATATCTAAGCGGTGCACTATTCTCGCTGTTGGAAAAACACGATTAACGCGATTAATTAAGCTGTCGGCATGTTTAGGATCTTTACCTGGGACAGTTAATAACTCACTTGGCTTATTAACTATAAGTAAGTCGTCATCCTGAAAAAGTATTGTTAAATACGGACTCATAGGGGGATTGTAGTTAACTAACACGGCCGACCTTAGTGATTTTGAAGGGCGCTATTTTAGTGGAGCAAGTTGAAAGGCTCAAGTAAAAGTTTTGCTATATTGTTTTAGTTAGGGCGTGTTGAACGTTGGTGGTTGAATTTGCAGTAGTATGTTTGGTTTTTAGGCAAGGCAGAGCCTATGTAGTGTGGTTATTCCCCATAATTAGGCGATAACGCAGCATAAATGCCAAACATACTCTGCCCTTTGGGTTCTTTCTAGGGACGATTAACTCTTTGTTGCTCGGTTTTTATTTAGCCCACTAGGTTACAAACCTCGCGCCGCGATTTAATAGCCCTTAGATTGAACAAATATCAATCCACAAAGTTCAACACGCCCTAGTATATCCAAACTTAGGCTCCTTTAAAGCGCTTTTATAGTTTGATTTCTTGAGTTGTTAATAGTCGATATTCACCGCTAGCCAAGTTTTCATCTAGGGTAATTCCCGCAATTTGCTCGCGATGCAGCTCAACTACTTTGTTATCTACTGCGTAAAGCATACGTTTAACTTGATGATATTTACCTTCACTTATCGATAAACGCAGTCCGTAATTAGCAAGTCTCTCTGCTATAGCTGGGCGGGTTAAATCTTTTTCGTTATGCAGCATGACACCTGTTCGTAATTGCTCAAGTGCTTCATCGGTAATAGGCTCTTGAGTTTCTACTAGGTAGGTTTTAAATTTATTGCTTTTAGGCGACGTAATTTTATGTGACCAATCGCCATCATTAGTAATAATAACTAACCCTGTGGTGTCTATATCAAGGCGGCCTGCCACGTGAAAGTCACTCATATTTGGCTCATCAAGTAAGTCAAAAACGGTTTTATGTAGCTCGTCACTGTTAGCACATACATAGTCAACAGGTTTATTTAGCATGTAATAGCGTTTACCTAAAAATACCAAAGGCGTACCTTGGTGCAGTACTTCATCTTGCTGGGCTAGCTGAAAATTATGTGATGTGATTACTTCGCCATTAACGCTTACTTCTTTTCGCTTTATACTAGCGCGGGCTTGCGTGCGCGGTATTTCAGCTAAGTGGCTAATAAATTTATCTAAGCGGCAAGGGAATTTCATTTTGGTTCACATTTTTAGTCGGCTACAATGGGCGCGATTATAGCCGATAGTGAAATACCATGACAGTGCACAGCACACAAATTTTAAGCCTTTACCAAGCAAAAATAGACACAGGTGAACTGTGTTTTGATGCTGCGCAGCAAAATGCAGTGGAAGCTTTAAATACGCTAACCGAGCAACTTCAAGCTCACACATCATGGTGGCAAAAAGCGCCCTTAATAAAAGGCGTTTATTTATATGGACCCGTAGGACGAGGTAAGTCTATGTTGATGGATTTATTTTATAAAAACCTACCTATTGAGCAAAAGCAGCGGCTGCATTTTCATCATTTTATAGCGCAAGTGCATGCCCAACTTTCGCAGCTACAAGGTCAAAAAAATCCACTAATCCTAATTGCAAAACAGTGGGCTAAAAACATTCGTGTACTGTGTTTTGACGAGTTTTTTGTGAGCGACATTGGCGATGCTATGATCATGGCGAGATTGTTCAATGCGTTGTTTGAACAAGGTGTTGTGCTGGTGGCCACATCGAACGCAAAGCCAGAGCAGCTTTATTACAACGGCCTGCAACGAGCGCGATTTTTACCTACTATCGATTTAATTAATAGTCACTGCCATATAATTAGCGTGGCGGGGGAGGACGATCACCGTTTTAGATATGGTAAAAACAGTTGTCACTATTTTATTAATTTATCAAATCACGATTTTAAGAATGAGTTTTTAGCTTCTTATGCAGAAGTAACATATAGAAATACAATTAGTGTACATGGCCGCAATTTACCTTATTTATTAAAAGCCGATAACGCCTTGATGATTGATTTTATGGCGCTATGCTCAGGCCCGCGCAGTGCTAACGACTATATGTTTTTAGCAACGCAATTTGATGTGTTATATGTATCGAACGTGCCGCAAATGGGTGTTAAAGCAACGGGTAAAGTTATTGTTCACGGTATAGAAGATAGTTATCAACGCGAAAAACAAACGCTTGATGAGCACACCTTTGACGACGAAGCACGGCGCTTTATTGCATTAGTAGATGAGTTTTACGATTGCCATAAATTGCTGGTGATAAATGCTCAAACCGACATTGAACATTTGTATAAAGGTAAAAAGTTGAGCTTTGAATATGCGCGCACGCAATCGCGAATAGTCGAAATGCAAAATTGGTAACGCTTTAATATATATTGTAGACGAGCTTGCTCACGTTGAAGCGTGAGCTTCTTTTTAGCCTCTTTGTGAATAAATCACTTAAAAACTTATTGCACAAAGAGAAGTAAAAGAGGAGTAAATGAGAAGATATAAAACAATAGTAATTATGTATTTCTACTTCTCTAAAGCGCAGCGCCCTCTAAACCTCTTTGTGAACAAATCACTTAAGATTTTATTGCATATAGAAATTACGAGCTTTGCTCGTCACGCCAGCAAGCGCTGCATCTACAAGTAAATTTAACCACGGCTTTAAACTTATCCTTCTTGGCGCACTATATTCTCAAGGGCGCGAATGTTGGTAATTAAATCCTGGCGCTCCGGGTTTGCTTGTAATGCTTTTCTAAGATGCTTTAGCGCACTCGGGTATTCTTTAGAATCAATCGCTATTTGCGATAACCCAAGCCATGCAGATAGTTGGTAATCAGGTAGGGCTTGTGCACGAACGTACATAAGTTTTGCTTGGGTAAGTTGGCTTTTACTGCGATAAATACTCGCTAAACTAAGTAGGGCATCACCTAAATTCGGGTTTATTTTAAGTGCGTTATTTAAGCTGTTAAGAGCGCGCGTAGTATTACCTTGCTGCATAGCAAGTTGTGCACTGTATACAGAAAATTGAGCTTGTTCATCACGGGGTAGCTGCTTAGTTAATCTTTTTGCGCTGCCTATTAGCTCTTTAGCTAAATTCCATTTTTGCTCCGATACAAGCCAAGCTAGCGTTTGCATCGTGGTATTAATAACCTCAATTTGCTGTTTTTTATTTGCGTGTTTTAAACCTTGCTTTAATAAACTAACAGCGCGTTCAGTGCTGCCTTCACTTAAATGCAACTGGGCTGCTAAAAGCTGGTTGCTGGTATCTTTAGGGTTAAGTTTTAAGGCCACTTCAATAGCAGCAAGCGCCTGATTTTTGTGATCAAGCTGTAATGCTATTTGTGCACGTTGTAGCCAAAGTTCAGCTTTATCAGGGCTTTTATTAAGTAATTCTTTTAATAATGCATTTGCCTGATTTAAATCACCCGATTCAATTAACGCATACAATAGCCCTTGTTGGTATTGGCTTGTTTCAGGCGCTAGCATTAGCGCCTGGCGGTACGCCGCTACTGCGCTCCAAGGTTGGCTGTGCTGCACGTGTATATAAGCAAGTTGCGCATAACTTTGTGCGTCAGCTTGGCCAAGTTCAATACTGTGAACTAGGTGCGTTTGTGCTTTGGCATACTTTGCTTGTTGCATGTATAAAAGGCTTAAACCTTGATGTGCTTTTACTAAATCAGGTGAAGCTTTTAAACACGCTAGGTAAGCTAGTTCAGCGTTATTAAAGTCCTTTGTTGAAAGCAGTACTTGTGCACGTAATAAGTTTAAAGCAGTGCTATCTTGATTTATATCACGGCCTTTAAATAGCGCAGCGACTTCACTGTAATTACCGGCTTGTAATAGTGGTTGCACTTGGCGAGCAAAACCGCGCTCGGTCGGTTCAATAAGAACCTCTGTAGGGCCTAATAATTTATTATTTATAGCTAACTGCCATGTTGGATCGCTAGGCGATAAAGTTACTTTTAGTGGCGCACTTTTTAATGGTGTACTCACGGCGCTTGCATGCACGCTACTTACACCTAATAAAGGGAGTGAGCACATTAAAGTAGTGATAACTGCGCGAGTTAATGGTTTTAGCGTTTTAATTACGTTCATGTTTTTCATTTTAATAGGCTTAAGGTTTAAATTCGATTGGCCAAATAAAGCGAGCGCGTACGGTTTCACCTTCTTTTTTAGGTGCACTAAAGCGGCTTTGTTTAATAATTTTGTCGATAGCTGGTTTAAGTTCAGGGTATGGATTTTGTACTACCTCAATTAAACTTAACTTGCCACTTTCATCAATAAATACATCGAGTTTTACAGTAAATACATCAACACCTCGACGGGTTAAGCTTTTTGGTAAAACGGCCTTAACAGGAGTAAGCAAAGTTGGGAGACCATCGAGTTGATTTAAGCTAAATGCATCCCAATTTACACTCATTGATTGCCATTGTGGCGCGTTTACTTTTACGTTGGGTGTATCGGGTTTTACAATACTTAAATTGCTGGTGATCTTAATTTTTACGGCTTGAATAGACGCGCCTGCACCTTCTACCGATAAGCTTTGCATTGGCTCACTTGTTTGCTGTTGCGATATTGATGGTGGAGGAGGTGGTGGCAGTGCCACCATGGCAATTTCGCGCACAACTACTTTGTCTTTTATATGATGCTCTGCAAGTTGCCCAAGCCATAAAAGCAGTAATGCAGCGCTAAGTACAATTAAGCTAAGGCCAAATGCAAAAAGTGGATGGCGATTGTTTTTTGTTTTTTGAAGCGGGTTAATCGTGTGCATATTATTGCTTGGTCGCTAAGTTAACTTGCGCCGCGCCTGCCAGCTTTGCTTCGTCAATTACTTGAACAAGTAACTCAGTAGGTACTGTTTTATCAGCTTGAATAACCACAGGGCGTTGTTGCTGTTTTAACATTTGCTCGACACTACTACGCACGCCAGCAACACCAATTTGGCTACCATCAAAAAATACTTGTTGAGAGTCGGTTATTGCTAAAAATATAACTTGCTGCTCAAGACGACTGGCCGATACGGCTTGTGGTTTATCAACTTCAACGCCGCTTTCGCGTACAAATACGGTTGTAACAATAAAAAATATTAGCAATATAAATACCACATCAAGTAGTGGCGACATATCAATATGTTGCCCCGCTTCTTGCTCTAGCTTGTGCTTTAAACGTGATTGCATAGTGTTACCCTAACTGCTTACTTAATGTATGTAATTTAGGATTACGCTGAGAATACGCTAAATATGCTTGCATTAACCACGCAGGAATAGCGCACACAAGGCCCAATTGAGTTGTTAGTAATGCATCACCAATGGCGTCACTCATTAACTCGTTATGGCCCAGCGCCATTACTTTAAATGTATCAAGCAAACCAACAATGGTGCCTAATAAACCAAGTAGCGGAAGCGCTGCTGTTAAAATAGAGCTAACTTCTTGCCAATAACCTTTGCGCTGCGCTTGGTATTGTTTAAGGTGCAGTAGGTCATGAAAAATTAGCTGGTATACAAATAAAGCGAGTAAAAGAATACACCAGCAAATAGGGTTACTAACGATTTTCTCAAACATTGGTTTCTCCTTTTTCTAGTTGACTAAGCTGTAATCCAAAGCCTTCTAGTTGGCTGTAATACGCTTTTGCTTTACGCGATAGCAGTGCATTTAATACCAGAGCAGGTATGGCCACGACTAAACCCAATTCAGTTGTTATAAGTGCTTGTGCGATACCGCCCGATACAACTTCTGGGTCGCCTGAGCCAAACAAGGTCATCATTTTAAATGTTTCGATCATGCCGCTAACAGTACCTAACAAGCCAAGTAGTGGAGCTACCGCAGCTGTAACGGCAATAGCGCCAATAAAGTTATCGAGTTTATGCTTATCGTGAATTAACTGATTAAATAATTGATCGTCTCGTACTTGGCCTTTTTCGCTTTGCAGCGTTAAGTTAAATAACTGCTGCTGCATGCCTGCAAATTCACTGCTATTTTCAGCTTTAAAAAATTGCTGTAATTGCATTTGAGAGTGCATTTTAATTTTACTTAAACGCAGTAGTTGTGCGGCTTTTAATAGCGCAATAGTTAGTGCAAAGCAGGCAAACAAAATAATAGGGATAGCCCATAAGCCGCCTTTTTCTAAGTGTTCAAGCGGACTTTCTTGTTGAGCTTGGCTCGTGACTAAGTGCGTTAAACTAGGATCAAAAGTAAGTAATGTTGAGCCTGCACCATTTTGATTTAAAGTATTATCGAGTGGGTTATCGTTACTTGTTGATTGCACTAACGCTACTTTTAATGCATTAGATTCATCATCCAAATTTAATAAGCCCATAAGTTTAGGTGTTTGCGTACTAAACCATGCAACAGGACCTACTTGAAGGGTATTAGCTTGGCTTAATTCGCCATTACTGAGCACAATCGATTGCTTATTAAAGTGTGGGTAAAGTGCCTGTTCTTGATTATTAATTTGCGATATAACGCGGCTTAATAACTCGTTCTGATTATTAATCGACTCGTTACTGCTAGCACTATTGCTGGTATTTTGGCGCACAAAACGGCTAAGTAAGTTTAATTGGTATTGCTGCTGCTGTTGCCAAGTGTCTAATCGGGTTTGTAACTGATCGAGGCTTAACGTATTTTCGTCAGCTAGGCGGCGATTAACGGCTGCTTGCGCGCGTAATTTACTGAGCGATTGCTGCTTGGTAAAAATTTGCTTTGCAAGGGTAGCTTGCTCTTTTGAAATACTATTTTGAGTTTTATTTAGAGTACGTTGCGCTGTTTTAATATCACTTAAAATACTTTGTTTAGCATCATCACTGCTAGCTGCAAAAGAAATATTTGCACTAAAAAGTAACACTGTGGCGCTAAATGCTGCAATTATGCTGTTAGTAGCCATTATTTAGCCCCTTGCTGGTTTTTATTTACATAACTTAATATTGGGAGTGTTACCCAATCAGCAGCGCGCTTTTTTTGCTGTACAGCAATACCCAGTGCAACTTGCTCAGCATTAATACTTGGGTCAAATTCCCACTGCCAACCTAAGTCACTTGGAAAACCAATACCTACGTAACTTAAATCTTCACTTACAAACCATGCTTGAGCTGCACCTAAGTAAAGCTGCTTTACCCACACTTCTTGCCCGTCAGGGTGTTTAATAGCCATTTCGTGAATTGAAATACGTTGTTGAAAATCATTAAGTAGGGTCAGCATTTTTAGCGCTGTTTGTAATTTGTCAGTTGTACTGAGTTGTGAGTCGCTTAAATCACCAGTGTTTTTCCAACTACTTAAAAGTGGCGGAGGTAATTGCACTTGTAATGAAAGTAATTGCCCAGAAATACGTGCTAGTTGGTCGTTCAATTGCTGTTGATCATTTTCAAGTTCTGATTGCTGAGTAACAAGCTGTTCGCGTTTTTGGGTAAGCTCACTGGTGCTTTTTTTTCTTCGCTGATTAAGCTCGCTAAGTTGCTGCTGCTCAGCATTAAGAAGCGTTAAGGTTTGCTCCATGCTGCTTTTTTGTTCAAGCCAATGAGTATTTAATTCTGTGTTTTGATTTTCTATTTGTAGCCATTTATTAACGAGTTGTTCTAGCTCACTAACTGTGTCGGCTTTTACTGCCATGGTGCTACAAAGCGCGATAACTACGCTAATTGGTTTAATTAAGCTTCGCATTACTTAACAACAATCCTGAAAGTTACGACAAGTAATTACAAGGACGTAATTACTGTTAATTTTTGAGTGTGTATACAATATAGGAATTCACATGACAATGCAATTGATAACAGTTATCGTTTACATTGCGTTGTTTGAGTGGTAGGATTTCGCCGAAATTAAATATGTACCTTAAATTAACAATAGTTAAGTGCTTAATAAAAACTACGGAGTAACCATGAGTAAGCCATCGAATAAAGGAAATGCGTACGTGAAGCCAATTGCAGCGGTTGTTACAGCTACGCTTTCAACTTGGGCAAGTGCACAGGATGTTCAAGAACTATCGGTAACCAAAGCAGAAACTAAAACTGAGTCTAGCTATGTTGTAGAAAAATCAACGTCGCATAAATACACTCAACCGCTACTCGATACAGCTAAAACTGTAACGGTAATTAACCAAGCGGTAATGAAAGATAGAAACGTAGATAGCCTACGTGATGCTTTACGTAATGTTTCAGGTATTTCTTTAGCTGCAGGTGAGGGTGGCTCACCTACTGGCGATAGCATGTCGATTCGTGGTTTTAGTGCAACAAATGATATTTTTGTTGATGGTATTCGCGATGTTGCAGGTTACACACGTGATATTTACAACATTGAAGCCGTTGAAGTTGCAAAAGGCCCAGGCTCAGCAGTTTCTGGTCGTGGTGCAACAGGTGGTAGTGTTAATTTAGAAAGTAAAAAGGCGAAGTTAGACAACTTTAACGACGTTTCGCTACGTTTAGGCACAGAAAACGATTACCGTGGTCGTTTTGATACTAACATTCAAGTAAACGATACAAGCGCGCTACGTATAAACCTTCTTACTGATAAAGGTGATGTTGCAGGTCGCGACCATGTTGAAAATGAAACAAATGCTGTTGCGTTTGCATTTGCAACAGGACTTGGTACAAACAGCCGTTTTGATTTAAACCTAGAGTATCAACGCCAAGATAATTTACCAGATTACGGCATTCCGTGGGTTTACAGCGATACGCCTGTAGCTGAACTTGCAGATAGCGCGCGCTCACCTTCTCCTGTCGATTTTGATAACTTTTACGGTAATATTTACCGTGATTACGAAGATATTGAAGCCTACTCAACAACAGCTCGTTATGAGTATGATTTTTCTCAAAATACTACATTACGTGTGCAAGGTCGTTTAGGTAAAGTTAAGCGTGAGTCAGTAACAACTGCACCGCGTTATTTCTCGGTTACAACAGACACTGATATTACCTTTGCAGATGAAAAAACACGTGATACAGAAAATTCACTTGCTGCACTTCAAGTTGATTTAATTGGTAACTATGAGTTTGCTGGCTTTACTCATGATGTTGTAGTGGGTGCTGAACTTGCAAATGAAACGTTTACACGTCATAACTTTGTTGCAACTACACCTGATAACCTAATTGAAGATGGAATACGCAACGACTTATACAACCCTGACGCAACAATTGCATTTACGGGTGTGTATGGCCGTGACGGTACGAGCATTGAAGCTAAAGCTAAAAACCAAGCTATTTATGCATTTGATACAGTAACACTTAACAAGCAATGGGAAGTTACGGGCGGAATTCGCTTTGATAGCTTTACTACGGATTACCATAACGATTACGCTAACCCAAGTGCTTTAATTTCTACAAGTGACGATTTATTTAGCTGGAATGCAGCAGTAGTTTATAAACCAGCAGAAAATGGCAGTGTATATTTAGGCGCAGGTAATTCATTTAACCCATCGGCTGAAGGGCTAACGGTATCTACGCGTTCAAATGCAGCTGATTTAGACGCAGAAGAAAGCCGCAGTTATGAATTAGGAACTAAATGGAGCCTAATGGATGGTCGCCTGCAAACTAATGCTGCACTTTTCCGTACTGAAAAAACCAATGCCCGTACTGATGACCCATTTGCAGATAGCTCAAGTGACGAAATACTCGGTGGTGAACAGCGCGTACAAGGCTTAGAGCTTTCAGCAACTGGCCTAATTACTAAAGAGTGGACTGTAATTGCTTCATACACTTACCAAGATAGCGAAGTAACTAAAGCATTAGGCGACGACGCAACTCAAATTGGTAACGAGCTTGCACGTACACCTAAAAATAGCGCAAGTGTTTGGACTACATACGATATGTCGGATAAGTTATCGTTTGGTTTAGGTGCGCAATATGTAGGTGAGCGTTACAACGGCACTACGTCAACACGCTCTCGTGCGCCAGGTTATACTATTTTTGACCTGATGGTTGCATATGACATATCAAAAGATTTGAGCCTGCAGTTTAATGGTGAAAACTTAGGTGATAAAGATTACGTGGATCAGTTAGGTGGTGGACACTTTGTACCAGGTGATGGTCGTAAGTTTAGTTTAACAGCGAGCTATTCTTTCTAAGAGTAAAATAAGTACGGCATAAAAGGGCAGAGTTAACTCTGCCCTTAATTATTTGATGAAAATGTGAGAGGGCGCACATGCTAGTTAAAATTCCAGAGCTATTAACGAAAGAAGAAGTGGCTTATTGTCATGAGGTTTTGCTTAAAGCCCAGTGGGCCGATGGCAGTATTACCGCAGGGCATCAATCAACCAAAGCAAAAAATAACTTACAGCTACCTGAAAATAGCCCTGAATGCCAAGAGCTTGGCGACATTATAATGGCAGCACTTGCGCGCAGTAATTTGTTTATGTCGGCGGCGCTTCCTGCAAAAATTTTCCCTCCGCTTTTTAACTGTTATCAAGGTGGGCAATCGTTTGGTGTGCATGTAGATAATGCGATTAGACAAGTGCCGGGCACGCCAGTAAAAATCCGTACAGATGTATCAATGACCTTATTTATTAATGACCCCGAAGATTATGAGGGCGGTGAACTTGTTATTGAAGACACTTATGGCTCACATAGTGTAAAGCTGCCAGCAGGTAGTATGGTGTTGTACCCTTCAACGAGTTTACATCGTGTAATGCCTGTAACGAGTGGGCGTAGATTAGCCTCATTCTTTTGGTTACAGAGCATGGTAAACAGCGACGAAAAACGTGGTTTGTTATTTGATTTAGATATGTCGATTCAAAGTTTGCGCAGCAAAGTAGAAGATAGCCCAGAGATTATTCAATTAACAGGGGTTTATCATAACTTGCTAAGACAGTGGGCGCAGACATAAAAAATAGTTGTTGTTAGATATTAGATATTAGATATAAGTAACTAAATATAAGTAATTAAAAGCTGCGCTTTTCGCGTGAGCAAGTTCTACTCCTACGACGCAGCCACAAATTGAATTCGGTGTTTAAGATACTCGATATGCGCGGCTCGATACCGCGCACTTATTTTAAGGGCGAAGCTTGTTTTAATTAACCTTTATAACCATTTGGGTTATTTGACTGCCAACGCCATGTATCTTGCATCATTTCATCTATACCGCGCACTGCTTCCCAGCCAAGTTCATTAAGTGCTTTTTCTGGTGCGGCATAACATGCTGCAATATCACCAGGGCGGCGAGGTGAAACCTGATAGGGTACAGCCTGATCGCTTGCTTTAATAAATGCATTAACCATTTGTAGTACAGAATACCCGTTACCAGTACCTAGGTTATAAACTAATGCACCTGTACTGCTGGCAATTTTATTAAGCGCTTTTAAATGCCCAATAGCTAAATCTACAACGTGAATGTAGTCGCGCACGCCTGTGCCATCAACTGTGTCGTAGTCATCACCAAATACAGCGAGTTGCTTTAATTTACCTACCGCTACTTGTGCGATAAACGGTAAAAGGTTATTTGGGATACCATTAGGATCTTCACCAATTAAGCCCGACTCATGTGCACCCACTGGGTTAAAGTAACGCAAAATAGCAAACGCAAAGCGCTCATCTGATTTAGCGATATCTTGTAGCATCATCTCAACCATTAACTTAGATGTGCCGTAAGGGTTAGTAGTACCACCTACAGGGAAGTCTTCTTTAATTGGTAAGCTTGCAGGGTCGCCGTATACCGTGGCTGACGAGCTAAACACTAACTTAAATACGCCTGCGTCGCGCATTGCATCAACAAGCGTAAGCGTACCTTGTACATTGTTTTGATAGTACTCAACAGGCTTTGCAACCGACTCGCCCACTGATTTTAAACCTGCAAAATGTATAACACTATCAACTGTGTGTTTTGCAAATACTGAATCTAAAAAGGGTTTATCGAGAATATCGCCTTGGTAAAAAGTGGCTTCTTTGCCTGTAATATTCTTTACGCGCGCAAGTGATTCTTGTAATGAGTTACTTAAATTATCAATAACAACAACATCGTTACCTTGCTGTAAAAGTTCTAAAACAGTGTGCGAGCCAATATAGCCTGCGCCACCGGTTACTAAAATAGTCATGAAAGCTCCGTGGGTACCTTTTATCAATTAAGCTAATTTCACCATAAATTGAGATGGTTTACATGCTTTATCTGTGACTTTTATTATTTACAGTAAATCATGATATTTATATGAATTAATATTAATAATTTTGATTACATTTTGCTCGCTATAAGTAACACTTTATACGTAAGATTAAGTTATAGTTAATAAACAAGTGCTAAACTGGGTCTAGTAATAGCTAATGCTAGGTTTATTCCAATCTACACCTTTGTGATTGGTCTACCTCTTTGGAGAAAGATATGAATTTAGTTAAAAAAATAGCAGCAACAATGTGTATCGCATTGCCTGCACTTGCCCATGCGGGCGAGTCTGTTGTTAAATGGCATGACTTTAATGATTATCGTGATGTGCGAGCGTCAAATCAAACTAAGAGCTCATATCACAAAAGTGTGGCAGCAAGTTTCGAAAAGCATATGGCTAAGCTAGCCGAACAATTGCCAAAAGATTATAAATTAAACGTAGAGTTTACTGATTTAGATTTAGCGGGTGATGTGCGTTATGGCGGTATGGATGAAATTCGTGTAGTGAAACCCATTTATTTTCCACGCATTAAGCTAGATTATTCGTTAACCGATAAAGACGGTACAGTTCTAAGTAAAGATACTGATGTGGAGCTTAAAGATATGGGCTTTATGGATAAAATTAAAATGGGCCGCGACGAATCATTCTATTACGAAAAACGCTTACTAACAGAGTGGTTTGGTGAACAAATATTACCAAGTTTAGATTAACTTAAAATAGTAATGCCGCTAAATAGCGGCATTTTTTTAAGCTGATTATATTACTTAAAAGTAGCTAACAGCGTTAGTATTTGCTGTAACTTAATAACGGTTGTTTTAAGCTTTTCTTCATCAAAACCATCGTTAGATAAGCTTTCTACGTCAGCGGCTACATCAAGAACATAAGGCTTAAAGCGTTTTGCTTCAAAATTAAAGCCTGAATCGGCAGTAAATAAGGCTTTAAATTTGCCATGGCCTTGTTGTTGTAATTCGTCTAATTTTTTATCGGCATCAAGTGCCTGACGATAAACAATTTTTAAGTTAGTGTTGAGTTGTTCAATAATAGAATCCATGGTTTTCCTAAAGCTTTGTGCTGCATGGCCGACATAATACGTGGATTACATTTAAAAGTCAGGTTGATTAAGGCTTATAATTATGAATATATCAGGTGGAAATTTACCAGCTATGTCTGGTTCAGGCCAAGGCAGCGAGCTTTACACTGCTGCTTTGTCTAAAAAACAGCAATTAGCTGATGGCGCTGCGGCGCTTGCACTTATTGAAGGTGCAGCGCAATCGTCAAGTGCGCAAACGCCGGCTAAATCGGCGACTGCATCACTGGGTAACAACGTAAATATATATGTTTAAATGCTGTTTTAAATTAGCTTAAGGTCGATAGGTGTTTTACTTTTTTGACCACCGATTTCTCTTACTAATTTAGGCACTAAAAATCCAGGCAGAGCTTTTAATAGCTCTGCCATTATTTCAATTGCTTGCGCTTCATTAATATCAAAGTGACTGGCCCCTTCAACTTTATCTAGCAAATACAAATAATACGGCAATACGTCTGCGTCAAATAACGCTTCGCTTAAATTTATTTGCGCATCAACCGTATCGTTAACATCTTTTAAAATTACAGCTTGGTTTAGAAGCGTTACGTTTGCTTGTTTAAGCTTTAGCATAGCGGCTTTAAAATCAGCGTCTATTTCGTTTGCGTGGTTTATGTGATTAATAAAAATAATTTTTAATGGCGATTTTGCTAATCGTTCACATAACTCATTGGTTACTCGCGCAGGTATAACTACTGGCAAACGGCTATGAATTCGCATTCGTTTAATTTGTGGTAATTGCTCAAGTTCATCTAAAAACCAGCTTATTGCATCGTCTTTGGCCATGAGTGGATCGCCACCACTTAAAATCACTTCGTTTATATCAGTATCTGATTTTATATAGCTCAGTGTTTCTAGCAGGCTTTTTTTATTAAGCTGGTTTTCTTGATACGGAAAATGCCTTCTAAAGCAGTAACGACAATTTACAGCACAGCCGGTTTTAAACATCACCAAAACACGCGATTTGTACTTATGTAAAAGGCCTGGTTGGTCGTTATCTTGCTCAAGTAGGGGATCTTTATTAAAACCCGATTTAGTCAAAAACTCTTGGTGGCGTGGCATAACTTGTAGCAAAAGAGGATCGTTTGGATCGCCTTGACGTATTTTTTTTATAAAAGGGATAGGCACGCGTACCGGAAATAAACTACGGGCTTTTAGGTCGTTTTCATGGACTTGGCTCGATAAACCGACCATTTCAAGCAAGGTTTTTGGGCAGGTAACTACATTTGCTAATTCTTTTTGCCAGTTTTTATGCAAATTTGCTTCATTTCTTTGTATCATTGGCATGTAGATTACTCGAAAAAATATAAATAGAGGAAACGATGGCGAATTATAGCACCAACGAGTTCAAGGGCGGCCTAAAAATTATGATGGACGGCGAGCCTTGCAGTATCTTAGAAAATGAAATGGTAAAACCTGGTAAAGGCCAGGCATTTAACCGTGTTCGTATCCGTAAACTTATCTCTGGTAAGGTGCTTGAAAAAACCTTTAAATCGGGTGAATCAGTTGAAGGTGCTGATGTAATGGATACTGATTTAGCGTATCTATACACAGACGGCGAATTTTGGCATTTCATGAACAACGAAACATTTGAGCAAATTGCTGCTGACGAAAAAGCACTAGGCGATGCAGTTAAATGGTTAGTTGAAAATGATTTATGCACAATTACATTATGGAACGGCAGCCCTATTGCTGTTACACCACCTAACTTTGTTGAGCTTGAGATCACTGAAACAGATCCTGGCCTTAAAGGCGATACAGCGGGTACTGGTGGTAAACCAGCAACGCTTAGCACAGGCGCTGTGGTACGAGTTCCATTATTCGTGCAAATTGGCGAAGTAATTAAAGTAGACACTCGTAACGGTGAATACGTAAGCCGTGTTAAGTAAGCTTTAACATTGTTTATAAAATCCCAGCTTACGCTGGGATTTTTTTTGGAGAAAATATGTCAGCAGATCTTTGGGCCCCAAGCGCAAGCATTGAAACACTAAAACAACGCGCAGCGATATTACGTAGCATTCGTGAATTTTTTTATGCACGTGATGTAATGGAAGTAGAAACGCCGAGCTTAAGTGCTGCCAGTGTAACCGATGTGCACTTAGCTAGTTTTAATACCACATTTGTGGGCCCAGGGCACGCTGGTGGGCTTCTTCTGTTTTTACAAACATCGCCAGAGTTTGCCATGAAACGCTTGTTAGCAGCAGGCTCAGGCGCTATTTTTCAGCTTTGTAAAGCATTTAGAAATGAAGAAGCGGGTAGCCATCATAATCCTGAATTTACTATGCTGGAATGGTATCGCCCAGGCTTTGATGAATTTGCACTTATGGATGAAATGGATGAGCTTATGCAGATTGTTTTAGGTGTCGAGCCTGCAACTAGACTTACCTATCAGCAAGCGTTTGAGCAAGCACTTGGGCTCGACCCGTTAACCGCAAGCATAGAGCAATTAAAGCAACTTGCGTGTGAGCAAGGGTTTGCTGATATAGCCCAAAATGAAACGCATAAAGACACCTTACTGCAATTATTATTTTGTATGAAAGTGGAACCTACAATAGGACAAGATAAGCCATGTTTTGTGTATCATTTTCCAGCTTCTCAAGCGGCACTTGCTCAAATTTGTGAACACGATACACGTGTAGCAGGGCGCTTTGAGCTTTATTACAAAAATATGGAATTGGCTAACGGCTTTAACGAACTCACAAATGCCAGTGAGCAAGCTAAACGTTTTAATGAAGATAACACATACCGCGCTAACAACGGTTTAAAGCAAGTACCAATGGATACACGTTTAATTAAAGCGCTAGAACATGGATTACCACAATGCGCAGGGGTGGCTTTGGGGATTGATAGGTTGGTAATGCTCGCAACAAATAAAGAGAAAATTAAAGACGTAATAGCTTTTGATGTTCAAAGAGCGTGATGCTTAGCCTGTAGGTGCGAATTTATTTCGCGCTCATGTAATTTAACTTTATAAAAAGCGAGGTATAAAACCTCACCTACAATAAACATCAACCCCAACAACATACGCCAAACCTGTAGGTGCGAATTTATTTCGCGCTCGTGTAATTTAACTTTATAAAAAAGCGAGGTATAAAACCTCACCTACAATAAACATCAAACCCAACAACATACGCTAAACCTGTAGGTGCGAATTTATTTCGCGCTCGTGTAATTTAACTTTATAAATAAGCGAGGTATAAAACCTCACCTACAATAAACATCAAACCCAACAATATACGCTAAATCTGTAGGTGCGAATTTATTTCGCGCTCATGTAATTTAACTTTATAAAAAGCGAGGTATAAAACCTCACCTACAAATAAAAACACCGCGTTTAAATTAAACGCGGTGTTTTTATTTGCTTGCAGAAAGCTTTCATTTGAAAGCCAACGGCTGTGTTTTACAGATTAAGCGTAAACGTAACACCTGCTACGCGAGGCTCACCTAATTGTGTGTAGGTATGCGTTGCGTAACCATCTTGTGGATCGTTACCAAACTCAAAGCCACGTGTAGGGACTGTTTCGTCAAACACGTTACGAGCCCATGCGCGAACTGCCCACATGTCTGCTTCGTAGCCAAAGCTTAAATTAACTAAGTTGCTGCTTGGTGCTTGTGAGTTGTGGCTATCAGAGAAGTAGTAATCGTCTTTACCTTCAATACCCACCATGCCGTAAAATGCGTTAGTAAAGTTGTAACGTGCAGTAAACGCATACTGGTATTTAGGTGACTGCGCTTGCTCACGACCGTCTTGATTTAAGCCTGATTGTGTTACAAAGTCGTCTATTTCAGTATTTAAGTAACCAGCACTACCCGTTAAAAATAGATTATCAGTTAGTTGGTAACTACCCTCAATTTCTAGTCCGTAGTTGCTACCAGAACTTGCGTTATCAACATAACCGGTAAATTGCTGGCCTTCTACTTGCCATGCTTTTAACTGAATATCGTCGCGGTGCATGTAAAATGCAGCTAAGCGAAGTGTAAATTTGTCATCAAGCGATGAGCCTTTAACACCAAATTCGCCGCTCCATAAATATTCAGGGTCGAAACTGGTGTGTTGCTGGAAAAAATCAGCGCTTAGGTTTAAGCCTTCATCTTTCGCTTTAGCTAGTGCTTCTGAGTTAATACCGCCAGCTTTGTAGCCACGCGTGATACTGGTGTAGATCATCGTACGATCAATTACTTGATACTCTAGCGCTATTTTACCGCCAACCATTACGTCGTCAGTGTCTTGTATAAAGCCATTGCTATCGGTGTAGTCGCCTTGGTATTGCTCTACACGTAAACCTGTAATTAATGTTGTTTTAGGACCAATTGGAGTAGCTACTTGACCATATACTGCAACGTTACTCGTTTCGTAAGTTGAAGAAAATGGGCTTGCTAGCCATGTGTATTGGCGCTCTAAGTCAACGTCACGGTTTTGGTAATAAATACCCGCAACCCAGTTACCTGTTTTAGAGTTAAACTGTAAATCTACAGACTGATCGTCGCGATCGCGGCTGTAAAGATCGGTTGAGCTGTATCCATCAGGGTGTAAGCCTGCAGCACATAACTTTGGCTCACTTGTATCGTTACATACCCAGTCTTCGTCAAAGCTGTAAAGTAATTCGGTATCGATAGCCGAGAGGTTTAGATTTACATCAAAAGCGTCAAAACCCGTGTAAGTATTATTAACACCGATTGCGTAGCTTTCTTGATTATCTTGCCCTGGCTCATCGGCAACACTATTGCGGCTGTTATCAAGCGTAAATGCATCGTAACCGTTGTTTATATCAATATAGTGAAGGTTTAACTCAGTATTTAAATGCTTTGTAAGCTGACTGTTTATTTTAAAGCGGGCTACTTGTTCGTCTTGATTTTGTGTTTCGTCATTTAAATACAAGTTATCTACGTAACCGTCTGACTTTCTGCGAAAGTAGCTAACGCGTGCGCTAGTGTCATCTGTTAAGCCTGTGCTTGCTGCAATGCCTGCTTCACGTGTGTTGTATGTGCCAGCACCTACTTGTAATTTTAAACTTGGATCGCTCGTGGCTTTAGCTGAACCCATTTGGATCATACCGGCCATACCGTCTGCGCCAAAGCGTGTACCTTGTGGGCCACGATAAATTTCTACTTGGTCTATATCAAATAATAATGAGCTGCCACCAAGTCCAGAATAGTTAATGCCATCAATTACTAAGCCTACAGATGGATTAATAGGGTCTACAAATTGTGAGCGAAGTCCCACGCCACGAATTTGGATGTAACGACCACGCGACGCACCAGATGCAAAATTTACATTGGCGGCACTGCCTAACATTTCGTCTAAGTAACTTGCACCACGTTGATTAATTTCATCTTCGCTGAATAAGCTCGCACTCGCGCTTAAAGTTTGAATGTTTTCGCGCTGAAAATCGCCGGTTACAACAATTCTTTCTAGGTCGCTATCATCAGCGTTAGCTGCAATTGGTGCACCAAGCAGCGGTAAAAGTGCGGCAGTAATTAAAGACAAACGTAAGTTCATTGGGTTACTTAACTCCATTTTAGGGACTCGTATGGTAGCAATTATTTAAACACATGTGCTATAAACGCGGCAATTATACGTTAAATAATCAGGATTACTAATATGACCTTTAAAGTTGACTTCAAAGTACGTGATTACGAATGTGACTTACAAGGTATCGTAAATAACAGTGTTTATTTTAATTATTTAGAGCATGCTCGCCATGAATTTTTGTCCGCACACGGTATTGATTTTGCTCAATTAGCGAAAGATAAAATTAACCTAGTCGTGATGCGCAGCGAAATGGACTATAAACATTCACTATTACCTGGGGATGAATTTTATGTGGCTGTAGAGCCGCAGCGTATTAGTCGTTTAAAATTTGCGTTTAAGCAAACGGTTATACGTAAAAGCGATGAAAAAGTAATGCTCAATGCACTGGTTATAGGAACGTCCGTTAATGAAAAAGGTAGGCCGTTTTTACCAGAGCAAATAGATAACGTATTCAAAACTACAACTTAGTGCTTAATTGTATAACTTTTAAACTATCATAGAACAAAAATTTACATTTAAAACATGCATTTTTAACGGATAAAGGGCATAAATATTGTTACAATTATATTAATTAGACAATTAGTTAGTAGTAGCATGAAATTAGCAGCAATACCGATGCTTATAGTCGGTTTATGTGTTGGTTGCGCATCAACAGGGACGGTTACCAGTGAGCAGCTTAAATACACCCAATGGCAATTATCACGTGTTGATGGTTTAGCAATTCCACCTTCGTTTAATGCATCAATGAGTTTTATTGAAGCACTGCAAGTAAACGGTTTTGCTGGCTGTAACAAATTTTTTGGTGAGGGCTCGCTTGAAGAAAGTAACCTTACCGTAAGTAAACTAGGAATGACGCGCAAGTCGTGCGGCGAAGACCTTGATGAGTTTGAGCAGCAGTTATTACAAGCCTTAAAGCAAGGTGCCGAGCTTAAAATGCAAGACCAGCAATTAGTCATGCAAGGCGAGCAAACATTTGTGTTTATCCCTAAATAATTTTAAGTTTTTGAAAAACAGCCCCTTGCGGGCAGTTTTTAACTGACGTACACTCAGTGCAGATTTGTTGGGTAATACCTTCAAATCAACGAACAGAATTTATATATCAATACTTGTCGGAGTGCCAAAGCTAAGTAATTAGTTTGTGGCTGAGATCGCGAAAGCGGGATCCGTGAACCTGATCAGGTTAATACCTGCGTAGGGAACAAGCTGCCTAAATCAGGACGCTTGTGCGTCTTTTTTTATGCGCACAATAAAGTGATTTTGTTTTTTTAGGCTGCAAAGTAGCATGTACGCTACTTTACGATCTTTCTCTATTCCTCGGAATATCTGACAAGACAACCCTTAAGCAATGAGGCAAGTCATGTCAAATACTACAAATAAAGCGTCACGCCGAGAAACTCGTGCTGCCGCGTCTGAATATATTTATAACTTAACGGGTCAACCGTTCCCAAATTCTCATAAAGTATACGTTGAAGGTACTCAACCTGGCGTGCGCGTTGGTATGCGTGAAATCACATTAAGTGATACGTTTATTGGCGGCACAGATGAAAACCCTGTTTATGAGTCAAATGATCCGCTACGTGTTTACGATACGTCGGGTCCTTATACAGATCCTAATTTTGAACTTGATGTACGCAAAGGCTTACCAAAATTTCGTGAGCAATGGATTGAAAGCCGTAGTGACACTGAGGTTTTAGAATCAGTGACGTCGCAGTTTTCGCAGCAGCGCATGGCAGATGAAGGACTGGATCATATTCGGTTTGATCACCTTCCAAAAATTCGCCGTGGTATCGCGGGTAAAAACGTAACGCAAATGCACTACGCACGCCAAGGGATTATTACTCCTGAAATGGAATACGTAGCCGTTCGCGAAAATATGGGGCGTGCAGAAATTCGTAAAGAATTACTAGCCGCTCAGCATAAAGGCGAGTCGTTTGGTGCGAGTATTCCTGAATTTATTACCCCAGAATTTGTACGCGACGAAATAGCCCGTGGTCGCGCTATTTTACCAAATAATATAAACCACCCAGAAACCGAACCTATGATTGTAGGGCGTAACTTTTTAGTTAAAGTTAACGCCAACATTGGTAACTCATCGGTTAGCTCATCTATTGAAGAAGAAGTAGAAAAAATGGTGTGGTCTACCCGCTGGGGTGCAGACACCGTGATGGACTTATCAACGGGACGCTACATTCACGAAACGCGCGAATGGGTTGTACGTAACTCGCCTGTCCCTATTGGCACAGTACCGATTTATCAAGCGCTTGAAAAAGTAAACGGTGTGGCTGAGGATTTAACGTGGGAAATTTTCCGCGATACGCTTATAGAGCAAGCCGAGCAGGGCGTTGATTACTTTACTATTCACGCCGGTGTATTACTTCGTTATGTACCAATGACGGCTAAACGCGTGACCGGCATTGTGTCGCGCGGTGGCTCAATTATGGCTAAGTGGTGTTTGGCGCATCATAAAGAAAATTTTTTATACACGCACTTTGAAGACATTTGCGAAATTTTAAAACAATACGATGTGTGTTTTTCACTTGGTGATGGACTTCGCCCTGGTTCGATTGCTGATGCTAACGATGAAGCGCAGTTTAGTGAGCTACGCACATTAGGTGAACTGACTAAAATTGCGTGGAAGCACGATGTACAGGTATTTATTGAAGGCCCTGGTCATGTACCAATGCACATGATTAAAGCCAATATGGACGAGCAATTAAAGCATTGCGACGAAGCGCCATTTTATACATTAGGCCCGCTAACGACTGATATTGCACCAGGGTATGACCATATTACCTCGGGTATTGGGGCGGCTCAAATAGCATGGTACGGCTGTGCAATGCTGTGTTATGTAACACCTAAAGAGCATTTAGGTCTGCCAAATAAAGAAGATGTTAAAGAAGGCTTAATTACCTACAAAATTGCAGCGCATGCCGCTGATTTAGCAAAAGGGCACCCAGGCGCGCAAGAGCGCGATAACGCCTTATCAAAAGCACGCTTTGAGTTTAGATGGCATGACCAATTTAATATTGGTTTAGACCCTGACCGTGCTCGTGAATATCACGATGAAACCTTGCCGCAAGAATCAGGCAAAGTAGCTCACTTTTGCTCCATGTGTGGTCCTAAATTTTGCTCTATGAAAATTAGCCAAGAAGTACGCGATTACGCTAAAGATTTAGAAACACGCGGTATTGATCCAAATGATGCTGGCGAGGCTATTGAAATCAAAATGGTTGATGTAGAAGCCGAAATGAAAGCTAAATCAGCTGAGTTTAAGCAAACAGGCTCAGAGATTTACCACAAAGCGGTATAGCTAAAAGTTAGATGCAGACGTAGGTGAGGTTTTATACCTCGCTTCTTTAAAAGTTGAAGAAGTGCGAGTGAATTCGCACCTACTAATAACTGCTTTGGAGGTTTTATGTTTTATAACATTGCTGTGGTGGGTTTTGGTTTAGCTGGGCGCTTAGCTGCCCTTGAGCTAAGTAAGTTGCATCATGTAACGGTGTTTGAAGCCGACGACGAACATACTCAAAATAGCGCCGGTAAAGTCGCTGCAGCAATGCTTGCCCCGCTTGCTGAGTCGGTGTTATGTGAGGCTGATTTAGCTTTAATGGGTCTTGATTCAATGAAGCGCTGGCCCAGCATTATTGCAGAACTTGAAAGTGAGGTTTTTTTTCAGCAGCAAGGCACTTTGGTCATTGCGCATCAGCAGGACAAAGGCGATTTACAAAGCTTTGCACAGCGTATAAAACCGCTAGCTGATCACACTGCCGAACATATAAATGCTCAACAAATTACAAAGCTTGAACCTGAACTTGCAGGGCGCTTTAATCAAGGCTTATTTTTACCCTGCGAGGGGCAAATAGATAACCAAGCATTTTATAAAGCCAGCTTTGCACAGCTCAACAAACGCAAAGTAAAGTTTGTATTTAATCAGCGCGTAACCATTAGCGACAACAAAATAAATAATCGACCATTCGATTACATTATTGATTGCCGTGGGCTTGGTGCTAAAAATACTCAAGTTGATAAACCGCTTAGAGGTGTGCGCGGCGAAGTAGCAAGGTTATACGCACCAGAGGTAAGTTTAACGCGACCAGTGCGTTTAATGCACCCGCGTTATCCAATTTATATAGCGCCTAAACCCAATAATGAATATGTAATTGGTGCGACCGAAATCGAATCTCAAGACAGCGGCGCGGCAACAGTGCGCTCAACCCTTGAATTACTTTCAGCCGCTTATACCGTACATAGCGGGTTTGCCGAAGCACGACTACTTAATATTCAAACCGGATTACGCCCCGCATTTAGCGATAACCGCCCAGAAGTATCACAAGTTGGTAATGTAATTAGCATTAACGGCTTATATCGACATGGTTATATGTTGGCGCCGGCATTAGTGGCACAAGCAGTTTCACGAATAGAGTGAGAATAAAATGAACATTACAATTAATGGCGAGCTACTTAATGTTAATAACAAAGCGCTCGTTGAGGTACTTCAAAGTTTTGGTGCAGCCGCGCCTTTTGCTGTTGCTGTTAATAGCGAATTTATTCCACAAAGTCAGCACAGTAACTATGTACTTAATGAAGGCGACAGTGTTGAGTTGCTGTCACCCATTCAAGGCGGATAAAGCTCATGCAAACGAAAGACTGTTTAACTATTTATGGAGAGCAAATAAAGAGTCGTTTGTTAATAGGCTCTGCGCTTTACCCGTCGCCTGATATTATGACTCAATCGATAGTCGCCTCTGGGGCTGGAATTGTAACCGTGTCGCTTAGGCGCCAACAAAGTGCAGCGGCAGGTGATGACTTTTGGCAGTTAATAAAAAATACAGGCTTAAAAATACTTCCTAATACCGCAGGGTGCCACAGTGTTAAAGAAGCGATAACGCTTGCAAAAATGTGTCGAGAGGTATTTGCCACCGACTGGATTAAGCTAGAGCTGATTGGCGATGATTACAATTTACAGCCTGACCCTTTTGCGCTACTTGAAGCCACAAAAATATTAATTAATGATGGCTTTAAAGTACTGCCTTATTGCACCGATGACTTAGTACTTTGCCAGCGCTTAAATGAGCTGGGGTGTGAGGTGCTTATGCCGTGGGGGGCGCCAATAGGTACAGGCAAAGGCTTGTTAAATAGCTATAATTTAAAAACTATTCGAGAGCGCTTACCTGATACCACACTAATAGTAGATGCAGGTTTAGGTTTGCCATCGCATGCCTGCCAAGCACTCGAAATGGGGTATGATGCGGTATTATTAAATTCAGCCATTGCAGGGGCGGGTTGCCCAATTACTATGAGCCGCGCATTTAAAGCCGCAGTTGAAGCGGGGCGCTTTGCATACAAAGCAAAAGCGATGCCGGAAAAAGACGTTGCAGCCCCATCAACCCCAACAATGGGGATGCCATTTTGGCATCAGCAGTAAGGAAAAAATATGAATAACGTAGTATGGACCATTGCTGGCTCTGATTCGGGCGGCGGTGCAGGCATTCAAGCTGATATAAAAGCAATGCAAAGTTTTGGTGTGCATGGTTGCACGGCAATTACGGCGCTTACTGCGCAAAATAGTTTAGGTGTAGAAGCTATTAATGCAGTGTCTACCGATATTATTGAATCGCAGTTACTAGCGCTTGAAAAAGACATGAAAGCCAAAGTGATTAAAATTGGTATGTTAGCCAACGTGCAGCAAATTCAGTTGATCAGCGAACATATAAGTCACTATAAAGCTAAGTGGCCAGTGCCTCCCGTTATTGTATATGACCCTGTTGCTATTGCCTCAAGCGGTGACTTACTAACAGAAGAAGATACGGTAAGCGCAATTAAAGAATGTTTACTGCCGCTGGTGGATGTAATAACCCCAAACACCCACGAAACACAGTTATTAACCGGTGTGTATTTAATTGGCCCAGCTGCAATAAAAGAAGCGGCTAATAAGCTATTAAGCTGGGGTGCAAAAGCCGTTGTTATTAAAGGCGGGCATTGGGATTACCCAAGCGGCTATTGTATTGATTATTGTGTAAATAATTTTACGCAAAATGGTGAAGAGTATTGGCTTGGCAATCAAAAAATACAAACACCGCATAACCACGGCACCGGATGTAGCATGGCTTCGGTAATTGCTGCGTGTTTAGCTAAAGACTACCCATTAAAAGATGCCTTTATTTTAGCTAAAGCATATATAAACCAAGGGTTAAAACAGTCTGTACGCTACGGCGAGGGAATTGGACCGGTTGCTCAGACTTCATTCCCCACTAATTTAGCAGATTACCCACAAGTGATTGAGCCAGGTAGCTGGCTTGGCGATGAACTCGATTTTGATGTGCCGCTTGATTTTAATATGGCTGCTGATTTTGCAACGTGCGAAAGTAAATCGCTTGGCTTATATGCAGTTGTAGATAGTACCGATTGGCTAGAAAAGTGCTTACAACAAGGCATTAAAACAGCTCAGCTGCGCGTTAAGAATAAAACCCAAGATGAGCTTGATGGGCTCATTAAGCAAGCCGTTGAGCTGGGAAAGCAATACAACGCACAGGTATTCATAAACGACTACTGGCAGTTAGCTATTAAGCACGGTGCATATGGTGTGCATTTAGGGCAAGAGGATTTAGACATTGCTAATTTAGCCGCTATTAAAGAGGCAGGGTTAAGGCTTGGGCTTTCGACTCATGGTTTTTATGAAATGCTGCGTGCGCATAATTATCGCCCTAGTTACATGGCATTTGGTGCTATTTACCCAACCACAACAAAAGACATGACAGGTCAAATACAAGGTCTTGAAAAGCTGATTAAGTTTGTACCACTTATGCAAAGTTACCCAACAGTAGCAATAGGCGGTATAGATTTAAGCCGTGCTGAGCAGGTAGCTAAAACCGGCGTAGGCAGTGCTGCCGTAGTGCGTGCGATTACCGAGGCTGATAATTACGTAGAGGCCATAAGCGCTCTGCAAGTGGCCATAAGCAGTGCACATTAATACTAACAAGGGTAATACTAACAAGGCTAATCTTAATATGGTCAGTAAAAGTGAATGAGCTAAGCGATAAAGAAACCCTACGATACAGCCGCCATTTATTGCTTGAAGAAGTAGGGCTTGAAGGGCAATTAACGCTTAAAACTTCAACGGTTGCGGTTGTTGGGGCAGGCGGGTTAGGTAGCCCAGTACTTTTGTATTTAACTGCGGCGGGTATTGGAACGCTTATTTTAATTGACGATGATGAGGTAGAACTTTCAAATTTACAGCGCCAAGTGCTTTATAAAATAAACCACTTGGGGCAAAACAAGGTCGCCGCAGCGGGTAAAGTATTAGCGAGTCTTAATAATCAAATAAATATAGTAACGCATTGTAAAAAATTAGATGAGAGTAATGCAGCCTACATGCTAAAAGGGGCTGACATAGTACTTGATTGCTCTGATAACTTTAGTACTCGCTATAGTGTAAATCGTTATTGTATTGCTAATAAAACACCGTTAATTTCTGGTGCTGCACTCGCAACTAAAGGGCAGTTAATGGGCTTTGACTTTAGGCAAAGTAATAGCCCGTGTTATGGCTGTGTTTTTTCAGAGGGCGAAGCTACACCCGTTATAAATTGCAGTAACGCAGGGGTTATCAGCCCGCTACTGGGTGTAATTGGCTCTATGCAGGCGCAACTCACGCTCAACTTATTGCTGGGGCATGCAGAGGGGGCTGTGTTTATAACCTTTGATGCGCTTACTTTAAAACAACAGCACTTTAAAGTGATTAAAGATTTAGAGTGTAAAGAGTGTGGAAAATAGGTTTTTGAGGGGCTTGTGCCTGTTATTACATGTGGCGTTAAGAAACCAAAAGCTGACGCTTTTAACGTGAGCAAGCTTCACACCTACAAAACCAAAAAACCGCGTTTAAATAAACGCGGTTTTTTGATTTCTAATTAACGATTGATTTTAGTCGCTAATTTTTGCAAACGCAGTACCTAAGCGAGTAACCACTTCTGGTATTTGATCGTCCAGTATTTCCGCTTTATTAGCACCCCATGCAAGTACCACAGTAGAGCCTAATTTAAAGCGGCCCATTTCTTCACCCTTTTTAAGCGTGATGGCATTATCGCCAGTGGTTGGGTATTTCCAACTAAATACATCGCTACCTGCTGGTGGCGTGACAGTACCGGCCCAAATAGTTTCTATGCTGGCTACAATTGTTGCGCCAACAAGTACCATTGCAAGCGGACCAATTTCAGTTTCAAAAATTGCTACCACACGTTCGTTACGTGCAAACAAGTTAGGCACGTTTTGCGCTGTAAGTGGATTTACTGAAAATAAGTCTCCTGGCACGTAAACCATTTTGCTTAGGGTGCCATCAATTGGCATATGAATACGGTGGTAATCTTTAGGCGCTAAATAAATAGTGGCAAACTTACCGCCTAAAAATGGTGTTGTGTCATCTTGTGAGCCGCCTAGTAGCGCTTGTAAGCTGTAATCGTGACCTTTAGCTTGTATTAGCTGTCCGTCAACAATATCGCCTAGCTGGCTGATTGCGCCATCCACTGGCTGAGTGATGATATTGCTATCTTCTACCATTGGGCGCATGCCGTCTTTTAAAGGACGAGTAAAAAATTCATTAAAGCTTTTATAATGAGCCGGATCTGGGTATTGCGCTTCGCTCATGTCTACTTTGTATTGCTTAATAAATAGTTTAATTAAAGTAGTTGTTAAAGCGCCCGCTTTTGCAGCAGCTAATTTACCTACTACGCGTGAAATAAAATGTTTTGGCATTGCGTACTGCATTGCGATTTTAAATTTGTCTAAACTCACAGTATTTTTCCTAAATTATACGCGAGGCGCACGGGCGCCTGCACGGCCATCGGCCATTGTTTCTAAAATTCGGTGGTAGCTGTCAAAGCGCAATTGAGAAATTCTGCCATCGGCTACAGCTTCTTTAACTATGCAACCCGGATCGTTTAAATGTTTACAGTCTCTAAAGCGGCAGCCGCCTATAAATTCTCTAAACTCTTTAAAACACCACGTTACACGCTCAACATCTAAATGCCATAATCCAAATTCACGAATTCCTGGCGAGTCGATTAGGTTACCGCCACTTGGTAAATGGTGTAGTCGCGAAACTGTTGTTGTGTGCTGGCCTAAGCCGCTGTTTTCAGATACTTCTTTAGTTAATATTTCAGCGTTAGGCAATACAGTATTAACGAGGGTTGATTTACCCACACCACTTTGGCCAACAAAAATATTATTTTTATCAACAAGTACTTCTTTTAATTGATCAATACCATCGCCTGATATATTACTAACAAGGAGTACTTGGTAATCAAGTTTACGATAGATATCGAGAACTTTTTGTATTTCGCTAAGGCCTGCTTCGTCAATTAAATCGGTTTTATTGAGTACTAAAATTGGCTCAATACCCATATCTTCACAGGCTATTAAATAACGGTCGATAATACTAGGGGTAAACTCGGGTAATACAGCTGATACCATCAGTATTTGGTCAATGTTGGCAGCAATAACTTTTACACCGTCGTAAAAGTCAGGGCGGGTAAGTTGCGAACGACGCTCTTGCGTGGCTTCAATTACACCGGCTAAATCGCCTTCACTTACTTTGGCACGGCGAAACAATACTTCATCACCACATACTAAATTAGACACGGTACGGCGTATATTACAGCGCAGTACATCGCCATTTTCAGTTTCTACATCGGCGTGCTGGCCAAAACGACTGATCACAATTGCGCTCTCGACCTGACCTAAGTTATCGGTTTGCCATTCTTGCGCCCCTTTTTTAGCCGGTCTTGAGTCTGCGCTATTAATGCGCTTTTGGTGATTGGCCTTGATCTGACGCGATTGGCCTTTACTTAATTTTTTTTGTTTTGCCACTGGAGGCCTATAACCTTAGTTAAATGTCGCTTTTCCTAAAAAAAGCTTTAGCTCGACGGTTGATGCTAATATGATATATCGAAATGCGTTGGATCTAAAGGAAAGCACCGCTTAGGTAATTATGACTATTAATAAATCAAATTTAATTTGGCTCGATCTTGAAATGACAGGGCTCGAACCAGAGACCGATAAAATACTCGAAATTGCGACGGTTGTCACTGACGCAGACTTGAATATATTAGCCGAAGGGCCAACTATCGCTATTCATCAAAGTGATGAATTACTAAATGGTATGGACGAGTGGTGTACTACTCAGCATGGAAAGTCAGGTTTAACAGCGCGCTGTAAAGCAAGTACTTTCGATGAAGAGTATGCCGTTGCACAAACTTTAGATTTTTTAAAACAGTGGGTGCCTGCGGGTGTATCACCAATGTGTGGTAATTCAATTGGGCAAGATCGCCGCTTTATGAATAAATATATGCGCGAGCTTGAAGATTTTTTCCATTACCGAAATCTTGACGTAAGTACTATTAAAGAATTAGCACGTCGCTGGAAACCAGAAGTTCTTGCAAAAGTGAACAAAAAAGGCTCGCATCTTGCTCTGGATGATATTAAAGATTCGATTATGGAATTAAAAGTCTATAGAGAAAATTTCTTTAATTTGTAAAAAACGCTTGCAAACACATCGGATTATTGTAGAATCCTGCCCCGCTCAAGACGATAACCCACGCGGGGTTAGTGTGTTTGAGTTGTTTTTATTGTGGTCATTTTATATCCATAATTAAAGTGCGGTACTAGCTCAGTTGCTAGAATGTTGAACGCGACTCGTCGCGCACCAACGTAAAATAACTGAATAAATAAAAAATGCGGTACTAGCTCAGTTGGTAGAGCGCGACCTTGCCAAGGTCGAGGTCACGAGTTCGAGCCTCGTGTACCGCTC